>JBOGWU010000197.1:0-10848 GCA_050693935.1 Actinomycetota bacterium | reverse complement strand
CGCGCGAACCACCTGCCGTCCGAGCGAGCCACGCGCAGCGTCTCAGCGACAAAGGTGCGAGCCGCCCGCCACCCGACGATGCACCCAAGGATGGCGATCAGCGCGAAGGCCCAACCGATCATCTTGTGAAGAGAGGTGTCGGGGATCCCGGTCATCCGGGCGAGGGGACTCGGTTTCCCCTCGCCTCCCATCAACAGCCACCATCCGGTAGCGAGCAGAGTCAAGCCGGCCGTGTAGATGAGTGCGTGAAACCAGCGGGTAGCCCGGTTGTGTCGCTCGATGGCTCCGACCGGCGCGGACGCCCGTGCGGGACTTTCGGGCGACCTAATAGTCATAACCGGGATCGGTGCCGGACTCGTCCTCGCCGTCCTCGCCCGTGGCCCCTCCCGTCACGGTGACGGTGATTTCATCGCTCGCCCCGGCCGAGGAGTGGTCCGCGTGCTGCAGCGTGGCATTGATCGTGTGTTCTCCGGGCGAGAGGTTATCGAGCATCGCCTCGCTGGAGGGTTCAACCGTGTACTCGAGTTCCTCTCCGTCCACGAACAGGTGCCAGTGATCCTTGCCCGACTCCTCGGGACCGATATCCACGCTGGTGGAGACCTCGACCTTCAGCGGCAGCGTGACCTCGTCTCCATCCGCAGGTGACTCAATCGAAATCGCCGGCTCACCGTCCGCGCTCGCCGCGCCGGCTGTGGAATCGTCCCCACACGACGCGGCGAGCAGCAAGGTGGTCGCGACCAGGCTCAATAGTCTGAACGACATCCGCATGATGATTCCTCCTTGAGTTTTCGGCCTTCGCGAGTACTACGGAGCGCGGACCCCAGCGGGATTCGCAGTCGCGAACTGAAGATCGGTGAAACCCTTCAGCGGGTGCGAGCGGTAGTGGATATGTGTGGTCACTCTCTGACGACTCGTTGCTGGCCGGCATGGCCTCGGGCGACGACGAGGCTGCTGCGGCGTTTGTGCGCCGGTTTCAGTCAAAGGTCTACGGACTGGCGCTCGGAATAGTCCGCTCGCCAACGCTCGCCGAGGACGTCGCGCAAGAGGCTTTTGTAAAGGCATGGCGGTATGCGGGCGCGTATGACGCCCGCAAAGGCCGGGTTGCGGGATGGATGATGACCATCACCCGCAACCTGGCGATTGACGCCATCCGCTCCTCGCGCCAGCGGCCGACCGATGCCGATGAGCTGGTGACCCTGATTCTTGCCCGCGAGCGTGGTGACGACGGAGGGCCCGGCTTCGAGGACACCGACCGGCTGAGGCGTGCCCTGCGAGAGCTTTCGTCCGAGCAAACGCAGGCCGTACTGCTGTCGGTCTTCTACGGGTTGAGCGCCAAAGAGATCGGGACCCTCGAGGGCATTCCGGTGGGGACCGTTAAGAGCAGGGTCCGCCGGGGACTCATGAAGCTTCGAGACCGACTGGAGGTGAACGGTGACTGACCAGCTGCCCTGCACGGAGGTGCGCGATCTGATTCCCGAGCTCGCGGCGGCGGTGGCTTCGGGGGATGAACGAGCGGAGGCGCTCGCGCATCTCGCTCGCTGCCCGGCATGCCGGGGGGAGCTCGAAGAGACGGCCGCGGTTGTGGACGACCTGCTGCTGCTCGGCCCCTCGAAGGAGCCGCCGCCCGGGTTCGAGACCTCGGTGCTCGGGCGCATCAGGTCGCCACGCCGCCCCGAACGACGTGGCCGCCACGTACTTCGGGTCGCCGCCGTGCTTGTCGTTGCGGCTGTACTTGGCAGTGGGGCAACGATGTGGGCTACCGCCCGTGAGCGGCAACTTGCCTCGGGCTATGAACGAACTCTTGCGGTGGCGAACGGCGAGTACTTCACGGCCAGAGAGTTGACCATCGGATCACAGCAAGAAGTCGGCCACCTGTTTGCGTACGAGGGCGCGCCCTCGTGGATCTTCATGACCGTTACGGACAAGGCCCCCAGGGGAAGCTACGAGATGGAACTCGTCTCCAGGAACGGTGACTCGAGGACCCTCGGCGAGTGCCTCTTGGCGGTCGATGGAGGTGGCTGCGGTGCGGAGATCGACGTCCGTCTGCGCGACGTTCTGCTCATCCGCCTGACCAAGCCCGGGGAGCCGAGCCTGATCGCTCGTTTCTGAGAACCCTTTTACGTCTAGGAGTTGAGAGCGTTCATCTGCTTGTTAAATGGCCCGCAGGAATCGTCCAATGAAGGAGGGCCATGGTGATGGTCGACGTGCCGGCGCAGGAGCACAAGGCAGCCGCTTTTCGGGCGCTGCACGACGGCGATGCGTTCCTCATCCCGAACCCCTGGGATGCCGGCTCGGCGAAGGTCTTGGAGGCGCTCGGCTTCAAGGCTCTCGCCACCACGAGCTCGGGGTTTGCGTTCACGCTGGGACGCCGTGACGGAGCCACCTCGCTCGATGAGGTGCTCGAGCACGTGGGGACGCTCGATCAATCGACAAAGCTGCCGGTTTCGGTCGATCTCGAGAACGGCTACGGCCCGCGCCCCGAGGACGCCGCCACGACCATCGCTCGCGCCGCCGAGGCCGGGGCCGTCGGCGGCTCCATCGAAGACTGGGATGCGACCGATGGAATCTACGAGCTTCCCCACGCCGCGGAGCGGATCGCCGCGGCTTCCGAGGCAGCAAGAGAGCTGACCTTCCCCTTCATGCTGACCGCACGAGCCGAGAACCACATCCGAGGCAACCCGGATCTCGACGACACGATCGCCCGGCTGCAGGCCTACGAGCAAGCAGGGGCCGACGTTTGTACGCGCCGGGACTTCGCACCGGTCATGACATCCGCGCCGTGTGCGAGGCCACAACCAAGCCGGTCAACGTGCTCGCAAATAGAGAGCTTTCAATGAGCGAGATAGTCGCCGCCGGGGCGCGACGAGTCAGCGTCGGCGGAGCGCTGACGTGGGTGGCGGCCGGGGCGCTGGCAACCGCAGCTCAGAAGCTGCGCGACGAGGGCGACTTCTCGGTGCTGGATGCACCGGTTCAAATCAGGGAGTGGCTCGGAGGCTAGCGCTCGACTGGGCCGAAGCACCCCGATCGCTTGTGGCCGCAAGGGGTGGGAGACTGTATCGAAGGCACGAATGTGCAGATCAGTCCGGAGGTAGAACAGATGAACGATACCGATCGACCCCGCAACTACCTCGTTCCTACGGTTATCGAGCAGACCAGTCGCGGCGAGCGTGCGTTCGATATCTATTCACGACTCCTCAAGGAGCGCATCATCATCCTGGGCACTCCGGTCACGAGTGAGATCGCCAACCTCGTCATGGCTCAGCTGCTCCACCTGGAGTCCGAGGACCCGGACAAAGACATCAACCTCTATGTCAACTGCCCGGGTGGCGAGGTCTACGCGGGCATGGCGATGTACGACACCATGCAGTACATCAAGCCCGATGTGTCGACGATCTGCATCGGGATGGCGATGTCGATGGGAGCGATAATCCTAGCGGGCGGCGCTCCCCATAAGCGCTACGCACTACCCAACGCAAAGATCATGATCCATCAGGGCTCGGCCGGCTTCGAGGGCACACCCACCGATATCGAGATCCACGCGCGCGAGGTCCTTTCGATCAAGCGTCGAGTTGCAGAGATCCTGGCACATCACACCGATCAGACCGTCGAGCGGATCGAGAAGGACATCGACCGGGATCGCTACATGACGCCGGAGGAGTCAAAGAGCTACGGGCTGATCGACGACATCATCTCCAGCCGTGAGGTGGCCGAGAACAGCCCGGCCGTCATGGCCGGCGAGCCGGCCCGGTTGCTCGAAGAGCGCCGAGAACAACAGGGTGAGCCGGAGAGTTAGCCTCAGCGAATCGACTTCGGCGGAACGGCGGAGCCCATACGAGAGGACCTACTCGGTCTCGAAGGCAACCTCGGATAGAGTCTGATTCCCGCCCGCCTCGATCGCAACCACCTCCGCCTTGTACTCGACCCCGGTCTCGATGAATGCGGCCGGGACCTTCACGGCGGTAGCGTCGGGCGGAAGGTCCACCCTGAACACACGAAGCGGATCCTCGCGTTCCACGATCACCTGATAGCTGACGATCTCTATTCCGGGGGGCTCAGAGACCGGCTCCCAGCGAACCTTCACCTTGCCGGACACCTTGGAGTCCTCCTGCGGGCGAATGATCGTGGGTCCCTTTGGGATGTCGTGGCTGAGAGTGGCGGTGCTGGCAAGCTCGTCACCCTCGATGGTAGTGCCCTCGAAGCGGTACTCGCCTTCGGGCCACAGCTTCTTGAACTTAGCAAGTGGGAACTCGGTGAACGGCGGCTCGCTGCTCTCGGAGAAAAGCTCGGTGAGCCCGTAGTCCTTCAGGTCGCCTTTCGTCTTGATGTCGAGCATCTTGGTCCCGTCTGGCTTGAAGATCCGGACGGCGCTCCATGGTCCGTGGTCGAGGAAGACTTGGAGGCCGGCATCTCCGTCGGTTGCGTTGACCTCGACGATCATCGTCGCCGCGTCGAAGGGTTCCGCCGCAGGCTTGGCAGTCGCAGCTCCGACCAGTAATGGAACCGTGGCGAGCAGCAGCGTGATGGGTTTCCACAGGTGTCTTGTCATCAGCTTTCCTTTCGGATGGTTGTTTGTTGAGCTGCTTGTGGCGACTCGTACGGGAGCTACAAGCTGACCTCATGGGCCGATAGTGAAGGAGTAGCAGCCCACCCCTTAACGGACGCTGAACGGAGCGGATTCGTGGCCCGGCAACCGATTAATTGGATCCCTAGAGATGGTCTAACCACTTGACCACCCGCCATCCAAAGGAGTCCTCGATGCAGGTCAGACCCAGCACCAACGTGTCGATTCCGCAGCTCCGCGCGCACGTCAACGGGCGCGCACCGTCTTCTACGGCGGGATCGACCGCCGGCCGGCCGTCATCGTGCGAGCCGCGGACGCCGGCGACGTCTCACACGTCGTCTCGCTCGCTCGCGAGAGCGGACAGGAGCTGGCCGTCCGCAGCGGCGGTCACAGCCTTTCCGGCCACAGCGTCTCGGACGGCGGGATCGTGCTCGACCTCTCCGAAATGAAGAGGCTGGAGATCGACGTCGAAGGACGCACCGCGTGGGCCGAAACGGGGCTAACCGCGGGCGACTACACGAGCGCGGTGGGAGTCCACGGGCTCGCCACCGGCTTCGGCGACACCGGCTCGGTCGGTATCGGCGGGATCACGCTGGGCGGCGGCGTCGGGTTCTTGGTCCGCAAGTACGGGCTCACCATCGACGATCTGCTGGCGGCCGACATCGTGACCGCCGATGGCCAACTGCGCCGCGTAGACGCCGAAACCAATCCCGATCTGTTCTGGGCGGTCCGAGGTGGGGGCGGCAACTTCGGCGTTGCGACCCGGTTCCAGTTTCGCCTGCACGAAGTCGACACGGTCGTGGGCGGCATGCTGATCCTGCCCGCCACCCCCGAGGTGATCCATTCGTTCGTCACCGAAGCGGAGGCCGCGCCCGAGAACTCTCGACTATCGCAAAACGTAATGACCGCACCGCCGATGCCGTTCCTGCCGGAAGAGCATCACGGTCGGCTCGTGGTGTTTGCGCTCATGGCCTACGCCGGCGACACGGATGACGGCGAGCGTGCGATTGCACCTTTCCGAGCCCTCGCAACGCCCCTAGTCGACATGGTCGGCCCAACGCCATATCCAGAGATCTTCCTGCCGGAGGAGGAGGGCTTCCACCCGATCGGGGCGTCCCGCTCGATGTTCGTAGACGCCTTCGATCGAGGCATGGCGGAGACCGTCGTCGATCGGCTCGAGGCTTCGAACGCATTCATGGCCGTGGCCCAGCTGCGGGCGCTCGGCGGCGCGATGGCCAGAGTCCCCAACGATGCCACCGCGTTCGCACACCGCGAACGGCGATTCATGGTGAACGTTGCCGCGCTCTACGAACGTCCCGAGGAGGGGGCGATGCACGATGCATGGGTCACTGAGTTCGCAGCCGCCCTGCGCCAGGATGGTATGGGTGTGTACGTCAACTTCCTGGGGGACGAAGGAGAGGCGCGCGACCGCGAGGCTTACCCGGGAGCGACCTGGGACCGGCTCGCGGCGATCAAGCGGCGCTTCGATCCGACGAATCTATTCCGGCTCAATCACAACGTCCCGCCGGCGGCCGAGGTCTCCGGGCAATAGGCTGAAGGGGGCCCTTCGAGGAGGAGATCTGGATGAGAGTGCTGGTCACCGGCGCGATGGGCAAAGTTGGGGGTGCAACCGTCGCGGCCCTGATCGAGCGAGGGCACGAAGTGCGCGCCACCGACATGCAGCGGGGGGTGTTCGAGCGTCCGGAACCGGACGCGCCCGAGTACATCCAGGCCGACCTAACCAACGCAGGGGACGCGTACGCCGTGGCTCGAGACATGGAGGCGATCGTGCACGCAGCCGCCATCCCCGAGCCCACTCACAACCCTCCGCAAGTCGTCTTCCACAACAACCTGATGGCGACCTTCAACATGATCGAGGCTGCTATCCGGCTTGGGGCCAAGCGCTTCGTTAACGTTTCGAGCGAAACGGTACCGGGTTTCTTCTTTCCTGAGCGCGACTTCTTTCCGGATTACCTGCCCGTGGATGAGGAGCATCCGATTAGGCCTCAGGATCCTTACGCCCTCTCCAAGTATTTCGGTGAGCTGCTGATGGACGCGGCGATTCGTCGTTCCGACATTCGTGCCATCTCAATTCGTCCGTCGTGGGTACAACACGAGGGCAACTACGAACGCAATCTGGGCCCACACATCCGCGACGAATCTCTGCGGAGTCCGGGCTACTGGAGCTACATTGATCTCTACGATCTAGCCGACGCGCTCTGCCTTTCAGTCGAATCGGATCTCGGTGGGCATGAGGTGTTCTACATCGCGTCGCCGGACAGCATAGGGGGACGCGACCTCGCTGGGATGGTCAAGGAACACCATGGTGACGCAATCGAGATTCGCTCCTTGGTGCGTCCGGACGCTAGTGGCATCTCATGTGCCAAAGCGGAACGGATGATCGGTTACTCGCCGACGCGATCGTGGCGTGACTACCTCGACGATGACGGCCGGCTCAAGCCGGACTCCAATTGATCGCCGCAAGCCGACCTGAACCTTCGGGTACAAACCACCACGAACTCGGGCAGTGAGTTACTAGGGCAATCCCCCACCGACGATTAGCGGTAACGCCCTTGGGCCGCTCCGCCTCTGTCACTACAATGAGTCCTGCGCGATCGACAGATTGGTGGGAATGAGCCGAGTAATTGATGAGTCGCCGTTGGAGGCCGGCCGTCTGGCCGCGTCCAAGCATGCCTGGAGAGAGACCTACGAGCACCTCATGCAGGCCGACGAGTCCGGTGACCTGACCGCCGACGATCTCGCCGTCCTCGGCGAGGCGGCGTGGTGGCTGGGGCGGCTCGAAGACAGCATCTCGGCGCGGGAACGAGCCTTCAACGCTTATCTCGACGCGGGTGACAACCGGAAGGCCGCCGTCACCGCGATCATGGTCTCCGACCTCCACTTCGGAAAGCTTTCGCACTCGATCGGCGCCGGCTGGTTCAGCAAAGCAGAACGTCTGCTCGATAAGGAACCACCGTGTGCCGAGAAGGGTTTCTTGTCGGTCATGAAGTCGTTATCGGCTTTGACGAAGGGGGACAACGAGGCCGCGCTCGCCGCCGCCGAGTTGGCGTTGGAGATCGGGATGACCTTCGGCGACCGGGATGTGCAGGCTTTTGGCCTGCTCCTCAAAGGGAGCGCTCTACTCGGTCTGGAGCGCGCTGATGAGGGTCTGAGCTTGATCGACGAGGCCACGGTCGCCGCGGTGAGCGGGGAGCTGCGACCTCTTTCGACGGGGATGATCTACTGCATTGCGATCTCGTCCACCACCGGCCTCGCCGACTACGAGCGCGCCGGTGAATGGACCGAAGCGTCCAAGCGCTGGTGCGAGCGGCAGTCGATCTCGGGATTCCCGGGAATCTGCCGGGTGCATCGCGCCGAGATCATGCGCCTCCGAGGGGCGTGGGCCGACGCCGAGCAGGAAGCGCGGCGAGCGCTAACCGAACTGCAGGGATTCAACCTCGAGTTTGCGGCCGAGGGCTTCTACGAGTTGGGCGAGGTGCGCTTGCGAATGGGTGACCTCGAGGGCGCAAATGATGCCTTCCGTCAGGCGCACGAACTGGGGCGTGAGCCGCTACCGGGTCTCGCGCTGCTGTGGCTCGCAGAGGGGAAAGTCGAGCCCGCGCGCGCCGCTATGAGGCGCGCGCTGGATGATCCGGCGGGGGACAGGTTGCACCGAATGAAGCTGCTCCCAGGTCAGGTGGAGGTCGAGCTAGCGGCCGGTTCGGTCGAGGGCGCGGAAGTAGCGGTGGCGGAGATAGAGGAAAGTGCAGGCGTCTACAAGGGCAAAGTCTTTGAAGCCTCGGCCACGACCGCGCGCGGTGCGCTGCAGCTTGCTCAAGGCGACGGCGCGAACGCGACGCGCACGCTGAGGCGGAGCGTCCGTTTGTGGAGAGAGTCGGAGCTTCCCTATGAGACCGCACGTGCCCGGCTTCTTTTGGGCCTTGCACTCCGCGCCGATGTTGACGAGGAGGGGGCCAAGCTCGAACTCGGTGCCGCGAAAACCGCCTTTGAGAAGCTCGGCGCCGTCCTCGACTTGAGACGAGCTCGAGATCTCCTTGGGGAGGACGTTCCGGAGGCGATCGCCAAGTCCGCCATTCCCGCGGAGCGTGTGAACAAGACGTTCATGTTCACCGATGTAGTGGACTCCACGAAGCTTGCGAGTGCGATGGGTGAGGAAGCATGGAGCGAGGTCCTCGCCTGGCACGACGACACGCTACAGAATGTGTTCGCCGCTCACAACGGCGAGGTAGTAAAGCAGCTTGGCGACGGCTTCTTTGCTGCATTCGACGACTCGACGGAGGCGGTTGAGTGCGCGGTCGATATCCAGAAGCGGCTTGCCGAGCACCGCAGGTCTGCTGGTTTCGCGCCGCGAGTACGCATCGGCCTCCATCGCAGCGATGCGACGCGCAAGGGCCGCGACTACGAGGGCATGGGTGTGCACGAGGCCGCCCGCATAGGGGCACTGGCCGAATCAGGCAGCATCTTGGCTTCGAAGGACGTCATCGATGCTGCGCGGCTTCGCTTCCCAGTCTCGGATCTAGGTGAGGTCGAGCTCAAGGGAGTCCCTCACCCGGTTTCTGTCGCCACCATCGACGCGCTCTGAGGTCCTACCCCGGCCGATGAGTTTCGGCGTGTCGATCGGTCTTGGTTCACGAACAGGTTGACTACCGAGGAGGAAGTCTTATGACGAAGGTGGCCGCACAAATCACGACCTCGCTTGACGGTTATATCGTCGGGCCGAACGACGGGCCGGGCCGCGGCCTGGGCGAGGGCGGCGAGCGATTGCACTACTGGGTGTTCGGCGGGCCGTGGAGCTACGACGAGAAGCCGACCGGCGAGGCGACGGGCGCGGATAAGCAATTTCTCGACGAGGGGATGGCCCGCGCCGGCGCGGTTGTCGTCGGCCGCAACATGTACGAGGCCGCGGAGGCGTGGGGCGGGCACAATCCGTTCAGCGTGCCGTGCTTCGTCGTGACGCACGGACCGGAAGACGAGCCCGCAGACGCCGGTTTCACGTTCGTGAACGGGCTGGACGAGGCGATCGCCCGGGCGCGCGAGGCTGCGGGCGAGAAGGACGTGGGCATCGGGGGCGGGGCGGACGTCATCCGCCA
The DNA here is from genome assembly GCA_050693935.1 of Actinomycetota bacterium. Lineage (GTDB taxonomy): Bacteria > Actinomycetota > CADDZG01 > CADDZG01 > WHSQ01 > WHSV01. The sequence goes on along the minus strand of JBOGWU010000197.1, from coordinate 1,176 downwards.
GGCTTTGCGCGCAGGACACGTGGAGGAGCTGACGATCTCGATCGCGCCGGTCGTACTAGGTGGGGGGAAGCGTCTGTTCGACGACTTCCACGAGACGGTGAACCTCGAGCACTTGAATCTGCTCCAGTCACCGTTCGCGACGCACCTCTCCTATCGCGTCGTGCGCTGACCGACGCGGCTAGCCGGCCGCAAACTAGTGATTTACAGCCAGAACCTGGCGACCGCGCGCGTGCCGTGACAACATGACTCTGCCCGGGAGGGGAGTCGATGCGTCCGGAGACGAGATACACGAAATCGAGTCAAGGCTACGTGGCCTATCAGGTCTTCGGCGACGGTTCGCGCGACCTGCTCTTTGTCACCAATTGGGGAACGAATCTGGATGCGATGTGGGAAGAACCCTCGCTCGCTTACTTCTTTCATCGACTAAGCCGAATCGGCCGCGTCATCTGTTTCGACAAACGTGGGACCGGTGTCTCCGACCCCGTGCCACTCGGCTCCCTCCCCACGCTTGAGGAGTGGATGGATGATGCCAGGACGGTCCTGGACGCAGCCGGATCCCGCCAAGCGGCGATCATCGGCGACACCGAGGGTGGTCCCATGGCCATGCTTCTGGCGGCAACCTTCCCCGATCGCGCTCTGGCCCTCGTCCTCGTGAACACGTTTGCCCGTTGGCAGAGGGCACCCGACTACCCAATCGGGATGCCCAAGCCCACATGGGAGAGGCTGGTGACGCTGTACGAGCGACACTGGGGTCAGGATCCTGCAATACTCGCCCTAACCGCCCCTAGTGTCGCGGACGACCCACGGATGCGGGAGTGGTTCATTCGATACCAGCGACTGTCGATACCGCCCGGAGCAGCAACAGAGATGTATAGCTGGATAACTCGGCTTGACGTTCGGTCCGTGTTGCCCACCATCGCGGTTCCGGCGCTCGTTTTACACAGGAAGGACAACCGGCACTACCGGCTTGCCTTCGGCCGGTACCTGGCGGAGAACATCCCAGGGGCGCGGCTTGTCGAGCTGCCCGGCGCGGATTGCTACCCATTCCACACGCCCGAGGGTGCCGGAACCCTCGACGACATACACGAGTTCCTGACGGGTGTCCGGCAGGGTCCGTCCGCCGAGCGAGAGCTTGCCACCGTGTTGTTCACAGACATCGTGGGCTCGACCGACCTC
>JBOGWU010000196.1:0-4030 GCA_050693935.1 Actinomycetota bacterium | reverse complement strand
TGGCGAAGATGTTGGAAACGTGATTGCGAACGGTTTTAGGACTGAGGACGAGGCTTTGAGCGATGGCTTGGTTGGAATTCCCCTGGGCGATGAGATCCAGCACTTGGCGCTCGCGATCGGTGAGTTGTGGAAACGCCGTCTCGCCGCTCTCGGTGCGCGCCGTCGAGAAGTACTCGATCATCCGCTGCGCAATCGGTGGACCGAAAACGGCCTCTCCGGCTCCGACTGCCTCGATGGCGCGGATTATCTCTGTTTGGTTCGAGCCCTTCACCAGATAGCCTCTTGCTCCAGCCCTCATTGCGGCGAACACCGAGTCATCGTCCTCGAACATCGTCAGCATCAAGACGTTTGCGTGGGGGTCATCTTGGATGATCCGACGGGTGGCTTCGATACCGTTGACATCAGGCATGTTGAGGTCCATGACCACGACATCGGGGTGGAGGCGCTGTGCAAGAGTCACGGCCTCTTCTCCGGTTGAGGCTTCGCCCACAACCTCAACGTCCGGAAGAGACGACAAGAGGGCTCCTAGCCCATCCCGGAACACCGGGTGGTCGTCTGCGATCGCTACTCGCAACGAGTTCACTACAGGCTCCTGGGACAAGGAAGCCGTGCCCGTACTTGGGTTCCTCCGGAGGTGCTTTCTATCGTGCACGTGCCGCCGAGCTCGGCAGCCCGCTCGCGCATTGAGCTAAGGCCCACACCTACTCGGTGGTCGGAGCGCAGCCCTTTTCCGTCATCGACGACCTGTACGTTCAGGAAAGCGTCTCTTAATTCGAGCCGCGCCGAGCACCTCGTGGCCCGTGAGTGACGGGCCGCGTTCGTTAGCGCCTCGAGTGTGATGTGGTAAGCGGCGACCTCAACGGCAGCCGGTAGAGAGCTCAGGTCGCCCACGGCGTCGATGCTTATCATCGGCCCCTCTTCGGCGGCAGCGTACCTTCTGGCGTGTTCTTGCAGCGCACCCACCAGACCCAGCTCGTCCAGCGCCGGAGGACGAAGGCCGTACACCAGCCGGCGGATGTCCGAGATAGCCTCCTCTATCTTGGAGCTAAGCCCGCCGAGCGCACGATCGGCCGCCCCGACGTCCTGGCTCATAAGGTTCCTAGCAGCCTCGATCTCGAGTCCGACGCCGGCGAGAGTGGGACCGAGCCCGTCGTGCAGATCCCTACGGAGTCGTCGCCGCTCTTCTTCCAGAGCAGTTACGAGGCGTTGCCGCGCGGTCTGCAGTTCCGCAGTCAGACGCACGGCGTGGGCGGCTGCCCCGGTTTGGCGAGCGAGGTCCTCTAGCAAGTGCAGGTCGGCGGCTGAGAATTCCTCACCAGGAGCGCGCTGCCCCACGACCAGACTTCCCAACGCCCTTCCCTGATACAGGAGGGGCAAATCGAGAGTGTCTCCCGGCGCGTCGCCATGGGCTGCTACCCGAACAAGATCTCCACCTTGTTTCAGTTCAACCGCCACGTAAGGCAGGCGCAGAGCCTCGGCGATCGTTTCCGTAAGGCTCGGCAATATCTGTTCGATGGCCGGTAAGGATTCAAGACGTTTTCCTAGGCGAGACAGGACCTTGTAGGGGTCGCGGTCTTCTCCGTACATCAACCGGTGCACGCCGCTCTGAAGCCGTTCGCGAGCCGGTTGGAAGAAGACAGCCACCAAAGCAGTGGCGATGAGCGAAACTCCCACTCCGGTTCGTTGTAGGAACGCGTCGAATGCCGTCACGACACCTATGTAGAAACCGATCACGCCGGCGGTGAGCGCTCCGTAGACGAGCGTCCGGTTGATGACGAAGTCGATGTCGTAGAGCCTGTACTTCAATATCGCGACGCCAGCGGCGACTGGGAGAGCGGCGACCCCCACTCCAAAAAGGATGTCGGTACTCAGGAAGCGATCGGGAATCAGCTGATCGGTGATCAACTGCACCGGGATCAACGCGGCGGCATACATGAACCACTTGAGCTGTTGTCGTTCGTCCCCCACGGAGCGGCGAAAGCGGGCCACGACTGACGCAAACACGCCGACGAGGGAGGCGACAGCGAGAACTTCCAGAACCGTGCCCGCGACTCCCTGCTCCGGGTTGGGCACCCCGGCTACACCCACGGGGTTGCGCACCACCGCCCCGCCCTCGTCCAGTACCAGCCTGTCCTGCAACGCTGCCAGCGCGCTGAACGCACCGATCGAGCCGACTGCCAGGCAGCTCAGCGGTCGCCAGCGGCGAGACGGAAGGTGTCCGGTGGGGAACAGTAGGGGCGTGAAGATGACGACCAGACCGATCAGCGGACCCCAATACCAGCCCTGGATCCAGGCCGCCAGCACCCCGAAGGGAAGGATGCCCGCCGGCGCGTTGAGTGCGTGCCGCGAATACTCCTCGGCGAAACCACCCAAGCCAGCAAGCACTCCCACGGTACCGAAGATCCACCCGATGGCGTTGTCAGGACGCCGCGAGGCGACGATTGCTCCCACAGTCGCAAACGCACCGAACGCGACAAGAAGGGCTGCCTGGCCGAGAGGATTTTCTCCCAGCGTGCCGTTGGCGCCTCTCGCCACCACAGTGCCCGTGGCGCCTACGAGAAATATCGTCCACATGGTCACGGCGAGCGGTCGGGCCCAGGGCATTCGACTTGTGGCAGGCCGAATGCCGTTGCTAATGCTCTCGCTCATGGTCCACGGGTCTTGCTAGACGACATGATTCGTTTCAGTATCTGCTCGCCGGTCGGCGGAGGCTAGGGCTCGTCGTGGGCCGGCGCAGACTCCCGTGTCGAAGTCTTTCCTAGCGCAGTTGGTCGCCAACGAAGAGGGCCAGGGTCGCGACGATCGACAACAATCCGAGGATGAGGGCGGCTTGAGCCATGCCGGCACGGCCTGCGCCCTGCAGAGCACGCTGTCGACCCTCGAGGCCGAGCAGCGCTCCGGCGGCTCCGAAGATCACAGGGAGACCACTCCAAAACGCCGCTACGGTAAGGACACCTGAGATGCTGGTGATGAGTCCTGATAAGGCGGGCGAGTTGGCTTCCGTGTGAGTCTGCGTTGATTGGCGGACAACCAATCCGAAAACCAAGAGCGTCACGACCACCAGGAAAGCAGCCAGCAGCCAGTAGCCGTCCGCTTGATCTTCCTGCTGGTCGCCCACGAACGTGCCGAAGGCGGTTAGTGCTATAGCGCCGGCTAGCGCGGCCGCTGCGACCTTACTGACTGACCCCGTCGTATCCAAGGCATTCCCCCTCTCGAACCGGTGCTGTTGCTTCCATGCTCTAGGGCCAACCCATCACGCGGGCGGTGCCCGACGTCGGCGCGGCTAGCCCCACGATCATGCGCAGCGTCGTCCTCTTGCCTGCGCGGTAATTGCCGGCGACGGCAGGCTCTCGAGGGAACCTGACCGCTCGCCGGCGACTTTTGGTAAATGCATCGCGGTGTGAGTCGACACCGACCGACGGGGAGCTGGATGGTCTGTGTTCGCTCGTTGCCGCTGGCTTCATATCGGGCCTCCTCCGGCACTACGGGTTCGATGTACGAATACTCCGCGTAGAGGTGTCCCGACGTCATGGGAGCAGAGTCCCCTTCGCGTCGGGAATGTGAGCGGGCGGGTGGCGTCGACCACCCGCGAAGCGGTCAGCAAACAACAATGGATGATGGATGCGCGCTCTCAGATGTCAACGGTTTGTCAACGAACTCAGGACGGAGAACCAGGAGAAGGCAGGGCCACCCAGGAAATCGCACGCTCGCTGACCTGCAGGGATCGGTTTAGGCAGGGCCAGCCAGGACCGACCAGGACGTCAATCCACACACTTGAAAACCGTTGTCCGAAAGGACTTGGGGGTTCGAGTCCCTCGCCCTCCGCCAAGCGAAGGAGCAGGTCGCAAGCATGTTCCATCGCACTCCCACACCATGTTCCCGAACGTGCGCGAGGATCGGCTCTCGTGGATCATGACGCGTGGGACCGGGATGTCGCCGACCTCGTTCTGGGCGCGTTGCCGCCGGCCCCGGCGCGGGTCCTCGAGGTGGGCTGCGGCGAAGGTCGCCTCGCCCGGACCATGTTGAGGGC
>JBOGWU010000195.1:0-12300 GCA_050693935.1 Actinomycetota bacterium | reverse complement strand
ACCTCTTCCTGCGCGATGCCGACGGTGGCAATCCGACTCGAGTGACCGACTCGAGAAAGGACGAGTTCCAGGTCGCCTTCGGTCCCGACGGCAACCAGACCGTTTACCAGAAGTGCGGCCTGCAGTGTGATCTCTTTACGATCAATCTGACGACGCGCGACAAGACGAGAGTGACCGATACCCGATCGGACGAAATCGCTCCGGATTGGAGCGTGGACGACCTGATCGTCTTCGAACGCTCACCGCGGCGCGGCGACATCGAGATCTTCACCATCCATCCGGACGGGACCACCCGGACGCGTCTGACCGATAACCGTAGGCGTCAGGACGTCGACGCTTCGTGGTCTCCAGACGGAACGCGGATCGTGTACAGCCGCTGTGGCTTCGAGTCGGGCTGCGACCTCTTCACGATGGATCCAGACGGGTCCGGCAAGGACCGTGTTACCGACACCGGAGCCGACGAGTTCGGGGCCAAGTTCTCACCCAACGGCCGCTCCTTCGTGTTCACCCGGGCGCGTCGCGAGACTAGAAGCGATCTCTTCCGGATGCGGATCAACGGTAGCAGGGTGCGACGGCTAACCGACACGCCGATCAAGTTCGAGGTCGACCCGGACTGGCAGCCGGTGTTGGTGCCCTAGGCCGCGATCATGGCCAAGAGTGTGGAGCTCAGGAGGCACACCGCCGCCGACGGCGACCTGCTCACGCCTGAGGGAGTTCGGGACGCTCTCGATCTCGGATCCAGGCTCACGGGCGCCTACGACGTGGCCCTTTCATCGGGGGCGCAGCGGGCGACCCAGACGCTGGCGTGCTTCCTGGCCGCGGCCGGAGCGAAGGTGGACGGAGGGGTGGTCGTCGATGCTCGCTTTAGGAGCCAAATCGAGGATCGCTGGAAGGCCGCCTATGACTCCTCAGGGGCGGGAGACATCGCCTCGTTCCTGAGGGTCGATCCAGACCTGGTCGAGAAGGAGGCGGTCGTCATGGGCGGGGCCCTGAGGGCATGCTTCGACGGGCTTCCCGAGGGAGGTCGCGCTCTGATCGTCGGGCATTCGCCGATGCAAGAGGTCGCGGTCTACGGACTGACCGGTGAGGTAGTCGAGCCGCTCTCCAAGGGCTCCGGAGTGGTGGTAACCGAGGAGGACGGCAACTACCGGGTGGAGCCGGCGAGCTGAAATGGGTCGATTAGCCTCTCTCGACTCATGGGTCCACTTGACGCGCCCAACTGGCGCAGTAGAAACAAGGCAGGCCGATAGAGGGAGGAGCCATGTTCATTCAGGTGATCCAAGGCAGAGCGAAGGATCCATCCGGTCTCCGCAAGCAGTGGGAAAGGTGGGACCAGGAGATCAAGCCGGGCGCCAAGGGCTACCTGGGCAGCACGGCCGGAGTCACCGCGGACGGGGAGTTCATCGCCCTGGCCCGCTTCGAGAGCGAGGAAGCGGCGCGCGTCAACAGCGATCGCGCCGAGCAGGGGGCGTGGTGGGACGAGACCTCGCAGTACCTGGAGGATCCCTTGTTCCACGACTGCACGCTGGTCGACCTGATGAACGATGGAGGTTCCGACCAGGCCGGCTTCGTCCAGGTGATCCAAGGCAAGACGACCGACGTGGTCAAGGCGCGCCAGATCGACGATGACACCCAGAGGCAGATGAACGACATGCGCCCCGATGTGATCGGCGGATTCGTAGCCTGGCATCCGGAGAACGGCCGCTATACGAACGCCATCTATTTCACGTCCGAAGCGGAGGCGCGGGCAAAGGAGAAGGAGTCGTCTTCCTCACCCGAGTTCCAGGAGTTCATGCGCGAGTGGGAAGCGATCTCGGACGGTGAGCCCAAATTCCTAGACCTTACGGAGCCCTGGTACTCGAGTAAGTAGGAGCACGCGCGAGGGAATAACGCAGAGACGACCAGGTTGCGCCGGGTATGGCAGACCTGGAGTACATCGACTCCGTTCTCGGCTCTAGCGGTCCCCACCCCGACGCGCAGAACATCCCGACCGACGCGGAGGCGCTGGACGCCTACTCTCAGGTCGTGACGCGGGTCGCCGAGGTGCTGTCACCATCCATCGCCAATTTGCGCGTCTACCGGCAGATTCGAGGACGGGCGAATATCGAGGGCGGGGGCAGCGGCGTTGCGATTACGCCGGACGGCTACATCCTCACCAGCGCTCATGTGGTCGCCGGAACCGACGGTGGCGAGGCCGTCTTCGCCGACGGCAGCGAGGCCATGCTGGAGATAGTCGGAACCGACTCGCTCAGCGACCTGGCGGTCGTTCGCACTCAGGGGGCGGAGCTCACCCCCGCCCGGCTGGGGGACGCAGCGATGCTCAGGGTGGGCCAACTGGTAGTCGCGATCGGTAATCCGCTTGGGTTCGCGGGGTCGGTTACCGCAGGAGTTGTCAGCGCCCTGGGGCGCTCCTTTCCCACGCGCATGGGCTCCGTCTCTCGCATCGTAGAAAACGTCATCCAAACCGACGCGGCACTTCACCCGGGCAACTCGGGGGGCGCGCTTGCCGATTCGGCAGGCCGCGTGGTTGGTATCAACACGGCGTTGGTCGGACCCGGGCAGGGGCAGGGCCTAGGACTTGCGGTGCCGATCAACGATGCGACCCGGCGCATCATCGCGGCGCTTATGAACGAGGGACGAGTCCGGCGCGCCTACATAGGTATCGTCGGTGGACCCCGCCCGCTGCCCCCGCGCGTGGCGCGGCAGACCGGTTCCTCGAGCGCCGTCGAGGTGGTTCAGATAATGGCGGGCAGTCCCGCCGACCGCGCCGGCCTTCATCCCGAGGACCTGATCGTCGAGATCGACGGGGTCGAGGTCGGGGGCATGGACGATGTTCAGCGGCTAACCGACTCCGGGGTCATCGACCGCCTCATCTCCATCGTCGTGTTTCGCAATGGCAGCCGTCTCGAGCTCAGCCTGCGCCCCGAAGAGCTTCCGACCGGTTGAGATCGAGGGGTGCAGCGCTCGGGCGGCCCCGGCTTGCTCTCCCAGCTCGCGCACGCCCAGACCGAAGTCGATAACCGCCCGCCAGCCGAGCACATCCTTCGCTCGTTGCGGCGATGCGAACACATGACGAACGTCTCCCAGCCGGTAGCGGCCCGTGATTCGCGCCGGCGCGACGGAATCGAAGCCCCGTCCGAGTGCGGTGGCCATCTCATAGACCGTGCGTGGTGTGCCCGTCGAGACGTTGAACGGCCCCTCGGCATCGGGGTTGCTCGAGGCGAGGGCGTTGGCGCGCGCCACATCCTTGACGTGGACGAAGTCGCGCAGCTGGCGCCCGTCCTCGAAGACGTCCGGTGGCTCGCCCCGTTCGAGCGCCGACAGGAAGATGCTGGGGACGCCCGAGTAGGCGGTGTTGCGCGGCATACGAGGGCCGTAAACGTTGTGGTAGCGAAGCAGTGCCACCGACGCGTCCGCCTCTCTGGCGAACAGGCTGCAGAGATGCTCCTGATGGAGCTTGGTGACCGCGTAAACGGTTCGAGGATCGACCGGCAGTGCCTCGGTGACGGCTTGGGGCATCACCTGGTGCCCGCATTCGGGACAGTGGGGATCGAAGTGCCCGGCGGCTAGGTCGTCGCGAGTTCGCTCGCGAGGCCTCACCTCACCGTGGCTCACGCAGGAGTAGCATCCCTCGCCGTAAACCACCATGCTACTGGCGAGTACGAGGCGACCGCGGAACCTGGTTTGGAACAAGGAACGGAGTAGAGAGGCGGTCCCCAAATCATTGTGTCCCACGTAACCGGTCACGTCGGAGAAGGATTCGCCTACGCCGACCATGGCCGCCTGGTGGGAGACCGCATCGAGGCCTTTCACGATCTTGGTCAGCCCGGCTTGATCGCGCAGATCGGCTTCGACGTATTCTGCGTGCCGGTTGACGTAGTCGGGCCGCTCCCGACATCGCCGGAAACCGAGGCGGTCGAGCGCGATGACCTCGTGACCGTCCGCCACCAGTTCGTCGACCACATGCGAACCGATGAAGCCCGCGGCCCCCGTGACCAGGATCCTCAAACTTCGTCCTCGCGTTCAGTCGGCGGAGGCATGGGCAGACGGATCGTGAAGGCGCAGCCGCCGTTGAAGTTGCGGACGTCGATCTCACCTTGATGGGCTTCGACGATCCCTCGGGCTATCGCGAGCCCGAGTCCTCCGCCGCCGTCACCCGGGGTGCGTGCAATCTCCCCCCGGAACGCGGCCTCGAACACTCGATCTAGATCCCTCTCGGCTATTCCGCCGCATTCGTCGGCGACTCGCACGTAGGCATGGGCCAGCTCGACTCCGGTCTCCACTTGAACTATCCCGTCGCTCGGGGTGTGGCGGATGGCGTTTTCGAGAAGATTCCGCAGCACCCGGCCTATTTCGGCCGCCGAAAGCTCTAGCTCGGGCGAGCGCCCATCGAGCGCTCCCTTCAGCCGCACTCCTTTCGCCGAAGCGATACCCGACGCCGATGAGACCGCGTCGGACACGAGATCGCCAAGCGATACGCGCTCCATTTCGAGCCGCATGGACCCCGCATTGATCCGGCTCAGCTCGAACAAGTCGTCCACCAACCCCGAAAGCCGGTCCACCTCGCCTCGGATGGCAGCGTGATAGCGGGCCACCGTCGCCGCATCGGCTACCACACCGTCCTCGAGGGCCTCGGCCATCGCTCTGATGCCGGCCAGAGGAGTCCTGAGGTCGTGGCTCACCCACGCGACCAACTCACGGCGCGAGGCCTCTAACGATCGCTCGCGCTCCTGCGCCTCCTGCAGTCGCTCGGACATGCGTTCCAGTTCTTGAGCGAGCTCCGTGAACTCGGCCGGGGCGGGGAGCTCCTCGGCCGGCGAGAAGTCACCCGCACCGATCCTCCGCGCGGTCTCCGCCAGCGAGCGTCGCGCCGAGGAGACCCTCTGGCCTAGGAACACCGCGAACGCGACCCCGATTGTTCCGGCTGCAACTAGGACGAGGGCGAGCGCGCTCAGGTCGTGGCTGGAGATGAACATCGCCCGCGACGCCACGGCCGCCCCCAGAGCGACGGCCACCACGGTAGTGATGGCGGCAACCGAAGCCAGCAACGCAATCGACCGGCCGCGAAGGGAATTCATGACCAAAGCCCCCGCCAGACCCGCGATCAGCGCGCCCAAGATGGCGTAACCCGCGAGCAGCAGCGAGTCGGTGGCCGGAAGCCGTAGTGCAATCGCGGCGACGGCTACCGCGGCTGCACCGCCCGCGAAAACGGATTGAAGCGCCCGCTTCATGCCTTTCACCCGTCGAACCTGTAGCCCACGCCCCACACCGTGACCACGTGCCGCGGTTCGGCCGGATTGGACTCGATCTTCTCGCGGAGCCGGCGCACATGGACCGTTACCGTCGACTTGTCACCGTGCGTGTAACCCCAGACCGTCTCGAGCAACTGCTCGCGGGTGAAGGCGCGTCGCGGATGCGTCATCAGGTATACGAGTAGCTCGAACTCTCGCGATGTCAACGAAACGAGGTCGCCTCCGACCCGCACTTCCCGCGCCTGCACGACGACCGAGAGGTCGCCCGCCACCAGCTCACCCTGAGCGGTTTGAGGAGCCAGGAGGCCATCGGCCCGGCGCAGCACCGACTTGACGCGCGCGGTCAACTCACGCGGCGAGAAGGGCTTTGCAAGGTAGTCGTCGGCACCGAGCTCGAGCCCCATCACCCGGTTACTCTCGTCGCCGAGGGCGGTGAGCATGATGATGGGCACCGGGCTGCGGCTTCGAAGCCGTCGACAGACCTCGATGCCGTCGAGTCCGGGGAGCATGATGTCCAGCACAACGAGGTCCACGTCCTCGCCGAAGCGTTCCACCGCCGCCAGTCCGTCGCCCGTTACCTCGACGCCGAAGCCCTCTCGCTCGAGATAGCGCTCGACAACCTCGGACACGGTGTCGTCGTCCTCGACGACCAACACCAGGGGCCGGCGCCCCTCGTCCATCCCGCGCTCGGTCGCCTGGTGTGATCGAGGCGATCGCTCTACCACGGCGTCCTCACTCCCGTCTGCACGGCCAGGGCCACGGCCGCCTGAAGGCCCAGCATTCCACGGGCCCGCCGAAAGTCGAAGGCGGAACAGGCGATGAGCATCCAGGGCACGAAGATGAGCCAGATGCGCTCAACCTCACCTCTCGAGAATCCGGACAGGTCGGCCGACGCCAACGCGACCATGGCGGCGCCGACCACGGTCCACACACGAGCGTCTTTCAACCGCCCGAACGACACCGCGACCGCGGGGCCGACGGCCAGGGAGAAGGCGGCGAGGTTCGCAACCACGAAGAACCCTTGAGGCCGCTGCCCTGCGATCCCAAGCTCGTAGCGTTCGAGCGTGGCCGAGAGCCCCTCGAACCACGAGAAGCCGGCCAAGGCGAAGAGCCCGAGAACGGTCAGCACTCCGGCGCCACCCACTACGAGCGGCCGCAACCGACGCTGCACCAACACGACGGCCGTCGCCACGAAACCAAGGGGGGCGACCCCGTAGGAGAGCAACAATCCAACACCGATAGCTAGACCGCCGACGAACGAGAGTCGGTCCGACGTGCGCGCCGCCGCAACCGCAAGCAGCGCAATTCCCCACGCCCCGACACCCATGAAAAGGGCATCGGCGGAGGTCACCATCCATACGGCCGCGGGCGCGAGCGCAAGAAAAGGTGCGGCTCGACGCGCGCGTCGTTCTCCGGCGACCGCGCGCAGGGCGACTAGCGACGCGGCCGCGGCAGAGGCTCCCACCGCGATGATGAGCGCGGTAGCGGGCCGGGCACCGCCGAGTCCTACCTTCCCCATCGCCCACAGGACGAGGACCATGCCCGGCGGATGGCCCTGAGTGTGCACGGAGTACGACGGAAGCTCACTGGTGTAACGGTCGACGAAGCCGGCCGGTGACCCCACGTCCTGCACGGACGAGAGATAGTCGTGCGGGTTCTCAAGCGGAGCGCTCAGCGCGTGGAGACCATCGACGGCCGCCAGGGAAACCGCCCACGCGGCCGCGACCACGGTGGTGGTCAGCAAGAGCCGCCGCCAGTCGAGCGACTGGGCCAGTCGTGGTGCGTATCTCATGACCAGTGCCGCGACCAATGCGGGCACGACGGCCGCCATGGTCAAGCGGAGGTCAAAGCGGCCGAAGAGCGGCGGGGCAAGGACCTTGGTGGCATGGCTCTGGTTGATCGCCCGACCCCACACGTGAGCCCCCACCACGAGCGCGGCCCAAATCGCAATTGCAAGCCACGTCTGACGCAAAGGCTCGGCGCGAGGGGGAGATGGGTCCACCAATTCTTTGTCTCGCGAGAGGCTCCGAAGTTCGATCGACATTCACACGACACTAAGAGCAAGCATGCCGGGCGACCCTCGCCAATACAGAAAGTTCAGTGCTTCGTAATCACTTTCCGAGGTTGCGGCCACGCGTTCGTCGGTACGTTCGATGCATGCCTGATGTGATTCTCCCCGTACTCAACGAGGCAGATGCGATTCCTCTAGTGCTCGCGCGACTCCCCGATGGGTTCCGCGCCGTCGTCGTCGATAACGGGTCATCCGACGGGTCCGGAGTGCTGGCTGCGGGCCTGGGCGCGCTGGTCGTTCACGAGCCACAGCAGGGATTCGGTGCCGCCTGCTGGTGCGGGCTGCTCGCATCCACCGCGGACATCGTTGCGTTCATGGACTGCGATGGATCCCTCGATCCGCGCGATCTACCGAGGGTGACCGGCATCGTCGAGCGCGGTGATTCCGATCTCGTTATCGGCACGCGCGTCGCGCAACCGGGGGCATGGCCCCTCCATGCGCGTCTCGCCAACCGTCTTCTGGCTCGCGTCGTAAGACGGCGAACCGGGATTGAGACCGACGACGTGGGGCCGATGCGCGCGGCTCGTCGAACGGCTCTCGTCGATCTGGGCGTCGTCGACAGACGCTTCGGCTGGCCGCTCGAGATGGTGTTGGCCGCGCACGGCGCAGGTTGGCGCATCACGACTACGCCCATTCCCTACTACCCGAGGACGGGCAGGTCCAAGGTCACGGGCACCCTGTGGGGCACGCTCCGAGCCGCCGGCGACATGGCGAGAGTGCTGCAGCGGGCATGAGACCTCTCACTCGGCGGTCCGGCGGAGCCCGTCCCGCGCCCCACACGATCATCGTCATCGCCAAGGCGCCCGCGCCGGGACGCTCGAAGACGCGCTTGACTCCGCCCTGCACTCCCAGTGAGGCAGCCGCGCTCGCCGAAGCCGCGCTGCTTGACACCCTGCTGATCGTGGGGCGGTCGTCGGCTCGTAGGAGGGTGCTCGCTCTGGACGGTGAGATCGGTAACCTGCTCGACCACCTCTGCGATTTCGAAGTGATCCGACAGCGCGGCGACGGCCTGGGCGATCGGCTCGCCGCCGCATTCGAGGACACCGGAGAACCCGCGGTACTGGTCGGCATGGACACACCCCAAATGAGCCCTCTCGTTCTCGACCGCGCACTCGATTCTCTCGCCAGGAGGGACGCGGTGATCGGGGACACCCTCGACGGTGGCTTCTGGGCAATCGGCCTCGCGGCGCCGTTGACGCCGGCGTTCGACGGCGTTCCCATGAGCTCCCGTGTCACCGCGCAAGCACAGCGGCAACGCCTCACACATCTTGGGCTTCGCTGCGCGAGTCTCCCGGTTCTGCGGGACGTCGATTACTTCGAAGACGCTCTTGCCGTCGCCAACCAAGCCCCAGAGTCCCGATTCGGCTCCTGCCTCCGGTCGCTGAGGCAGGAGTGCGGCTCGTAGTGGCACGCCTCGTGTGCTCGGATGGGTCCTCCGTGCGGCTTCAGATGGCGCGGTGGATGTCCGAGCCGTCGCCGGCCGAGAGTCAGGTTCTCGCTCGCGCGCTCGGTCCCGTCCTCGACGTGGGTTGCGGTCCGGGAAGGCATGTGCTTGCACTGGCGCGGGCCGGACGGATTGCTCTCGGGGTGGATGCTTCGCCCTCGGCGATCGACATCGCTCGGAGTCGGGGGGCCCCCGTCCTGCTGAGATCGATCTTCGGGCGGGTGCCGGCGGCGGGGCGCTGGGGCTCCGCCCTCCTGCTCGACGGAAACATCGGCATCGGAGGTAACCCGGCGGCGTTGCTCTGGCGCGTGGGGAGCCTGTTGCGTTCCGGAGGCACCGTGCTCGCAGAGGTCGAGCCTCCCGGCGTGAGGTCTTCCTACCTGTCGGCACGGCTCGAGACCGATGGTGGTCTGAGCGATCGGTTCCCCTGGGCGCGGGTGGGCGCGGACGGTGTGCGGGGATTCGCCGCGCAATCGGGATTTCGAGCAACCGAGATGTGGGGCGCGGAGGGCCGATGGTTCGCAAACCTAAAGCTCCTCTAATCGAACCGCCGGAGCGCCTGCGCGTCGGGCCCTTCAGGGAGGGCGCGTTTGCGAGCAGGCTCCACTCTCCGCGCATCGCGGCCCTGCTCGGTCTGGCGCTCGGAGTGTCCTTCACGATCTGTTTCGCAACCGGTTTGCTGAGCCACCTCATTCAGCAACCTCCCTCCTGGTTTGTCTGGCCGTCGCGGCCGGCCGGCCTCTACCGCGTTACGCAGGGGCTTCACGTCGCCACCGGAATCGCATCGATCCCGCTTCTGCTCGGCAAGCTGTGGACCGTCTACCCACGCTTCTGGGTGTGGCCGCCGGTCAAGGACACCATGCATCTCGTTGAGCGCATCTCACTGTTCCCACTGGTGGCGGGGAGCCTCTTCCTTGCCTTCACGGGCATCGCCAACATCGGTCTGTGGTATCCGTGGCGTTTCTTCTTCCCCGCCGCGCACTACTGGGCATCGTGGATCACCCTGGGGGCCTTGATAGTGCACATCGGCGCCAAGGCCGGCATCGTGAGGCGCGAAGCATTCACCCGAGACCCCGCAAGGTTGCGGGAGTCCTACGGCGAGGGACTCAGCCGCCGGGGCTTTCTGTCGGTGCTTGCCGCGACGGCGGGCGTGCTCACCGTTACCACGGTGGGGCAGACCTTGTCGCCGCTCAGCCGGCTCGCGCTGCTCGCGCCTCGACGTCCGGATGTCGGCCCTCAGGGTTTCCCGGTCAACAAGAGTGCCCTGAGCGCGCGGGTCACCGAGAGTGCCATGGCGCCGTCTTTCCGGTTGGCAGTCACGGGCGAGATTCAGCGCGAGCTGAGTCTCTCGCTCGACGAGTTGCATTCTCTGCCGCAGGTAGGGGCCACGCTTCCCATCTCGTGCGTGGAGGGCTGGAGCGCGAACGTCTCCTGGCGTGGGGTACGCGTGCGAGACCTGCTCGTTTTGGCGGGAGCCGAGGAGAGAGCAACGGTGAGGGTGGAGTCGTTGCAAACCGACGGGCTCTATCGCTCGTCTGATCTGAACTCATTTCACGCTCGCGATCCCGACACGCTTCTTGCTCTCGAGTGCAACGGCGCCGCGCTGCACATCGATCACGGTTTCCCCCTCCGCCTCATCGGGCCTAACCGCCCAGGCGTCATGCAGACCAAATGGGTGAAGGAGCTGATTGTCCTGTGAACGACCACGACGAAACGCCGCACAGCCCTCGCGTCTTCTGGAGCTGCTCGGCGGCCGGCCTGTCACTGGTTGCCTACGGCGCCTGGGGGCTGTTCATCGAAAGTGAGCGCACCCATCCCGACCAATGGATCAGATGGTTTGCGGGCGCGTTGATAGTTCACGACTTCGTCGTCGTTCCTCTAGTGGTCGTGGTGGGAGCCATGCTCGCTAAACGAGTTGGCGCGCCCTACCGAGCCCCGGTCCAAGGAGCACTCATCGGCACCGGTATCGTCATCTTGACGGTCTGGCCTTTTCTGCGCGGCTACGGACTCAGATCGGACAACCCCTCGGTGTTGCCCAACAACTACGCATTGGGACTGTCGATGGTGCTGGCGGTCGTGTGGCTCGTAGCCGGGGCGGCCTTGCTAAAAGCCTGGCATCGCTCGAGGTGAACCTGGGTACCTAACGGGGAGTGCTGCTACTGGGTACCTATTCACAATCGCAAGGGAGTGATTCCATGGGAGAGGTCGTCTATGTCTCGCAGGTTTCGATCGAGCGCAAGCGCGGCCCGCTGCGCGAGGCAGAGCTTCCCCCCGAAGAGAAGAAGGTAACCTTCGGCGTCCACTCGGCGGTCGCGGATCATTACGGCGTCGACCCCGAGAACTTCCCGCCCGACGCGACGACGCTCGACTATGTGGTCGCGGCCGCCGGTGGCTGACTGACCGGGACCTTCGGGAGCGCGCTGGAGGCGCGCAAGATAAATGCATCCGGCGGCAAGCTGACCGCCGAGGTCAAAGGCGAGATCGAGCTCGAGGGCAAGGTTCTCGTGATCAAGCGCATTCACGCGCACTACAAGCTGCGCGAGAGCAACGGGGTGGATCCGGCGGTGGTCGAGCGGGTTCATGGCTTCCACGCGAGCCGGTGCCCGGTGGCCCGCTCACTACAGGGCGCCATTGAGGTCACCACCAGCTACGAGTTGGCTTAGACGCGGCGCACCCGCGCACCTCGCCTCGCGCTCCACGCTTTGGGAGATCGCAAGTAGCAGACGCCCACGTTCACGTTCGAGGGGAACACAGCCAGCTTCAATCCGGCCAAGAAGTTCGTGAGCCTCCTGATCCATCGCGGAGCGGAGATTCCGAGTGACCACCCACCGTCTTAGCCGCCGTTGATTCCTTAGCGACGGTCGATGATTCCGCGCACGAAGGCGGCTTGTCCCGCGTGTTGCAGGTTGTCGGAGATCACGCTCACGAGCCTCACGCCCAAAGTCACGGGAGGATCCCATGACTCGTCGATGATGCGACCGAGGTCGCCGCCGGTGAGTGGTTCCACGAACCGGATGGTCTGCTGAACCACGGCTTCGTGATAGCCGGTAAGCATCTCGCCGGATTCGACGCGCGTGGATGAGACTTGGTCGGATGAGTGGCCGTAACCGGTGTCCGATGGATCGAAGGGCAGCGCCAGGCGATCGGCCCATCCCTCGCTCGTGTAGACCTGCTCGCGACCTGCGGCATCGGCGATGTGATCGTCTTGGATTCGGGTCAGATGCCAAACGAGCCATGAGATCGAGTTGGCTCCGTCGTCAACCCGAAATGACAGCTGCTCCGGAGCTAGTCCGCGGACGGAGCGTTGGACGATACCCCGGATCCTGCCGAACGCGTCCACTAGCAAGTTTGCGTCAATCACGGTGGCTCCTCTCGTTGCTCCCAAGTCGTTTCGGAGGTCTCCTTTGCAACCGTGAAACCGGACCGCGTCATCACACCCCACTCGTGGCCATGCCCGCGCGCTGCGGCCCAGATTCCCTGAAGCCTCGCAAACGATCCGAACTGACGGTAGTAGAAGTTCTCAAGGATCGATG
>JBOGWU010000194.1:0-11970 GCA_050693935.1 Actinomycetota bacterium | reverse complement strand
TTGGCGATGCTCTCCTTGATCTTTGAGGCGGGGATCAGCACATCGTTGTGAGCGGCCCGCGACGCGTTGCGGATCCGAGCCAGCATGTCGGAGATCGGGTCGGTCATGCTCATGGCCTACCAACTCGCCTTCGTGATGCCGGGAATCTCGCCCTTGTGGGCCATCTCTCTGAAGCACAACCGACAGAGGCCGAAGCGGCGAAAGACGGCGCGAGGCCGCCCGCACCGGGCGCAACGTGTGTACGCGCGCACCTGATACTTGGGCTTTGCTGCGGCTTTGTTACGCAGAGCCTTCTTCGCCATCTAAGCCTCCACCCTCTGCTCCCGGAACGGGAATCCGAGGGCCGTCAGCAATGCCCGACCCTCTTCATCGTTTGCCGCTGTTGTCACGATGGTTATGTCCATACCTCTGGTTTCGTCGATGTCGTCGTAGTCGACCTCGGGGAACACGAGTTGCTCGTTGACCCCGAAGCTGTAGTTGCCGTGTCCGTCGAAAGAGCGGGGATTGAGCCCGCGGAAGTCGCGGATGCGAGGGAGGACGATCGAGGTGAGCCGGTCGATGAACTCCCACATGCGATCGCCGCGCATCGTCGTGGCCGCTCCGATGGGCATGCCCTCGCGGATCTTGAAGGTCGCAAGCGACTTACGAGCCCTTCGAATCGCCGGCTTCTGACCGGTGATCGTGGTGAGGTCCTTCACCGCCCCGTCCATCAGCTTCGCGTCGCGTGACGCCTCGCCGACGCCCATGTTCACGACGGCCTTCTCGGGCCGGGGCACCTGCATGACGTTGCTGAAACCCAGCTCCTTCAGAAGTCGCTCGCGCAGCTCGTCGTTATAGCGCTGTTTCAGGCGCGGTGAATATTTGTTTGCCATCTACAGCTCACTTCCCGATCGCTTCGTCACTCTGCTCTTGGAGCCGTCATTGTTTATCCGGTGACCGACCCGCACGGCTTTCTTGTCGTCGGGGTCGATCAGCGCCACGTTCGAGATGTGCACCGCAGCTTCTTTGTGAGCGATGCCACCCTCCTGTCCGCCACGTCGGTTCATGCGAAGCTTCTCGTGGCGGGTGACCCGATTTACTCCCTCGACGATGATCTTGCTCTTGCGGGGAAGGACCTCGAGCACGCGGGCCTTGGCTCCCTTGTCCTTGCCGGCGATGACCACTACCTCGTCGCCCTTGCGGATCTTGACTCCCACTCAGATCACCTCCGGAGCAAGCGAGATGATCTTCATGAACCGCTTGTCGCGCAGCTCGCGTGCGACCGGGCCGAAGATGCGAGTTCCACGGGGCTGCAT
Organism: Actinomycetota bacterium; assembly: GCA_050693935.1. Taxonomy (GTDB): domain Bacteria; phylum Actinomycetota; class CADDZG01; order CADDZG01; family WHSQ01; genus WHSV01. The sequence continues at coordinate 10,675 of JBOGWU010000194.1, read as the reverse complement.
CTGCCCGTCGACGATCACCACCGCGTTGTCGTCGAACTTGATGTAGCTGCCGTCGGTACGGCGGCGCTCCTTGGCGGTGCGCACCACGACGGCCTTGACCACGTCCGATCGCTTGACGTTGCCGCCGGGGATCGCGTCCTTGACGGCACAGACGACGACGTCGCCGATGCCTGCATAGCGACGGCGAGACCCACCGAGGACCTTGATGACGAGGACCTCGCGGGCCCCCGTATTGTCTGCTACCCGACACCTGGTTTCCTGTTGGATCATGCCTATTTTGCCTTCTCTACGATCTCGACTACGCGCCAGCGCTTGGTCTTCGAATAGGGACGTGTCTCGGCGATGCGAACGGTGTCACCGGCGCCTGCGGAGTTGGTCTCGTCGTGAGCCTTGAGGCGCTTCGTCCGGCGAACGATCTTGCCGTAGGTCCTGTGCTGGGCGGCTTCGAGAACCTCGACCACGACGGTCTTGTCCATCACATCGGACACCACCCGGCCGAGCCGCGCCTTACGCAAGCCCCTCTCCTTGACGTTCTCTTCCACTGAACTCACTGCTGTTCCCCTCTCGCTGCACCGCACCAAGGTGCGCCTCCGCTCACGGCGCCGCGCATGCGACGACCGTCGGGTAATGCTCGCGATCGTCCAGACGATCGCTTCATTCGATCGTCTCCTCGTCTTGACTCGCCAGCTCGCGCTCGCGCAGCACCGTCTTGACGCGCGCTATGTCGCGGCGTAGAAGGCGCACCCTCCTGTAGTTATCGAGCTGACCTGTCGCGAGTTGGAAACGGAGGTTGAACAACTCCTCGCGCGTCTCGTCCAACCGCTCGTTGAGCTCCGAGACGGGCAGCTCCCTGATGTCACTCGTCTTGCGCGCCATCAGTGGACCTCCAACGTCTGCTCGCGACTCACGAACCGGCACTTCACGGGAAGCTTGTGCGCCGCCAAGCGAATGGCCTCGCGAGCCAGATCCTCGGGCACGCCGGCGATCTCGAACATCACTCGTCCCGGCTTTACCACGGCAACCCAGCCTTCGGGGTTGCCCTTGCCCGAGCCCTGGCGGGTCTCCGCGGGCTTCTTGGTGACCGGCTTGTCGGGGAAGATGTTGATCCACACCTTGCCGCCGCGCCTGATGTGGCGGGTCATTGCAATACGAGCCGCCTCGATCTGACGGTTGGTAATCCAGCCGGGTTCGACGGCCATCAACCCGAAGTCGCCGAAGTTGACGGTGGTGCCGCCCTTGGCGCGGCCCCTCATGCGACCGCGCTGCTGCTTGCGATGCTTGACCTTCTTTGGCTGCAGCATGACTACTTGCTCCCCGAGTCGTTCGAACCGTCGTCTTCCTTGGGGGATTCGTCGGGCTTGGGCTCCTGCGTCGATGCCGCGGGGGTGGCTTTCGCCCTTACCTCGTCGGGCACCTTCTTTGCCTCGGGAGTCGCCGGTGCCCCGGTGGCGGGAGCATCGGACTCGGGCGGCTGAACCTCATCCTTGGGAGGCTCGCCCGCAGCTTTGTCCGCGGGGCGTGTTCGACTGACGGCACCGCTCCTGCGCGTGCGTCGCGGACCGACCGTCGTCCCCTCGCGACCGCCCGCACCGCGCCGCGTGCCTCGCTCTTGCTGGCCTCGCCCAACCGTCTCCCCGGCGGCCAGTGCGGCCTCCCGGCGAAGGCGAGCCTGGTCCCTGGCCGATGCGTAGACGTCCTGGAAGGGGCCTTTGTAGATCCACACCTTGACCCCGATGCGACCGAACGTGGTCCTCGCCTCGGCAAGGCCGTAGTCGACGTCGGCTCGCAGGGTGTGAAGGGGCATCTGTCCGTCGATGTACCACTCGGTGCGGCTCATCTCGGCGCCCCCGAGACGACCTCCGCACTGGACCCTGACGCCCTTGGCGCCGTGGCGCATCGCAGTGCCCACCGCCTTCTTCATGGCCCTGCGGAACGAAACCCTGCTCGCCAGTTGCTCGGCAACGCCCTGGGCGATCAACTGAGCATCGAGCTCGGGTTGTTTGACCTCGATGATGTTCAGTCTCACGTCGATCGGCTTTCCGTAGATCTTCTGCTCCATCCGCTCGAGCTTGCTGCGCAGCCGTTCGGCCTCGCTGCCCCTGCGACCGATGACGATGCCGGGACGGGCGGTGTGCGCGTCGACCCGCACGCGCTCGCGCGTGCGCTCGATGTCGATGCGACTGATACCCGCGTGAGGCAACTCGCCCAAGAGGTATTCACGGATGCGCATGTCGGCCTCGAGATATTCCTTGTACTGCTTCTCCGAGAACCAGCGCGACTTCCAGTCGGTGTGGATACCGAGGCGGAAGCCGTACGGGTGAACCTTCTGACCCATCTAGGCCTCCCCCTCTTCCTTCTTCGCAGTTGTCTTCTTCGCCGTTTTCTTGGCGGTCGTCTTCTTGGCGGTTGCCTTCTTTGCCGTGGTCTTCTTGCGGGTCGATTTGCGAGAGGTGGTCTTTTTAGCCGTCGTCTTCTTCGCCGTCGTCTTCTTGCCAGTCGACCTGCGCCTGGTGGTCTTCTTGGCAGGCCGCTCGGCCGGAGTCTCGTCTTCGGGGCGTCCAACGACCACCGAGATGTGGCACGTGCGCTTGCGGATGCGAGTGGCTCGTCCCAGGGCACGAGGACGGAAGCGACGGAGCGTCGGACCCTCATCCACCCAGGCGCGTGCCACGACGAGCTCATCGGCCGGTAGTGATCGGTTGTGCTCGGCGTTGGCGATCGCCGACTCCAGAACTTTGCGAACCGGCAGAGTGGCGCCGCGCTGAGTAAAGGCAAGCCGCTGACGCGCATCGTCGACGTGACGACCGCGAATCAGATCGACCACTTGGCGAGCCTTGGTTGGAGACATCCGGATAAAGCGCGCGGTCGCGATTGCCTCTTGAGCGTCGGGCGCGATCCTTCTGGCCATTACCTGACCCTCGCCGCTCTGTCGCCGCCGCCGTGAGAGCGAAAAGCGCGCGTCGGAGCGAACTCGCCGAGTTTGTGTCCCACCATCGACTCGGTGATGTAGATAGGCACGTGCTTGCGCCCGTCGTGCACCGCGATCGTGTGCCCGACCATCTCGGGAATGACTGTCGAGCGGCGAGACCACGTCTTGATTACGCGCTTTTCATTGCGCTTGTTCATTTCGACGACTTTCACCAACAGGTGGTCGTCGACGAACGGACCCTTCTTCAGACTGCGCGGCATTTACCGGCCCCTCTTCTTGCGACGACGACGGACGATCATGGCGTCCGACTGCTTTTTCTTGCGGGTGCGGCCTTCTTTCTTGCCCCACGGGCTGGTGGGGTGCCGGCCGCCGGACGACTTGCCCTCTCCGCCGCCCAGGGGATGGTCGACCGGGTTCATGACCACGCCGCGAACCGAAGGACGCTTGCCCTTCCAGCGATTCCGTCCGGCCTTTCCGATCGAAACCAGCTCGGCCTCGGGATTACCGACCTCGCCGACGGTGGCTCGGCAGTCCATCTGGACCATGCGCATCTCGCCGGAGGGCAGCCGCAGAGTCGCCCTGCCGCCCTCCTTGGCAACTAGCTGCACCGATGAGCCGGCGCTGCGTGCCAACTTGCCGCCGCCTCCGGGACGCATCTCGACGTTGTGAACGGTCGTGCCCACCGGGATGTTGCGAAGAGGCAGTGCGTTGCCGGGTCTAATGTCGGCGCCCGCTCCCGAAGTGAGCGTGTCCCCGACTTTGACCCTTGCGGGCATCAGTATGTAGCGCTTCTCGCCGTCCGCATAGTGCAGCAACGCGATGCGAGCGTTGCGGTTCGGGTCGTACTCGACGTGGGCGACCTTGGCCGGGACTCCGTCCTTGCTGCGACGAAAGTCGATCACCCTATAGCGCACCTTGTTTCCGCCACCCTGATGGCGCGTGGTGATACGGCCGTAGTTGTTGCGTCCGGCCCGGTGCGGCTTGGGCTCGAGCAGAGACTTCTCCGGCTCGGCCCTCGTGATCTCGGAGTAGTCGGCGAAGGTCTGGAACCGTCTGCCGGGTGATGTTGGTTTCGCTTTACGGATGGCCATTGGTCGCTCCCTAGCCCTGCTGCTCGAAGATCTCGATCTTGTCGCCATCGGCGAGCTTGACCACCGCTCGCTTGGTGTCGGGGCGCCTACCGACGGTGAAGCGGAACCGCTTGCTCTTGCCCTTGCGGTTGATCGTGTTCACCGAGACCACCTTGACGTTCCAAATCTTCTCGACTGCCTGGCGGATCTCGGTCTTGTTGGCATCTGGGTGAACCACGAAGGTGTAGGCGTTCGCATCGAGCAGCGAATAGGATTTCTCGCTGACGACCGGCGCCAGGATCACGTCGCGCGCATCGCTCTTGGTGGAACCCATCTACGCGCTCACCTCCCGTTCGGTGTCCTTGCCCTTGCCGGCTCCCTTCGAGGAAGTGAATCCCTCGAAGGCTGCGTTCGTAAAGATGACTGCGTCGGCCACCAGCACGTCGTAGGTGCCCAGCGACCCGTAGAGAGAGAAAGCCGCGCCGGCGAGGTTGCGGAACGCGCGGTCGACAGCCGTCGAGCCCTCGTCGTCTGCATCGATGACGATGAGTACGCGGCCGCTGATTCCGGCAGCCTTTAGGCACTTTGCGGCGGCCTTCGTCTTCGTCTCGTCGAATGAATCGAGTACGAACAACTTGGAGCTGTCGGCCTTGTCCAGCAAGGCGCTGCGCAGCGCGGCCTTGCGCATCTTCTTGTTTACGCGCATCGAGTAATCACGCGGCCGGGGACCGAACACGGTGCCCCCGCCTACCCAGATGGGGCTGCGGCTTGATCCATGGCGTGACCGGCCGGTGCCCTTCTGGCGCCAGGGCTTGGCTCCGCCGCCGCGGACCTCGGAGCGCGTCTTCGTCGACGCGGTCCCGCTTCTGGCGGCAGCGAGTTGGGCGACCACGACCTGATGCATGACGGCCTCGTTGACCTTGCCCCCGAAGAACTCCTCGGGCAGGTCCTTGCTGCCGGTGCTCTTGCCGGTTGCGTCGATAACGGTTGCCGTTGCCATCGGCTAGGCCCCCTTCTTCTGCGCAACGGCCGCGCCTGAGCCCCGGCGAGCAACGCGGACGGCGGTGCGCACCATGACGAGCCCGCCGCGTGGCCCGGGGACTGCACCGCGCACGAGCATCAGGTTGCGCTCGGGATCCACCTTGATGACCTTGAGGTTCAGCGTCGTCACGCGCGTGTGCCCCATGTGGCCGGCCATACGCGTGCCCTTGAACACCCGGGCGGGCGTCGCGCAACCACCGATCGAGCCGGGACTGCGGTGTTTGCGCTGGGTTCCGTGGGTCGCTGAGAGTCCTTTGAAGCCGTGGCGCTTCATGACCCCGGCGAAACCCTTGCCCTTGGTGACACCGATGACGTCCACGATCTCGCCAGGCTCGAAGACGTCGGCCTTGATCTCGGAGCCGAGGGCGTAGTCCTCGAGGGTCTCGAGACGAAGCTCGACGAGATGGTGCGCCGGAGCGATGTCGGCCTTGCTGTAGTGGCCGGCAATTGGCTTATTGGACCGTCTCGCTTCGCCGAACGCCAGCTGAGCGGCCGTGTAGCCGTCCTTTTCCGGCGTTTTGGTCTGGGCGACGCGACAGGGCCCAGCTTCGATGACGGTCACGGGAACCGCGTGCCCCTCCTCATCGAAGATCTGGGTCATCCCGATCTTGCGACCGAGGATCCCTTTCACCTCTGCCATCTGGCATTTTCCTTTCTGGCGATCCTCTTCAAGACCGCTGGGTGCCTCTTGTCTCTGGCTGGCTACAGCTTGAGTTCGATGTCAACGCCGGCGGGAAGGTCGAGACGCTGCAACGAGTCGACCGTCTTGGGCGTCGGGTTCACGATGTCGAGCAACCTCTTGTGCGTCCGCATCTCGAAGTGCTCGCGCGAATCCTTGTCCTTGTGCGGCGACCGGACGACCGTGTAGATCGCACGCTCCGTGGGAAGCGGGATCGGACCGTTGACGCTCGCGCCCGTGCGGGTCACCGTCTCGACGATCTTCTTCGCGCTCTGATCGATGACCTCGTGGTCGTAGGCCTTCAGCCTGATCCGAATCTTCATTCCGGCTGCCAAATTGCTTCCTCTCAATGTGCTGGTGCTGCTCCGTTCAAAAGCCCCGGCTGGGCCGGGACTCTTGACTTGGTTACTCGGTGATCTTCACCACGCGACCTGCACCGACGGTGCGGCCACCCTCACGGATGGCGAAGCGCAGGCCCTCGTCCATGGCGATGGGCTGAATCAGCTCGACCGCCATCTCGGTGTTGTCACCCGGCATGACCATCTCGGTCCCGTCGGGAAGCTTGATGGAGCCGGTCACATCAGTGGTGCGGAAGTAGAACTGCGGACGGTAATTGTCGAAGAAGGGCGTGTGGCGACCCCCCTCGTCCTTGTTCAGGACGTACACCTGAGCCTGGAACTTGGTGTGGGGCGTCACGCTGCCCGGCTTTGCGAGAACCTGACCGCGCTGGACATCGTCCTTCTTGGTCCCCCGTAGGAGGATCCCCGCATTGTCGCCCGCCTGCGCCTCGTCCAGCATCTTGCGGAACATCTCGATGCCGGTAACCACGGTCTTGTCGGTTTTCTCGTGGATGCCGACGATCTCGATCTCCTCGCCGAGCTTGAGCACGCCCTGCTCGACGCGGCCGGTCACCACCGTGCCGCGGCCGGTGATCGTGAACACGTCTTCGATCGGCATAAGGAACGGCTTGTCGGTGTCGCGATCCGGCTCGGGGATGTAATCGTCGACCGCGGCCATGAGCTCGATAACGCCCTTCGCCGATTCCTCGTCCCCGTCGAGCGCCTTGAGCGCGCTGACGCGGACGACCGGAACGTCGTCGCCGGGATACTCGTTCTCGGTCAGCAGCTCGCGTACCTCGAGCTCGACGAGGTCGAGGAGCTCGGGGTCGTCGACCATGTCGACCTTGTTGAGGGCCACCACGAGGTAGGGCACGTTGACCTGGCGGGCGAGCAGCACGTGCTCACGCGTCTGGGGCATGGGGCCGTCGGCCGCGGAGACCACGAGGATCGCGCCGTCAACCTGAGCGGCCCCGGTGATCATGTTCTTGATGTAGTCCGCGTGGCCCGGCATGTCCACGTGGGCGTAATGGCGGTTCTCGGTCTCGTACTCGATGTGCGAGATCGAAATGGTGATTCCTCGCTCCTTCTCTTCGGGAGCGTTGTCGATCTCGTCGAACGCCATGGTCTGCACATCCGGGTTCTGCTCGTGAAGAACCTTGGTGATCGCCGCGGTAAGGGTGGTCTTGCCGTGGTCGATGTGACCCATGGTGCCGATGTTGACGTGCGGCTTGCTGCGCTCGAACTTAGCCTTAGCCATATCTCCTCTTCCTCTCCCCTACCTCTTGGGCGGTTCTCCGCGAACCGTTGCGACTACGTCGTCGGCGATTGACTGGGGTACCTCCTGGTAGCTGTTGAACTGCATGTTGTACGTCGCGCGACCCTGCGTGCGGCTCCGCAACTCCGTGGCGTAGCCGAACATCTCGGCCAGCGGAACCTGTGACTTCACGATGCGGTCGGTTCCCCGCTGATCCATGGACTCGATCTTTCCGCGACGACCCGAGAGGTCACCGATGACGTCGCCCATGTGCTCCTCGGGAGTCGTCACCTCGACATCGAAGATCGGCTCGAGCAGAGTCGGTTTCGCCTTCTTGGCTGCGTCCTTGAAGCACATCGAACCGGCGATCTTGAATGCCATCTCCGACGAGTCGACGTCGTGGTAGCTACCGTCGAGCAAGGTTGCTCGGATGTCGACGACGGGATAGCCGGCCATCACGCCGGACGCCATCGCTTCCTGAATGCCCTGGTCGACGCTGGGGATGTACTCCTGAGGGATTCTGCCGCCGCTGATCTTGTTGACGAACTCGTAGCCCCCGCCGGGACCCGTCGGCTCGAGCTTGAGCACCACGTGACCGTATTGACCCTTACCACCGGTCTGCTTGACGTAACGGGTCTCGACCTTCTCGACCGGATTCTTGATGGTCTCTCGGTACGCGACCTGAGGCTTACCGACGTTGGCTCCGACCTTGAACTCTCGGATGAGACGATCCACGATCACCTCGAGGTGGACCTCGCCCATTCCCGAGATGATGGTCTGGCCGGTGTCTTCGTCGGTGTGGACCCGGAAGGTGGGGTCCTCCTCGGAGAGCTTCTGCAGCGCGGTACCCAACTTCTCAGAGTCGACCTTGGACTTGGGTTCGATGGCGACATCGATAACGGGGGCCGGGAAAGTCATCTCCTCGAGCAAAACGGGCGCATTCGGATCGGTGAGCGTGTCACCAGTCAGCGTGTTCTTCAGACCAACGACCGCAACGATGTCACCGGCAAAGACCGCGTCCTTGTCCTCTCGGTGATTGGCGTGCATCTGCAGCAGACGACCGATTCGCTCTCTGCGCTCGCGCGTGGAGTTGGTCACCTGATCACCACTCTTGAGCGTGCCCGAGTAGACCCTCATGTAGGTGAGTCGGCCCACATAGGGGTCGGTCATGATCTTGAAGGCGAGGGCCGAGAAGGGCTCGTCGTCCTGGGGCCTGCGGACCTCGGGCTCATCCGTGTTGGGGTTGGTGCCCTCGTAGGGAGGAATGTCGAGCGGGCTCGGCAGGTACCAGGTGATTGCATCCAGCAACGGCTGCACAGCCTTGTTCTTGAACGCCGACCCGGCCAGAATCGGGTTGATCGAGCTCGAGACCGTCCCCTTGCGAAGCGCCCGCCGCATCATGTCGACGGAGATCTCCTCGTCGCCGAGGTAGGACTCCATCAGTTCCTCGTCTACGTCCGCGAGCACCTCGATCAGATCGTGGCGGTAGCGCTCGGCGTCCGCCTTCATGTTTTCGGGGATCTCGCGGTCCTCCCACTCTTCACCCATTCCGTCCGACGGCCAGTAGTGGGCGACCATGGTGACCAGGTCTATGACGCCGTGGAAGTTCTCCTCGGATCCAATCGGGAGCTGGATGACGGCCGGAGTGCCGTTAAGCCTTTCGCCGATCATGTCTACGCAGCGGTAGAAGTCGGCGCCTGTACGGTCCATCTTGTTCACGAAGCACATGCGAGGCACGTTGTAGCGATCCGCCTGCCTCCACACCGTTTCGGACTGTGGCTCGACGCCCGCAACCGCATCGAACAGAGCGACCGCGCCGTCCAGCACGCGCAGCGAGCGCTCGACCTCGACTGTGAAGTCGATGTGTCCAGGCGTGTCGATCAAGTTGATCCAGTAGCCCTTCCAGTTGGCGGTGGTGGCAGCAGAGGTAATCGTGATGCCGCGCTCCTGCTCCTGCTCCATCCAGTCCATGACGGCGCCGCCCTCGTGGACCTCGCCGATCTTGTAGGTCTTGCCCGTGTAGTAGAGGATGCGCTCGGTGGTGGTGGTCTTGCCCGCGTCGATGTGAGCCATGATCCCGATGTTGCGGGTATGGCTGAGCGGATACTCCCGGATAGTGGGCGCGCCACCACCCTTCACAGCCTTGAGCTGCGGGCTCTTCTGTTGTTTCTCGTTCTGTGCTGCTTCCGCCATCTAGCTCACCATCTGTAATGGGCGAATGCCTTGTTCGCCTCGGCCATCTTGTGCATGTCCTCGCGCCGCTTCACCGCGCCCCCGGTGCCGCCCGACGCGTCGAGGATCTCGGCGGCCAGACGGTCGGCCATCGAGCGCTCGCGGCGATTGCGCGAGAAGGTCACCAGCCATCGGATCGCAAGGGTGGTCCCTCGGCGAGTGATGACCTCGACGGGAACCTGGTAGGTCGCGCCACCCACGCGGCGTGAACGCACCTCGAGCAACGGCTTGATGTTGTCGATCGCTTTCTTCAGCACAGGAAGAGGATCCTTGCCGGTGCGGTCGCCGACCTTGGTGAGGGCCTCGTAGACGATTCCCTCGGCGAGGCTGCGCTTGCCGCGCGTCATGATCCGATTCGTGACCTGGGTGACGAGCACAGAGCCGTAGATGGGGTCGGGGCTGATCACCCTTCGAGCTGCCGCTCCTCTTCTCGGCACTAGACAGCCCCGCCCTTCTTGGCGCCGTACTTGGAGCGCGACTTGCTGCGGTCGCGCACTCCGGCAGTGTCGAGGGCGGCGCGCACGATCTTGTAGCGCACGCCGGGGAGGTCCTTCACTCGGCCCCCGCGCACGAGCACGATGGAGTGCTCCTGCAGGTTGTGGCCGATTCCTGGGATGTAAGCGGTGATTTCGATCTGAGAGGTGAGGCGAACACGAGCGACCTTGCGAAGAGCGGAGTTCGGCTTCTTGGGAGTAGTCGTATAGACGCGAGTGCATACCCCCCTGCGCTGCGGCGACCCCTTGAGGGCCGGCGACTTCGACTTCTCTTTCTTGAACTGCCGTCCTTGACGGACCAGTTGCTGAATCGTTGGCAACTTCGTTCCTCTCGCTATCTCACGCCTAAACCGCTTGACCTGCCCCGCCATCTCGCGCGGGCATTTTGGTCCTTGCTCCGTGACCCGGTGTGCCGGGCGCCTCACCTCTATGGGTTCGCCTCGTGGGCACACCTACCCACGCCAAGGCGAACCTTTTGTTGTGGCCTTGCCGGGAGATGGGAACCGGAGCGACCCGGGCCGTTGGAGGTGGCCGGGCATCCGGGATGTCCTCCCGCAGACACAATCGTTCGACGATGTACCCCTGACTCCGGCGGTTCCCGGGGCAACCGGGCCTGCCACAGCTCATCGAACTCGGG
>JBOGWU010000193.1:0-40832 GCA_050693935.1 Actinomycetota bacterium | reverse complement strand
ACCATGGCCTACATCCTGTTCTTGAACCCCGCGATCCTTTCCTCCGTTCCCGACCGGAACGGTCTCAGTCTCGACCCCGCACAGGTACTCACCGTCACCGCCCTTGCGGCCGGGCTGATGACTCTGGCGATGGGTTCGTACGCGAACTATCCCTTCGCCATCGCCGCCGGTCTGGGTCTGAATGGAGTGGTTGCGTTCCAGCTGGTGGCGGGCAATTCGCTCACCTGGCCGCAGGCCATGGGAGTCGTGGTTACCGAGGGAGTCATCATCACCATCCTCGTGCTGACGAAGTTCCGCCAAGCGGTGATGAATGCCGTACCCCTGGCGATCAAGCATGCGATCGCCGTCGGCATCGGATTGTTCATCGCCCTGATCGGCTTCGTGGACGCGGGCTTCGTCACACCGGGCGAGGGCACGCCGGTTCAGCTCGGCACCGCGGGGGAGCTTCAGGGATGGCCAGTTGGCATCTTCGTCATCGGGCTGCTGCTGATCTCCTTCCTGTACGCGAAACGCGTTAGAGGAGCGCTGCTGATCGGAATCCTCGCGGCCACGGTCCTCGCGGTCATCGTCAACGAGGCGTTCCTCGAGGGCGAGGGTTTCGGGCCGTATGCCAACTGGCAATCGCCTGTAGATATGCCGAGCGGGGAATCGTTCAGCCTGCTCGGGGACTTCACGATCTTCGGTTTCTGGGGAGAGCTGGGAGTGATCGCGGCCGTCCTAGCGGTGTTCACGTTGATGCTCGCCGACTTCTTCGACACGATGGGCACGGTGGTGGGGTTGGGCAAGGAGGCGGGAGCGCTCGACTCGGCCGGCCGGCTTCCGAACATCGAGAAGGTGTTGCTGGTCGACTCGGTCGCCGCGGGAGTGGGTGGTGCGTTCTCGGCGTCGTCGAACACGACCTACATCGAGTCCGCCTCCGGCATCGGCGACGGTGGGCGTACCGGACTGACGTCCGTCGTTACCGGCGTTCTCTTCTTGCTGGCGATCTTCTTCTCCCCGCTGGCGAGGATCATTCCGCTGCACGCGTCGGCGCCTGCCCTGGTACTCGTCGGATTCCTGATGATGACGACGGGAGTCAGGAGCATCCCCTGGGATGACATCGAGGTCGCGCTCCCCGCGTTTCTCACGATGGTGGTGATGCCGTTCACGTACTCGATCACGAACGGCATCGGCGCCGGCTTCGTCACCTACGTGTTTCTCAAGCTCGCCCGTGGGCGATCGAAGGAGGTCGCGCCGATGATGTACGTCGCCGCCGCGGCGTTCGTCGTCTACTTCGCCATCTTCTACGTGCGGGACTGGCTCGCCTGACAGGAGCTGTGGCCCTGCTCGTCTAACCGGCGCCCGTGCGATCGTCGGGGTCGGCCGAGGCCCCCAGGTAGTTGTAAATCGTGAATCGCGTGACGCCCAGTCGATCGGCCACGGTCTCGACCGCCCTGCGAAGCATGAACACGCCGCGCTCGTCGAGGAACCGAACGACCTCCTGGCGTTCCACACGAGACATGTCCTCGACTCGCTTGCCGAGCGAGCGCTCCGCCGCCTCGATCAGGCCCTCGGTCGTGGCGCCGAGGTGGGGGGTGCCCTCGCCGTGCAGGAACAGCCCGTAGGCAGCACGGTCTCCGCCGGTGCCGCACACCACAACCTTGCCGCGCACTCCGGGGGGACCCTCGACCTCGAAGCTCGCCTCCCCGGAGGCGAGGCGCTTGCTCGCCTGCTCGATCAGTTCCTTGCGGGCGTGACGTCCGGCATGGAGAACCTCGGGGGCGCTCCCGTCCGAGCCGGCCAGTGCCCACACCACGGCGGAGCGGCCATCGCCGTTCATCAGCTCGAGTCCTTCCGCGACCGCGGCGAGCTCGCGTGCCAGGTCGCCCGAGCTCACCGGCTCACCTCGAGCGGGACGACGGCAAAGCGGTCCACGTCGATCAGCCCCCGGTCGGTGATCTTGAGGCTCGGGATCACCGAGAGGGCGAGGAACGACAGGGTCATGAACGGGGACGGGCTCTTTACCCCCATCGTCTGTAGGTGGTCGTGCAGCCGGTCGAGCCGCTCCACCACCTCGGTGACCGGGAGCTCGGCGAGCAGACCGGCAACGGGCAGCGGGAGCTCCTCGAGCACCTTCCCCCCGGCCACCGCCACGATTCCTCCACCGAACTCCTGGAGCCTGGCGACGGCGGCGGCCATGTCCTCGTCAGAGGCCCCGACCACCACGATGTTGTGGGCGTCATGGGCGACGGTCGAAGCAAACGCGCCATGTTGAAGACCGAAGCCGGTCACGAATCCCTTGCCGATCCTCCCGGTGGCGTGATGGCGCTCGACCACCGCGATCTTGGCAAGATCGCGGGAGGGATCCGCGATCGCGAGGCCGTTGGTGATCTGCGCCTCGGCGTGGACCTCGTTCGTCAGCAGCTGACCGGCGACGATCTCGATAACGCGGATCGTTCCACTGGCGCAGGGGACGCGCAGATCCGCCGCTTCAATGGGCGCATTGCGCACCGAACGCCGGACCCACAGCGGAACCTCGAGCTTCTTTTGCTGCTCGGTTGAGCCCGGCCAGACTCCGGTGGTTTCGCCACCGGTGACCACGAGGTGTCCCTCCTTCCACACCTTCTCCGGGCGAAAGGACTCGAGATCGCCGAGGAGAACAAGGTCGGCCTTGTATCCGGGCCCGATCACGCCGGCATCCTTGAGGCCGTGGTAGCGAGCGGCGTTGAGCGTCGCCATCAAGAGAGCGTCCTCGGGGGCCAGGCCGGCGGCAACCGCCTCCCGGCACATCTGGTTGATTGACCCCTCGCGATAGAGGAAGTCCGGCTCCCGGTCGTCGGTGCAGAAGGCGCAGTTCTCGGTCCCGAGCTCCTTGACCATCGGCAGGAGGTCCAGGAGGTTGCGCGCGTTCGAGGCCTCGCGTAGGAGCACCCACATCCCGCGGCGCCTCTTCTCGAGAGCCTCCTCGTAGGTAGTCGCCTCGTGGTCGGAGCGGATGCCGGCCGCAATGTAGGCGTCGAGTTCGTGGCTCACCACGCCGGGCGCGTGGCCGTCGACGTGAGTGGCGCTCGCGATCTCGAGCTTGGCGACCTCGGCGTCCGAGCCCGAGATGACCCCCGGGAAGTTCATCATCTCGGCGATGCCGAGCGCGTACCTGCGGTTGAGGATCGATTCGAGATCCCCCTTCGTGAACGGCCGGCGCGGCGATTCGAAGGACGACGCCGGAACGCAGGACGAAGCCATGACCCACACGTCGAGAGGCAGGCCTTCGCAGATATCGAGGAGCCAGTGAATCCCGTCGGTACCGAGCACGTTGGCGATCTCGTGCGGGTCGCAAACTATCGAGGTCGTGCCGTGCTTCAGGAGCACGCGGGCGAACTCGTCGACCATCAGCTTGGAGGATTCGATGTGAACGTGCGCGTCGATGAACCCGGGCACGAGAAACATGCCCCGAGCGTCGTGCCGCTCGATGTCGCCGCCGGTGGCGGGCGTTTCGCCGAAGCCCGCGATTCGGCCCTCGGCGACGCTGACGGTCTCGTCGAGCCACTCCCTGGTGAACGAGGAGAAGACCTTGGCCCCCGAGATCACGAGGTCGGGGGCTTCGTCGCCGCGCGCCACCGCGATGAGCCTGCGGCGGTTCATGCGTCCTCGGTGGTCTCGGTTAGAGCGTCGAGGAAATCGTCGGGCCTAACGGGGATGTGTGTGAGCTCTTTGCCGCTTGCGCAACGCAGCGCGGCGATGATCGCGGGAGTGGACGAGATGGTCGGGGGCTCACCCACACCCTTGACCCCGTATTCGGAGTCGGGGTCGCCGAGCTCCATGACCTGCATCTTGACCGGAGGCATGTCGAGAATCGTCGGGATCAGGTAATCGGTAAACGATGGATTCTTGAGCTTTCCGTCTTCGAGAACAAGCTCCTCCATGACGGCAAGGCCCAGACCCTGGGCGGAGCCCCCCTCGATCTGACCTTCCACCGCCTGGGGATTGATCGCCTTGCCCACGTCCTGCGCGGTGGCCAGCTCGACGACCTTCACAAGTCCGAGTTCGACGTCGACGTCGCACACAGCGCGATGGGCGGAGAACGCAAAGGACACGTGGGCGTCTCCCCGGCCCGTCTCGGGATCGAGGGGATGCGTCCTGCGGTGGCGATACTCGTAGGTTTCCTCGTAGGCGTCGTCGCCGATCAGGTCGCCGAGATCGGCGATCACCCCTCGTGAACCCGAGACCACCTTTCCCCCTGCAAGCGAGAGGTCCGATGGGTCCACACCGAGCATGGCCCCGGCCCTCGAGAGGATGCGCGTGCGGAGCGCGGCACACGCCTTGCGAACCGCTCCGCCGGTCATCCAGGTTTGCCGCGATGCGGAGGTCGATCCCGCCGAGCCCACTTGAGTGTCTGCTGGCAACAGCACGACCCGTTCAACGCCGAGCTCCGTGCGCGCGACCTGTATCTGGACGGTCGAGACGCCCTGCCCGACTTCGACCGCGGCGGAATGGATCTCGACCATCGGCTCGCCACCGGCGACCGACAACTTCACGCGCGCGGTCGAGTAATCGTCGAAGCCCTCGGAGTAGCCGACGTTCTTGAAACCGACGCCGTAGCCTATGCCTCGCCTCACACCCTCACCATGGGTGGTATTCGAGACGCCACCCGGATAGCGAGTGAGATCGAGAGGGCCGGGCGGAGGCTCGGGAGGCAACGGCATCGCGCGCACCGACGCGAGCAGCCGCTCGACGGGGGCCGGACCCACTACCTCTTGTCCGGTGGGCAGTCGGGAGCCGCTCGTCATCGCATTGCGGATCCTGAGATCGACCGGATCCACGTTCAGCGCAGCCGCGAGCTTGTCCATCTGAGACTCGTGCGCGAAGCACACCTGGACCGCTCCGAAACCGCGCATCGCGCCACAGGGCGGGTTGTTGGTGTAGACGGCGTAGCCGTCGATGGTCGTGCTGGGGACCTCGTAGGGCCCGGCCGCGAAGCACGCGGCGTTGCTGACCACCGCAGTGGATGACGAAGCGTAGGCTCCCCCGTCCAGAACGATCCTGGCCTTTACGTATACGAGATCGCCGTCCTTGGTGGCGCCGTGCTCGTAGTGCATGCGCGCGGGGTGGCGGTGAACGTGACCGAAGAACGATTCCTCGCGCGAGTACATCATCTTCACGGCGCGGTTCGTCCGGAGAGCGAGCATGCACGCGTGGATCTGCATGGATAGGTCCTCGCGCGCGCCGAAGGCTCCTCCCACTCCGGCCAGCGTGATGCGCACGTGCTCCTCGTGGAGGCCGAGCGACTTGGCAAGCTGAGCTCGATCCACGTGCAGCCACTGGGTTGCCACGAAGAGATCGATCCCGCCCTGTTCGTCGGGGATGGCCAGGCCCGATTCGGGGCCGAGGAAGGCTTGGTCCTGCATCCCGATCGAGTAGTCGCCGGTGACCACGACATCGGCGGCTGCATCCTGGTCGCCCGATCGGATCCTCACGTGGCGTATCAGGTTGTCTTGCGACTCCGAATGGAGGACTTCGGCTCCATCGGTGAGAGCTACCTCGGGATCGGTGATCGCCTCGAGCTCCTCGTAGACGATGTCGATCTCGCCGGCGGCGCGGCGCGCGATCTCGGGATGCTCGGCGGCGACGAGCGCCACCGGCTCGCCCTCGTAACGGACCTGATCCCAGGCGAGGACGGGCTGATCGGGCTGCTCGAGACCGTAGGTTTTGCGCCCAGGAACGTCTTCGTGCGTGAGCACCGCCCACACGCCGGGGATCGCCAGTGCTCTTGCCGTGTCGATCGACACGATCCGAGCGCGGGGATGGGGGCTTCGGAGCGTGGCACCCCAGAGCATGCCCTCGGCCCAGAGGTCGGACGAGTAGGCGAACTCACCGGTGACCTTGGGGACACCGTCGGGCCGCGCGGCATTTTCACCGATCCCTCCGCGCGTCCGCTCCGCGGTTTCTGGGGACAGGGTCGTGGTGGAGGTCTTCACGGGAGGGCCTCCGCCAGCCTCGTTGCTTGCTTGGACAGTGACGAGGCCAGGCTGTCCGGATCCGCGGTCATGAGCCGGCCCGCCTCGATCACCATGCGGCCCCCAACAACGACGTGGTGCGCGTGACGCGGGGTGCCCAGAACGAGCGACGCCAGCTTGTCCTCGATGCCGGCATCGTCGAGCCCGTCGACCTTCCAGAGCGCGATGTCGGCGAGCTTGCCGGCTTCGAGAGAGCCGAGCTCCTCGCTTCGGCCGAGACAGCGCGCGCCTCCCGCGGTCGCCAACCGAAGCGTCTCTCTGGCGGTCATCGCCGCCGGACCACCCCGAAGCCGCGCGAGCTGGAGTGCGGCGCGCGGCTCAGCAGATAGATGCCCGCCCTCGTTCGACGCCGCACCGTCGACGCCCAAGCCCACCGGCGCCCCCGCGGAGACGAGGTCGACGACCGGCGCGATGCCGGCTCCGAGGCGCGCGTTGGAGGTCGGGCAATGGGCCACCCCGGTCGCGGTCGCGCCGAACCGCGCCACGTCGGCCTCGGAAAGGTGGACGCAGTGGGCGAGCCAGACGTCGTCGCCCAGCCAGTCCAGCGAGTCGAGATAATCGGCCGGCCGCACCCCGAACTGCGCGAGGCAGAACTCCTCCTCGTCGACGGTTTCGGCGAGATGGGTGTGCAGCCTGACACCTTTGCGCCGAGCGAGCGTCGCAGCTTCCTTCATCAACTCGCCGGTTGTGGAGAACGGCGAGCAGGGCGCGACCGCGATGCGGAGCATCGAGTCGAAGGAGCCGTCGTGATGACGGTCGATCGCGTCCTCGGTCTCGGCCAGCACGCGATCGATGTCTTCCACGACCTCATCGGGAGGAAGGCCGCCGTCGCGCACCCCGAGATCCATGGATCCGCGGCACGGGTGGAAGCGAATCCCCAACTCAGCCGCCGCGGCGATCTCGATCCCGAGCAGGTCGCCCGCCCCGCGGGGAAACACGTAGTGGTGGTCGGTCGTGGTCGTGCAGCCCGAAGCCAGCAGTGCGGCAATGCCGGCGCGCGCCGCCGCATCCTGCATCGTGTCGTCGATCAGGGCCCAGCGCGGGTAGAGCTCGGTGAGCCACTCGAACAACGTGGACTGCTGCGCCAGCCCCCGGGTCAGCCACTGATAGAGATGGTGGTGGGTGTTGACCAGGCCGGGCGTGGCGAGGAGACCCCGGCAATCGATCGTCTCCGCGCCCGCGGTCTCGGGGGCGCTTCCGGCCCCGAGCGAGGCGATGCGACCGTCCTCGACGATCAGGTGTCCGGTGGCGTGCTCGGTGCCATCCGGGTCCATGGTCGCCAGCGCGCACCCGTCGAGGATCAAGCGGCTCACGACGAGGACTCCGCCATCTTTCGTCCCGCGAGCATCACGGCATCGAGGATCTTCGCGTAGCCGGTGCAGCGACAGAGGTTGCCGGCGAGTGCCTCGCGGACCTCGGCTTCGCTCGGATGAGGGCGGCGCGCGAGAAGCTCATGCGTCGCGAGGATGAGGCCGGGCGTGCAGAACCCGCACTGGACCGCTCCGGCCTCGAGGAACGCGGCCTGCACGGGATGAAGGTCATCGTGATCCTCGCCGAGACCCTCGACCGTAACGATCGCGCGGCCCTCGGCCTGAGCCGCAAGCACCAGGCAGGCGCATACCAGATCACCGTCCATGTAGACCGAGCAGGACCCGCATTCACCTTGCTCGCATGCGTTCTTACTTCCGGGCAGAGCGAGGCGCTCGCGCAACACGTAGAGAAGGCTCTCGCCCCCCCAGGCATCTTCGACTCGATGCGATTGGCCGTTGACGGTTAGCGAGAGCCTCATCCCGAAGCCTCATCCCAGGCCCACCGCAGCGTCCTTGCCGCCATGATCTTCAGGGCGTGCCTGCGGTAAGCGGCGCTGCCGCGCACGTCGTCGATCGGCTGCGCGACACCCGCGGCCAGCTCACCGAAGCGTTCGGCAACGCTTCGAGGAAGGGGAGAGCGGTGTTCCCAATCGAGCTCGGCCGCGGCGAAAGCCTCGGCGGCCTCGGCCCTCAGCGGCCGCGGGGAGCACGATCCCAGCGCGGCTCCTACCGAGCGAGCTTCGAGATCGAGCGCTAGGCCGAAGGTGGCCACCGCGATCACCATCGCGTTGCGGGTCCCGATCTTCGAGAACTGCTGAGGACCGCGGGCGACGGGGACTTGGATCGCGCTGATCAGCTCGTCGTCGCTCAACGCGTTGGTCTTGACGCCGGTGATGAACTCGGCCACCGGCATCCACCGGCGCCCTCGCTTGGAGGCCAGCTCGACCTCGGCACCCACCGCCACCAGTGGGGGCACGCCGTCGCCGGCGGGGGAGGCGGTGCCGAGATTGCCGCCCAGCGTGCCGCGGTTGCGGATCGGGGGGGACCCGACCGTGCGCGACGCGATGGCCAGCCCGGGTAACTCGGTGGCGAGCTCGGCGATCAGCCTCGAGTACGTGACGCCCGCGCCGATGATGACCGACCCGTTCGAGCGTGACCACTGGTTAAGCTCCGGGCAGGCGGTGAGGTCGATGACGACTTCGGGCTTGGCCCTGTCGAAGTTGAGCTCCACCATCAGGTCGGTTCCGCCGCAGATCGGCGTCGCGCCGGCGTGCTCTGCGCGGATGTCGAGTGCTTCGGCCAGGCTTGTGGGGCGATGGACCTCCACGGTCAACCCGTCTCCGCGGGGACCACCCGACGCACCACCTGGGTCCCGGCTTTACCATCGAGCGCTTCGGCGAGCCGCTCGGGGCTGGTGATGATCGCGCGCGTTCCGCCGCCCTCGATGAACCCGACCACGGCGTCGATCTTCGGTCCCATAGAGCCCGCCGGGAACTGACCCTCGGCCGCGTGGCGCCGCAGGTCCTCGACGTCCACCTCATCGAGATCGACCTGCCCCGCAGAGCCGTAGTTCAGCGCGACGCTGTCGACCCCCGTCAGGATGGCGAGCGTGTGGGCACCGAGGTTGGTCGCGAGCAGAGCCGTTGCGAGGTCCTTGTCGATCACGGCCTCGACCCCCTTCAACGATCCCCCCTCGGCGGCGATGACCGGAACGCCACCGCCACCGCATGCGATCGTGATGATTCCCTCGTCGAGCACCTCACGGATGACGTCCTGTTCGATGATCTCTCTGGGGATGGGAGAGGGTACGACGCGGCGCCAGCCGTCCTGCTGCTCGGTCATGATCCATCCGTGGTGTTTCAGCTTCGCGACCTGCTCGGCCGGATAGAAGCGCCCTATCGGCTTAGTCGGGCGCAGAAACGCGGGATCCTCCTCGTCGACCAGCACCTGAGTTACGACCGTCACCACCGGTAGCCTGATGCCCGACTCCCACAGCGCGTTGGATAGGCACTGCTGGATCATGTAGCCCATCGCGCCTTGCGTATCGGCGACCGCGGAGTCGATCGGCAGCGGGGGCAGCTCGCCCGCCTCGGTGGCGATATCGGAGCGAAGCAGGATGCTGCCGATCTGGGGGCCATTTCCGTGCGTGATGACCAGCCGGTAGGTCCCGGACTCGATGATCGAAAGCAGGTGGTCGACCGTCTCACGGGTGCGCCGGAACTGGGTGCCGACCGAGAGCTCGTCTCCGGGGCGGGTGATCGCGTTTCCTCCCAAGGCCACGACGAGGATGGGCACCTCGGACCAGACCCCTGCTTTGTGGCTCACGGATTAACCCACATCGAGGCATCGTAAGGGCGGGGAGCAGGGCTTTCAACAGTTTGTTGACTCCGCTCCCGTGGGCGAGACTGGGGCTGTGAGTACGCTGATCAGTGGGGGAGAGGTCGTCACCGCGAAGGGTCGCAGGGTGGCGGACGTGCTCATCGAGCACGGCACGATCTCGATGGTGGGCGATCTCGCCGGCATCCCGGCCGGCGAGACCATCGACGCCGCCGGCTGCTACGTGATCCCCGGCGCCGTCGACGTCCACACCCACCTCGACATGGACGTCGGCATCACCGCCTCGTCGGACGACTTCACCGCGGGGACGACCGCCGCGGCGTGCGGTGGCACCACGACCATCGTGGATTTTGCGACCGCCTATCGCGGCGAGTCGGTCGCGACGGGTCTCGCCAACTGGAGCACGAAGGCCGAGGGGAAGGCACTGATCGACTACGCCTTCCACATGTCCATCACCGAGCTCGACCGTCCGGCCGACGACATCGTGGCCGAGATGGCGCTTTCGGGGATCACGTCGTTCAAGCTCTACATGACCTATCCGGACCGGCTCATGGTGTCCGACGACGTCATCCGACAGATGATGGTCGCCGCGGAGAAGCAGGGTTCGCTCATCTGCCTCCACTGCGAAGACGACGCCACGGTGGCAAAGCTTCGGAACGAGGCGCTGGGCGTCGGGCATGCCCAACCGAAGTGGCATGCGTGGTCCCGTCCTCCGGACGCGGAGGCGAGCGCGGTCGAGCGGGCCGTCCGAATGGCGGAGGAGACCGGGGCGGCGGTCTACATCGTTCACCTCTCCTCTGCCCCCGCACTCGAGCAGATCCGCAAGGCCAGGGAGCGCGGCCTGAAGGTGTTCGCGGAGACCTGTCCCCAGTACCTCTATCTCTCGACCGATCGCTACGAGGACGTCCCCGAGGTCGCCGCGCGCTACGTCTGTGCGCCGCCGTTGCGCGAGCCATGGCATCAGGAAGAGCTGTGGGAGGGCTTAGGGAACGGAGCTCTGCAGGTGGTGTCGACCGATCACTGCCCCTTCGAGCAGGCCTCCAAGGACGCGGGCCTCGTGGGGGGCGGGTGGAGTGACTTCACCCAGATCCCGGGGGGGCTTCCGGGCGTGGAGACCCGGTTGGCGTTGATCTATCAGCGCGTGGTCGACGGCGAGATGTCGCTCGAGCGGTGGGTCGATCTCTGCTGCACGACTCCGGCGCGGATCTTCGGTCTCTATCCGGTCAAAGGAACGATCGAGGCGGGGGCCGATGCCGACGTGGTGGTCTTCGATCCGACCGCCGAACGACCGTTGCTCCCAGACCGCCTTCACTCGAGGGTCGGCTACGGCATCTACGAAGACGTGGTCGTTACAGGCTGGCCCCGGCTGGTTTACGCGCGCGGTGAGCTCGTCGCTAAAGACGGGGAACCTCGGGGACAAGCGGGACGGGGCCGCTACCTGAAGCGGGGACCGTCGGGATCGGATGCGCAGGCGGGAGGGATTGGGTGAGCCGCCATTTCTTCAACCGGCAGGTTTCGGCCGCGGATCCCCCCGAGGGCGATCCGCGGGGTTTCCATCGCAGACTCCCCGGCTACGAGGTCTCGCCGGTGGTCGATGCGGCGGGAATCGCGCGACGGCTCGGGCTTGGCCGGGTACTGGTGAAACACGAATCGAGCCGCCTGGGCCTGCCCTCGTTCAAGATCCTCGGAGCTTCCTGGGGAACCTTTCGCGCGCTCGAGGAGAAGATTGGGGGGTTCGGCGACTGGGCCGATGTGGGCGATCTAGGCGAACGGCTGCAGGGCCGCTTCAGTCTCACCGCCGCCACCGACGGCAACCACGGGCGGGCGGTGGCCAGGATGGCGCAGCTCCTCGGTCTGCGAGCGAGCATCTTCGTTCCGGCCGGAACCGCCGAGGCTCGCATCGAGGGGATCACCTCCGAGGGGGCGACCTGCGAGGTGGTGGACGGCACCTACGAGGACGCGGTGGCTCGCTCGGCCGAGGACGCGAGTGACGAATGTCTCGTGATCTCCGACACCTCGTGGGAGGGCTACAGAGACGTGCCGCGCTGGGTGATCGAGGGCTACTCGACGATCTTCAACGAGCTCGACGAACAGCTCGCCGAAGCGCCCGACGTCGTCTTCGTCCAGATGGGGGTTGGAGCCCTGGCGGCCGCGGCCCGGCGTCATTTCGGTTCGCGATTGCTCGGGAGGCCCACGATGGTGGGCGTCGAGCCGGAACACGCGGCGTGCATTCTTGCCTCGATGGAGGCCGGGGAGATAGTCACCATCCCCGGCCCCCACGACTCGATCATGGCCGGGCTCAACTGCGGGACCCCTTCGGTGGTGGCCTGGCCCCACGTGTCGCGTGGCTACGACGCCTATCTGGCGGTGGGAGACGAGCGAGCCGAGGAGGGCATGCGGCTCTTCGCGGCCGAGGGCTTGGTCGCCGGCGAGACCGGAGCCGCGGGCCTGGCCGGACTGCTCGAAGTATCGGGCGGAGAGCTCGGGGATCGTGTCGGGCTGGGGGCCGGCTCTACAGTCTTGCTGCTCTGCACCGAGGGCGCCACCGACCCGGCCGCCTACGAACGGATCGTAGGCTCGCCACCCGGCGGCGTGGCCTAGACTCACCGGCCATGACCGACATCGACGAGCACGGTCGCCCGGAGCCTCCCCTGGCGGCCGACGAGACCGATACGCTCCTGGGCTTCCTGGAGTATCAGCGGGCCACTTTTGCGTGGAAGTGCGCGGGACTTGACGACACCGGCCTGAGCGTGACGGTCGCAGCCTCTTCGATGACCCTGAGCGGGATGCTCAAGCACCTGGCCTACGTTGAGGATCTCTGGTTCTCCCGGTCGTTGCACGGCCGGGACCCTGAGCAACCGTGGGACACGGTTGACTGGAAAGCCGACCCGGATTGGGACTGGCACTCAGCCGCCGACGACACCCCCGAGCAAGTCCATGCGCTCTGGCAGGACTCCGTGGCTCGCTCCCGCTCTTTGGTCGACGAGGCGCTGGCCGCCGGCGGCCTGGATCAGCTGGCCCAGCGCACCTGGCCCGACGGTCGGGCGCCCAGCCTGCGATGGATCCTGTGCCACATGATCGAGGAGTACGCGCGGCACAACGGCCATGCCGACCTCATCCGCGAGTCGATCGACGGGCAAACTGGCGAGTAACGGCGCCCCGAAAAAAGGCCAGAAAAAGTCCAGAATTCTTTCGGCGAGGGGCCTTCCAGAGCGCGTTTTCGTCACAGTGCCTCGTCATAATTACAGACATGGAATTCACGCAAGTCGACGAAGCAAACGAGCTGCTCGAGAAGGGCCAACGCCAACCTCGAGCCTGAGTTGCTGGGCGCGGCCGATGCCCGCGAGCTGCTCGCGTCCTATGCCCGGACCCAGCGACTGGCCGCCTTCGGGATCGCCGCGCTGGCCCGCAAGGTCGACGACGCATCAGAGATCGCCCGGGCCACCGGGAGTTCGACCGGCAAGGCCAAAGACACCATTGCAACCGGCAAGATCTTGACTGGATCGGCGCCGCTAGAAGACGCCCTCAAGCACGGCGAGGTCTCACTAGATCAGGCGACCGAGATCGCCAGGGCTGAGGAGTCGGCCCCCGGCGCGGCCGGCGAACTGCTGAAGGTTGCTCAAGCAGAGTCCTTCCACGTGCTGAGGGAGAAAGCGCGGAAAACCAAGCTGGAGGCCGAGCAGCACCGGGGTCTGGCCGAGCGTCAACGAGTGGCGCGCAAGGCGCGCAGTCATTGCGACGACCTCGGCATGGTGCACATCCATATGGAGCTCGAGCCGCACATCGGGTCGCCGATCGTGGCTCGGGCCGAGGCCGAGGCGCAAAGGCTCGCTCGCAAGGCCAAGGCCGCGGGCACTAAAGAGCGCTTCGAGTGCCATCTCGCCGACGCCTACGCGGCGCTGTTGTCGGGCTCCGGCAAGGGTCGAGCGAAACGACCCGAGCTGGTGGTGCTGGTGAGCCACGAGGTGGCCAAGCGAGGCTGGACCGACGTGCGCGCGGGCGAACTGTGCAAGATCCCAGGCGTCGGACCAGTGGCACCGAAGGTGGCCAGGGAGATCGCCCAGGACGCGTTCTTGAACGGCGTGTTCTTCGACGGGGTGGACCTGCGCAACTTCAAGCGCTGGTCACGGGATCCCTCGGTCGAGGTGCGCACGGCCCTGGAGCTTGGTGAGCCGCCCGAGTTCGACGGAGTGCTGTGCGTGGACTGCGGTAACAGCCTCAGGCCCGAGTTCGACCACGTCGAGCCGCGCGTGGCGCTTGGACCCTCATCCACCGACAACCTCAAGCCGCGTTGCTACGGCTGCCACCAGGCCAAGACCGAACGGGATCGCAAAGCCGGCAAGCTCAAGCCGCCCGAGCCATGACCGGCTCCGATCGCTAGCCCCCGTGATGAACAAGTGCGTGTGTTCTCTCAGTACGCGCGCTAGTACCGCAGGCGTCGCGGCCTAGGCGTAGCCACCCATGGTCAGGGCCATCAGGGCCTTGCCGGTGTGGAGGCGGTTCTCGGCCTCCTGGAACACGACCGACTGATCGCCGTCGATGACCTCGTCGGTGACCTCGTTGCCACGGTCGGCGGGGAGGCAGTGCATGTAGATCGAGTCCTTCGCCGCGATGCCCATGCGGCGGGAGTCGCAGATCCAGTCCTGGTAGCGGGCGTTGAGGGCGAGTGCCTCGGCCTCGTTGCCGAACAGGTGCTCGGCGCCCCATGACTTCGGGTAGACGACCTGCGCTCCTTCGAAGCCGGCGTCCATGTCTTCGACCTCGACGATGCTCCCGCCGCCCTCGTTGGCGAGCTTGTGAGCCTGATCCATGACCGCCGGCATCAAGCGGAACTCCGGTGGCCGGGCGATGGTGAGTTCGGCGCCGAAACGGGGGAGCAGGAGCGCGAGGCCCTGGGGAACGCTCATCGGTTTCGCGTACGAGGGGGCGAATGCCCACGACACGCAGATCTTCATCCCGGAGAGATCCCGGGCGCCGCAGTGTTCCTCGATGGTCATCAGGTCGGCGATCTGCTGAGTGGGGTGATCGATGTCGCATTGGAGGTTGATGACCGGGGCATCGGCCGCCGCCGCGACGGCGCGCATGTAGGTGTTGCCCTCACCGGGGACCTTGTCATGTCGGATTGCGATGCCGTGACCGTAGGACGACAGGATGATGCCCATGTCGCGCGGCGATTCTCCGTGCGCGATCTGCGATGTCGCCGCGTCGATGAAGTGCGCGTGGCCCCCGAGCTGCGTCATGCCGGCCTCGAACGCGTTCCGGGTGCGCGTCGAGAGATCCAGGAAGATCATGAAGAGCGTCTTGTCCGGGAGCAGACGGTGCGGCTCGCCGCGCCTGAACGCCGACTTTAGCTCGGAGGCAGTATCGAGAGCCTCACCGAGCTCTTCGACCGACCAGTCGGCTGTTGAGATGTAGTCCTTGCCATGAAGCGATGCCCGCTGCACTCAGAACTCCTCCATTCGCTTCCACAGCCTGGGCGCGGCGCGGCTGCACTCCGCCCTTAGCTCTTGCTCGTCGATGTCGACGTGTTTTCCCGATCGGACCACCCAGCGCCCTGCGACCATCACGTCTCTCACGGTTGGCCGGCCGAAGATCAGGTGGCCGCCGAGGTTGGTCTCGTCCACCGGAGTGGGCGCTTCGTATTCGAGTACGACGAGATCGGCGGGCGCACCCGCGGACAGACGCCCGAGCGCGGGCTCACCGAACAGCGAGCCTGCGACCGAGTGGCCCTGGGCGAGCCGGTCGACGGCGAAACCCACGCCCGCGCTCCACGAAGCCTCGCGTGCCTTGAGGTAGCAGGCCTTCGTCTCCGCCAGCATGTCGCCGTCGATCCCGTCGGTCCCCAGCGCGACCCGCTCCCCGAGCCTCAGCGCGGGTGCGTAGCCCACCCCGTTGTTCATGTTCGAGCGCGGGTTGTGGGCGACGAAGGCACCCGACGCCCGCACCGCATTGATCTCGGAGTCGTCCAAGTGAACGCCGTGCGCGATCAGATCTCCTTCGGCCAGCGCCCCACGGGAGGCGAGTCGCTCGGCGGTGCGGAGCCCGTAGCGCTCCATGGAGTCGTCCTCGTCGAAGGCGTCCTCGGCTACGTGAATATGCAGCGGCGCCCCGAGGTTGCGAGCGCACGCGACCAACTCCTCCATGGTCCTGTCGCCGATCGTGAACGAGGCATGCGCGCCCACCATGCCGGCAATCAAAGCGCGGTCGTTGGACTCGATGAACCGAAGGTTCTCCGCGATGCCGGCGCGGCCGCGCTTCTCTCCGTGGCGATCGGTGACCTCGTAGCAGACGGCCCCGCGCAGGCCGGCCCCCGAGATGCCGTCCGCCACGAGATTGAGCGATCCGTCGATCGCCTCCGGCGAGGCGTGATGGTCGACGATGGTCGTGGTGCCGGCCAGCGCAGCCTCGAGCGCGCCGAGCCGCGCGGAGAGAGAGACCGCCTCGGGGTCGAGTGCCCGATCGAGACGCCACCACACGCGCTCGAGAATCTCGCGAAAGTTGTGGGGAGGGTCCGAGGGTCCGGGCATGCCGCGCGCCAGCGCCGAGTAGAGGTGGTGGTGTGCGCAGACGAAGCCGCCGGTCACGATGCAACCCGACACGTCGACGCTATCTCCACCCTCCCCGCCGACGCGGTCGCCCGATACATGGAGGTCGCGCCGCTCGACGGTCCCGGCGGCTAGGTCGCAGACGATCCCGCCGGAGAGCGTGAGAGAGCTCACCCGCGGCGGGCGGCTCTCGGGTGTGCGGCCTTGGCCGCCGCGGTGTCCTTCATCGGGAGCCGGTTCCGCCAGCGTCCGTCGAACTTCTGGCACGCTCCGGCGACGGCCGACGCGGTCGGGACGAGGCCGATCTCTCCGACACCCTTGGCGCCGTACGGACCCTCGGGCTGGGTCTCCTCGATGAAGATGCATTCCACCTGAGGCATTCCCTTGGCCGGGATGATGCCCTGAGACTTCAGCGTCGGGGTTTGGATGTGGCCGTCGGTGGTGACGAACTCCTCCGTCAGCGAATGGCCGAGCCCCATGTGCACCGCACCTTCCATCTGGCCCTCGAGCAGGTTTCGGTTCATCACCCGGCCCACATCGTGCGCGGCGATGATCTTTTCGATGCGTCCCGCATCGTCGAGGATCGCGACCTGCACTCCCCAGCCGAAGCAGATGTGGCTGCGTTTCAGGTCGGGGTCGTCCATACCTTGGGTCACCTTGAACTCGAGCTCGCCGACGAACTCCTGCCCCGCGAGCTCCGCGATTCCGCTCCCGTTGAGATGCTCCTTCAGGTTCTCGCAGGCTTTCTTTACTGCAAGCCCGCCCAGGAAAGTGCCGCGGGATGCCGTCGTCTGACCGGTCTGGAACTCCCGATCCGTGTCCACCTTCACGGCCACGTGTTTCAGCTCGATGCCCGCGCTCGCCAGCTCTTCGACCGCGACCTGTTGCAGAATGGTGTGCACGCCTTGACCCATCTCCGTCCACGAGTGACGCAGCAACAGCGAGCCGTCGTCTTGGACCTCGAGCGAGGCGCGCCCGTACTCGGGCAGCCCGTTGCCCACGCCGACGTTCTTTACGGCGCCGGCGATGCCGGCGAACTGCGCCCCTTTGTAGTGATCCCTAACGGCTTCGAGGCACTTCTTGAAGCCCACTCCCTCGCCGAGGATCTGGCCGGTTCCGAACACTCCGCCGACGTCGAGTGCATTGCGCCAGCGGATGTCCCAGCCGTCGATGCCGGCCTTCTCCGCGAGGCGGTCGAGACATCCCTCCATAGCAAAGTTCGCCTGGTTGGACCCGAAGCCCCGCATGGCTCCGCAGGGCACGTTGTTCGTGTAGACGGCATGGGCTTCGACGAATACGTTCGGAACCTCGTACGCGGAACAAGAATGACCGCAGGCGCGCTGCAGCACCTTGTCGCCGACCGAGGCGTAGGCACCCGTGTCCCCGACGATGCGAGCCTTCACCGCAGTTAGCTTCCCGTCGGCGTCGCAGCCCACCGTGTAGGACATCGTGAGCGGATGCCGCTTCGAGTGCATCCGGATCGACTCGTCGCGCGAGAGAGTCAACTTCACCGGAGCCCCCGTTGCGTGCGCGAGCAGCGCGGCATGACCGTTGATGCCCAGGTCCTCCTTGGCCCCGAAGGCTCCGCCGTTACTGACCAGCGTCACGCGGACCTCGGCTTCGGGACGGCCGAGGATGCGGGCGATCTGCTTGCGGTCGTCCCAAATTCCCTGGCCCCCGGAATAGACGCGCATCTCATCGTCTTCGAGCCAGGCGAGCGAGGACTCCGGTTCCAAGAAAGCATGCTCGATGTGTTGCGTCTGGAAGGTCTCGGTTACGACGTGCGCCGATCCCTCGAGCGCGACCTCGACGTCTCCACGGTCGATGACGTGAGACTTTAGAAGGTTGCCCTTGGCGTGGACGCGCGGAGCGTCATCTTTGAGGGCCTCTTCTGGGTCGGTCATTGGCTCGAGGACCTCGTAGTCGACCGTGATGGCGGCGGCCGCTTTGCGCGCTGCCGATTTCGTGGTCGCCGCGACGGCGGCGAGTATGTCGCCCACGTAGCGAGTGGTCTCCCCTTGAGCGATGAAGACGGGCCAGTCGTTGTAGATGGCGCCGACGTCGCGCTCTCCCGGCACATCGGCTGCGAGAACCACCCTCACGACGCCTTCGATGGCCCCGGCTTTGGAGACGTCGATGCCCTTGACCACGGCGCGCGGGTGATCGGAGAACCTCACTGCTCCGTGCAGCATCCCTTCCATCGTCATGTCGTTGATGAACTCCTTGGTGCCGAGTGCGAGCTCGAAGGCTTCGTATTTGGGCGTGCGCGTTCCGATGCGACCGGAGTAGTCCAAGCTGGGCACCTCGCCGCCCGCGAGGATCCGCCCGGCTTGTTCGATCGCGTCGATCACTTTGACGTAGCCCGTGCAACGACAGAGGTTGCCCGCCAGGCCTCTTGCGATCTCGTCGCGCGTGGGTTCGGGGTTGCGCTCGAGCATGTTCTTAGCCTTGACGACGATGCCGGGCGAACAGAATCCGCACTGCGACGCCCCGGTTGCGGCAAACGCGAGCGCGAACGCCTCGCGCTGGTGATCGGTGAGTCCCTCGAGGGTGACGATCTCCTTGCCGGCAAAGCTTGCGGCCGGCTGCGAGCAAGACACCCGCGCCTTTCCGTCGACCAGCACCGTGCACGCGCCGCAATAGCCCTCCGGCTGGCAGCCGTCCTTCGCGGCCAGAAGCCCGAGGCGGTCACGTAGTGCGTCGAGCAGGGTTTCGTCGTCGGTGACCTCGAGCTTCACGGCTTGGCTGTTGACAGTCAGCTCTAGCTTTTTCATCTGCCCACCTTCGCATCGACGATCGCCTTCGGCATTGCGGCATAGCCGGCCACCGCCTTCACCAGGTGATCTTCGGGGCACTGATCCTCGGTGGTGTGCGCGTGAATCTCGGTGCCCGGGCCGAAGCCGACGGTGGGGATCCCCATTCTTCCGGCGGACGCCACGCCGTTGGTCGAGAACACCCACTTCGAGATCTCGGGACTGGCGCCGAGGGCGGTCTCAACCGCCCGGGCGGCGGCCTGAACCAGGGGGTCGCTCTCATCGAGCAGCCAGGTCGGGTAGTACTTCTCGATCTCGAGGGTGAGCCCGGTCCAGGACGGTTCGTCGTAGCGGAGGACCTGGACCCTGGCGTCGGCCGCGGAGGGCAGCGCCTTGATTTCGGCGACTGCCGACTCGAGCGTCTCACCGGCGGTGAGACGACGGTCGAGGTAGATGGTGCACGATGCCGGGATCGCGTTGAGCGAAGCGGTTTCACATTCGACTTTGGTGACGGCCACGCTCCCCTTCCCCAAGAAGTCGTGCGGCATTAGACGGTCGTTGAGCTCGGTGATCTCGGTGATCAACGGCGCCATCTTCGCTACCGCGTTGTCCCCGCGCTCGGGCGCGCTCGCGTGGGCGGAGCGCCCGGTCAGCGACACCTGCATCTCCATTCGTCCGCGCTGGCCGCGATAGACGTCGAGGTCGGTGGACTCGCCGATGATCACGCAGTCGGGGTCGCGGATCGTGGAGTCGAGCGCGAATCCCAATGCCAGCCCGTCGCAGTCTTCCTCCATGACCGTGCCGATTACGTACACGGTGGCATCTGCCCCGTCGAGCTCGCGCTCGGACATCACGCGGCCGGCGTACACCATGGCGGCCAGGCAGCCTTTGTCGTCACCGGCGCCGCGACCGTAGATGATGCCGTTGATGGTCTTGCCCCGATAGGGATCGAAGCTCCATGCGCTCGGGTCGCCGATGCCGACCGTGTCCATGTGTGAGTCCATGACGATGGTTGTCGAGCCACCTCCGATCCGTCCGACCGCGTTGCCCATCTTGTCGATGAACGCCTCGTCATAGCCGAGCCTCTCCATTTGGGCGACGACCCGTTCGGCCACTGCTTTTTCACCACCGGAGGGGGACGGGAGCTCAACTAGCTCCCGCAGGAAGGAGGCGACCTCGCCCCGGTAATGTTCGGCCGCCTCGAGGTACTCGCTCAATTGACTTCCTCTTTCCTGGCGAAGGTATCGATCATCAGCTCGACGTCGTCTCCCAGTGGATACAGGATCGGACAGGTGGCTCCGTGCTCGAGATATTCATCGACCTTGGCGCGACATTCCTCGGCGGTGCCGGATGCGCTTACCGATTGGACGACCTCATCGGGAACCAGTGCTGCCGCCTTCTCGATCTGATCATGGGTCGCGGGCCATTCCACAATCGCGTTGACCTCGTCTATCAGGGACTGGTCTACGCCGGACGCTTTCATAATGTGAGGTTGCTGCCCGAGGTATTGGGTCAGCAGGAGGCGGGCGCTGTCGAGCGCCTTGCTCCGGTCTCTGTCCAGTGAGCACACCACCAGTTGAGGACGGTCGACGTCGTTCAAGTCGCGTCCCACACGCGCGGCGCCCGCCCGGATGCGGTCGACGGCCTGGTCGTTGTAGAACGGCGAGACCATGTAGTTGAGCACCACCCCGTCGGCGATAGCCCCGGAGAGCTCCAGCATCTTGGGTCCGGTTGCCCCAATGTAGATGGGAATGTCGCGCGCCGATGCATCTCCGTGCACCACGTCGATGCGAACTCCGTCGAGCTTGACGAAGTCGCCGTCATAGCTGACCTCCTCGAGGCCGAAGAGCTCCCGGCATGCCTCGACGGTTTCGCGCATGCATTGGAGCGGCGACTTGCGATTGATTCCCACCTTCCGCGCCAGCGGGTCCCACCACGCGCCGAGGCCGAGGATCACCCTGCCGGGGGCAAGGTCGTCGAGCGTCACGAAGGTCGAGGCGAGAAGGGCCGGGTTGCGGGTCCAGGTGTTCACCACACCGGAGCCGACCTTGATCGCATCCGTCGTGGCGGCGAAGGCCGCCATCGGCACCGTCGCCTCCCTGACCAGACGCGATTCCGCCTGCCAGACGGCCTCGAAGCCGGCGGCCTCCGCTCGCTGGACGTAGCGGATGCCGTCCCTTATGGGGTGTTTGTCCTGCAGGTAAAGAGCGACTCGCTCGATCGCGTTGCTCCTCCGGTCGAGAGGGGCCATCCTCCCGCCGGGGGAATAGTGCGTCAACAGTTTGTTGAATTCAGAGGAGGACCAGGTTGCCCGGCTATCGTCGAGGCTCATCCGCGGCGATCGAGAGGAGGTGTGTCCGGGATGCGCGACGAGATTCGACTGACCTCGTACTCGCACGGCGGTGGTTGAGCGTGCAAGCTCGGCACCACCGAGCTGGCGCAGGTCCTGCGCCACGTGACTTCCAGCACGGCTGATCCCGCTCTGCTCGTCGGACTCGACGCGCCCGACGACGCGTCGGTCTACCGGCTCACCGATGAGCTCGCCATGGTGCAGACGGTCGACTTCTTCACCCCCGTCGTAGACGACCCCTTCGACTGGGGCCGGGTGGCCGCCGCCAACGCGCTGAGCGACGTCTACGCGATGGGAGCTCGGCCGCTGACCGCTCTCAACCTCGTCGGATGGCCAAGGGAGCTGGACTTCGAGCTCCTCGGCCGCGTGCTCGAGGGTGGGAGTGCGATCTGCGACGAGGCGGGCGTCAACATCGTCGGCGGGCATTCGATCGACGACCCCGAGCCCAAGTACGGTCTGGCCGTCACCGGCCTGATCCACCCCGATCACGTGGTCGCGAAGCTCGGTGGCGGCCCCGGCTGCGACCTCGTGCTGACGAAGCCACTCGGCATGGGGATCATCTCGAGCGGGATCAAGGAGGGCAAGACCTCGGCGGCCACCGCGCGTGAGGCCGTCGAAATCATGACGACGCTCAATCGAGCCGCATCCGAGGCGATGGTCAACATCGGGGTGGCCGCGGCCACCGACGTCACCGGCTTCGGTCTCATGGGCCACCTGCTCGAGATGCTCGGCCCAACGGTATCGGCGCGCCTTATCGCCGGCCGGATCCCCACGCTCGACGAGGCGCTGGAGCTTGCGGCGGCGGGCGTGCTGCCAGCCGGGAGCAAGAGAAACTACGAGGCCGATCGCGAGCGGGTCGACGCCGCCGAGCTCGACGCACCACTTCGTGCGGTGCTGTTCGATGCGCAGACCTCGGGTGGGCTGCTGATCGCGGTGGTGGCCGACCGGACCGCGGCGCTGATGGAGGCGCTGGAAGCGGGCGGCGTCACCGGGGCTGCGGTCATCGGCTCTCTGATCGAGGGGGCCGGGCGGGTAGAGGTGGTCGCCGATGAGTGACGCGGGGCGGGCTCGGCCGGACCGCTTGACGGAGGGGGTGCGACTAAGCCGGGCGCTGGCGGAGGAGATGATCCAGCATTGCATTGAGGGGAGGCCGAACGAGGCCTGCGGCATGCTGGGAGCCAAGGCCGGCGAGATCGTCAAGGTCTTCAATATGGCCAATGCGGCGGCCAGTCCCGTTCGTTACGCGCTCGAGCCCGGCGAGCAGCTCGCGGTCTACAACGCTCTCGACGGCAACGGCTGGGAGCTGGGCGGCGTGTTTCACAGCCACACCCACACCGAGGCCTATCCCTCGCCGACCGACGTCCGCCTGGCCAGCGAAGACGTGCCCTACCTGATCGTCTCGCTCGCCTACGAGCCCGCCGAGATCCGGGCCTTCCGGATCGTCAAGGAGAACTGGACGGCCACCGACGGCGAGATCGAGGAGGTGCCGGTCACGATCACCTAGGCGGGCCGAGCGGGAATCAGGCACACCCCCCCTCGTTTACTAGAGTTAGACTTAGCAACATTTACAAGGGAGGAAAATGTGTCTGTTGCGGTACGCATCCCGACCGTGTTCAGGAAGTTCACGAGCGGGGACTCGCAGGTAGAGCTCGAGCCGGGCACCGTCAGCGAGCTCATCGGCCAGCTCGATAGCCGCTACCCGGGGTTCAGGCGCCAGGTTCTGACCGACGACGGCAGCCTCCATCGCTTCGTCAATGTCTATCTGAACGACGAAGACATCCGTTACATCGAGAAGCTCGACACCAAGGCCACCGAGGGTGACACGGTCTCGCTGCTCCCCAGCGTCGCCGGCGGCTCCCGCTAAGCGGTTTTCGTGAAATTCAAGTCGATCCTGGACACGATCGGCCATACGCCGCTCGTGCAGGTTCCCCGCCTTAGTCCGGTCGACAACGTCAGGCTCTGGCTCAAGCTCGAGGGTCAGAACCCCACCGGTTCCGTCAAGGACCGGGTGGCGCTTGCCCTGATCGAGGCCGGCGAGGCCTCGGGCGAGCTCACCAAGGACAAGATCGTCCTCGAGCCCACCTCCGGCAACACCGGGATCTCGATGGCGATGGTCTGTTTGACCCGCGGCTACCGCTTCACGGCGGTGATGCCCGACAACGCATCGGTCGAGAGGGTGAGTCTGCTGCGAGCCTTCGGGGCGGACATCGTCTTCTCCGAGGGGGCCAAGGGCACCAACGGCTCCGTGGCGCTCGCGACCGAGATGGCGGCCGATCCCACCTACCACATGCCGTTTCAGTATGGCAACCCGGCCAACGTCGCGGCCCATTACCACGGGACCGGCCAAGAGATCGTCGACGACCTACCCGAGGTGAAGGCGTTCGTCGCCGGGCTCGGCACCGGGGGGACGCTCACGGGTGTCGGTCGCCGGCTGAAGGAGCACGATCCGAGCATCAAGGTGATCGCCGCCGAGCCGCAGCTTGGGGAGCTCGTCTACGGCCTCCGCTCGCTCGAGGACGGCTACGTCCCACCTATCTTCGACCCCGACATCCTCGACGGCAAGATCATGGTCAAGGCGCGCGAGTCGATCCTGTGGACGCGCGCGCTGCTGACCAAGGAGGGCATCTTCGCCGGCATCTCGGCGGGGGCCGTCATCTGGGTCGCGCAACGAACCGCCGAGCGCCTCGGGGCGGACGGCGGGGGCGACGTCGTCTGCCTGCTGCCCGACGGCGGCTGGAAGTACCTGTCGACGGACGCCTGGACTCAGGACATCGACACGGCAGAGGAGCAGGTCGAAGCCGTCCTCTGGTGGTAGCGGATCGCCGCCTCGATGCGGCGCTGCGTTTCTCGCTGGAGATCCGCTATTAGGGTGTGCCCGCACGTGCGCGCCTCGTTTTCCAGGGAGATGAATGTCTGACCGCCGGCCAATCGGAATGTTCGACTCTGGAGTGGGGGGTCTCACGGTTGCCCGTGCCGTCATTGACCTGCTGCCGCACGAGGACCTCATCTACTTCGGCGACGTGGAGCGTTGCCCCTACGGTCCGCGTCCCGCCGAACAGGTCCGTCGCTTCGCTCTGGAGATCATGGATGTGCTGATGGGCTACGACGTGAAGCTGCTCGTGGTGGCATGCAACTCGGCTGCTTCCACCGCGCTGGACGCGGCGAGGGCCCGGTACGACCTTCCGATCGTCTCGGTTATCGAGCCGGGGGTGCATGCGGCCGTGGCGGCCACCAGGAACCGGCGCATCGGTCTCATCGGCACCCAGGCGACGGTTTCGTCGATGGCGTACGACCGGGCCGTCGACGAAACGCGCGCCAACGTGACGCTCGTCTCCAAGGCCTGCCCGCGCTTCGTGGAGTTCGTCGAGCGCGGCGAAACCACCTCAGACGAGGTGGTCGCCTTGGCGAGCGAATACCTCGCACCGCTAAAGGAGCAGGAGGTCGACACCCTCATTCTCGGCTGCACGCACTACCCTCTGCTGACCGGGGTAATTCAGTACGTCATGGGAGAGAGCGTGGTGCTTGTCTCATCCGCAGAGGCAACCGCGGCTGATGTGTTCGCCGCGCTGCGTAATCAGGAGCTGGTCAACGACCAGACCAAGATGGGGGTTCACAGGTTTATCTCCTCGAGCACATCGGGGCAGTTCTCCGAGCTCGGCATTCGCTTTCTCGGACCCGAGTTCGGTGAAGTCGAGCATCATCCCTGGCCTGAGGGGGCTCGAACGTGAGCCTCGCAGTGACCGTTCTCGGTTGTTCGGGCGTCTATCAGACGCGCGAGAGCGCGGCCTCGGGGTATCTGATCGAGGTCGACGGCGAGCGCTGGCTGCTCGACGCAGGCGGTGGGACCTGGCGCAATCTGTTGCACCACATGGACTATCGCGAGTTGCGCGGGGTCGTGTTGAGCCATCGCCATCCCGATCACACGATCGACATCTGGCAACTCTTCCATGCCCTTCAATACGGTGGCGAGGAGCCGGCGCCGACCATCCCTCTGTGGGCGCCGCAGGAGACGATCGAACGGCTTCTGGGTTTCGACCCTGGGATTGCCGAGGGCTTCGACCTCATTCCGATCACGGAGGCGAGCGAGATCGCCTTGGGAGAAGCGAGGGTCTCGTTTGGGCGGATGAAGCATCCGCCCGTAACGCTGGGTGCTCGCATCGAGCTCGACGGCTCGGCCTTCTCCTACAGTGCCGACTCCGGCGTCGAGGGCGATTTCGAGCCGATCGCAAGGAACGCCGACGTCTTTGTGTGTGAGGCGACGGCGCAGAACTCCGAGGAGCCCTGGTGGGGTCACCTGTGCGCGGCCGACGCCGGTGCCATAGCTGCACGCATGGGAGCGAGGAAACTGGTGCTCGCCCACATACGGCCCGGCAGCGATCGAGAGCTGTCCCTCGCGGAGGCTCGCGTTAGGGCCGGTGACACCGAAGTTGAGCTTGCCGGCGACGGGCTCAGACTAGAGGTGGGTTGATGGCGCGCCTGGACGGCCGGGCACCGGACGAGCTGAGGCCGGTGACGATGACGCCGGGATTCATGCCCAACGCCGAGGGCTCTTGTCTGATCGCGATGGGCGACACCAAGGTCATCTGCACTGCGACGGTCGAGGACACCGTGCCGCGGTGGATGATCAACAAGGGGCGGGGATGGGTCACCGCGGAGTACTCGATGCTGCCTCGCTCGACCAGCGAGCGCGTCCGCCGCGAGGTCAACAAGGGTAGGCCCTCCGGGCGAACACAGGAGATTCAACGACTGATCGGTCGTAGCCTTAGAGCGATCACCGATCTCGAGAGCCTCGGTGAACGCAGCATCATCGTCGATTGCGACGTGCTGCAAGCCGATGGCGGCACGCGTACCGCATCGATCACGGGCGCCTTCGTGGCACTGTCGCTCGCCTTCGACTCCCTAGAGGACCAAGGGGCCTTGACGTCCTCGCCGCTTACGGATTCGATCTCCGCCATCAGCGTTGGGATCGTAGACGGCACTCCCTGCCTCGACCTCAACTACGCGGAGGACTCCACCGCCGGCGTTGACATGAACGTCGTCATGACGGGCTCAGGAAAGCTCGTCGAGGTCCAGGGCACCGCCGAGCACGGCACCTTCGACCGCGCGGAACTGAATCAACTGCTGGACCTCGCAACCCAGGGGATCGAACGACTAACCGTTCGCCAAGAGACCACGCTCGGAGCTTCGGAGGCCGATTGAGGGCGATCTTCGCGTCGCGCAACGCGCACAAGGCCGAGCAGGTTCGCCTCATTCTGGCGGGAGTGGAACTGGTACCTCTCGATGCGGTCGCGCCCGATCTCCAACTCGAGGAGCCCTTCGACACGTTTCACGAGAACGCGCTTGCGAAGGCGCGTGAGGTGGCTAACGCGACCGGAGAGGTCGCGGTGGCCGACGATTCGGGCCTCGAGGTGGACGCACTGGGGGGCAAGCCGGGCGTCAAGTCGGCGCGCTACGCGGGTGAGAACGCGACCGACGCGGAGAACAACACCAAACTGGTCGAGGCGCTGCGGGCGGTGCCGGACGGCGAGCGAACCGCTCGGTATCGATGCGTGGCGGTGATGGTCAATCCGGACGGCACGGAGCTCCTGGCCGAGGGGAGCTGCGAGGGCCGCATCACTCTCGAGGGGCGCGGGGATGGCGGCTTTGGTTACGATCCTCACTTCGTTCCCGAGGGCGAGACTCGCACGATGGGCGAGATTCCCCTCGACGAGAAGCTGGTCTTCAATCATCGCGGTCGCGCTTTTTCTGCACTGGCCGAGCAACTCCAGAGCCAAACATGAATGGTGGCGGCGACGACCTCAACAAGGCGATGTCGCAATTACGCGTGGCGCGTTCGACGGAGGGGCTCGACGAAAGCGAGGTCGACCCCGATCCGATCGTGCAGTTCCGTCACTGGATGCGTGAGGCACTCGACGCGGGGCTGCGCATGCCGAACGAGATGACGCTCGCCACAGCCGATGCCGAGGGCAGGCCCGCGGCGCGCATCGTGCTGCTGAAGGGGGTGGACGACGAAGGCTTCACCTTCTTCACCAACTACGAGAGCCGCAAGGGCAAACAGCTTGCCGAGAACCCGCACGCCGCGCTGGTGTTCTACTGGCCCGAGCTCGAGCGCCAGGTGGACGTCACGGGGCGCGTGGTGAAGGTGTCCAGCATCGAGTCGGAGGCCTACTGGCGAACGCGTCCTCCCGAGAGCCGGAGGGCCGCCTGGGCATCCAGACAGAGCGAGGTCATCGCCAACCGGGCCGAGCTCGACGACCGGATGCGGGCCGTCGAGCAGCGCTTTCCCGACGACGACCACCTCCCTCGCCCTCCGCACTGGGGCGGCTTCAGGCTCGTTCCCGACACCATCGAGTTCTGGCAGGGTCGACCAAACCGGCTCCACGATCGTTTGATGTTCCGGCGTGTTGCCGAAGTGGGTTGGCTTATCGAACGCCTGTCGCCATAGCGACGATCTGCTCGTGCAGCACGCCGTTGGTGGTGAGGCACGAACCTTCGCCGGAGAAGGTCGAGCCGTCGGCATGCGTGAGTCGCCCACCGGCCTCGGCGACGATGATCTCCAAAGCGGCGACGTCCCACATCGACACCTGAGGCTCGAGCATCACGTGACCTGCGCCGCGTGCGACGAGAACGTGCCCCCAGAAATCGCCGAAGCCGCGCGTTCGCCACGATTGCAGTACTAGCTGTTCGTGCAGCCTCTCGAGGTGGTGCCTGTAGAAGGCCTTGTCTCCACCGAGGAAGACGGTTGCGCCGGCAAGCGTGTCGAGTTTGTCGACCATCATCGAGTGGCCGTTGTAACGCGCTCCCAGTCCGGCGGCCGCGTCGTATGTCTCGTTCAGGGCCGGCGCATGGGCAACTCCCACGACGTTTCGATCATCGACCCGGAGCGCGACCAGCGTCGCCCAGGTTGGAATCTCGCTCATGAAGTTGTTGGTCCCGTCGATGGGGTCGACGATCCAGGTCGGCGCCCCCGCGACGGCCTCGCCTCCGGTCGCGGACGTGAGTCCCTCCTCCTCGCCGAGGATGTTGTGGTCCGGCCATGCCGAGCCGATGTGCTTGCGGATGGTCGCCTCGGTCGCGATGTCGGCCTCGGTGACCCAGGAGCCGTCCCGCTTCCGCTTGCGCTGCGGCGTGCCCTGATAGTGCTCCATGGCGACGGCTCCACCGAGTTGCGCGACGTCGAGAGCGAACTGAAGTTCGGCGGTGTAGTCGGGCATGATCGTCACAGTAGCCCTCGACCTCTCTGAACGGGTCGCCGCCGAGAGCAGTAAAGGGCTCGCCGGACTCCAGATGCCTAGCCGTGCACCTATTCAGTCAAGCGAGCAGTCGTAAGGACCCTCAGCCGGTGGACGTGGCTCGCCACCTTCCAGCGCCCACGCAAAGACAAAGGCCAGTGCGTCCATGTCGCAGTCGGACATCACCGGATCCCCGAGATCGGGCCATCCATAGCCCATCAGGTCGGTGCTCTCGAGCAGGTTGGTCGCATGCCCGAGACCGAGGGCGTGACCGATCTCGTGAAGCGTGACCCAACCGAGATACTCGGGAGTGTACGGATCCTCGCCGAGACTTGGAGGAAGGTCGGAGCGCACGATGATGTTCGGACACTTGTGGTCGCCGCAGATCGCGTAGCCACCGAAGACGACTCCTCCGGCGGTCGGC
Organism: Actinomycetota bacterium; assembly: GCA_050693935.1. Classification (GTDB taxonomy): domain Bacteria; phylum Actinomycetota; class CADDZG01; order CADDZG01; family WHSQ01; genus WHSV01. Next base: position 11,888 of record JBOGWU010000193.1, on the reverse strand, counting down.
ACGTAGTGCACGACGATGTCCGCGACCTTCCGTTTCTGATTCGTGACGTCGGTCAGGGTGATCAGGTTGTCGAAGCAATCGCGCAGGGCCTGATCCCAGGTCGAAATGGCGTCTCGAACGGCAGCAAGCTGTTCCGGAGTGGCGCTGGGATGAGCCTGTACCCCGGTGGTCAGGTTCGTGTGGTCCCACCAATAGCCGGGGTAGTAGTTGCTGAGTATCTCGAGTCCCTCGGCGTTGGACTCGGGGAAGCTACAGCTCGTAGTACCGCCCCCACCGCCACCCGGCTTGCCGCGTGGGGCCGCATGAGCTGTGAGCGGCGCGAGCAGGGCAACGACAAGCGACAGAACGGCCAATTTTCGGACAGACACGACACCAACCCCCCCCAGGCTGATTGACTTTTCGGCTCCGAACGATACATCGGGGATGAGTGCGAGAGGGGGGACTCGAACCCCCACGCCCTTACGGGCACTGGCACCTAAAGCCAGCGCGTCTGCCAATTCCGCCACTCTCGCGTGGGGGCTCATCGTAAGGCCGCAGCCATTCGCAGGAGCGAAGGTCGGCTAGGCCATCGACACGAGCTCGAGGAGGTCGTCGCTCCAGTAGTCCAGGTTGCCCTCGGGCATGTAGAGAACGCGGTCGGGCGTAAGCGCACGGACGAACTCCACGTCGTGACTCACGACCACCATGGCGCCGGGCCACCGGCTCAGCGCGTCGGCGATGGCGGTGAGGGACGGCGGATCGAGGTTGTTGGTGGGCTCGTCCAGCAGCAGCAGGTTGTGCTTGCCCGCCACGAGCTGGGCGAGTGCAAGCTTTGTCTTTTCTCCGCCCGACAACGTGCCCGCGTCTTGGAAGGCGATCTCGCCGCTCAGCCCGAACATGCCCATCAGCTGGCGTAGCTGCTGGTCCGATCCCCCCGACATCCCCCGCATGTGCCACAGGAGGTCGTGGCCACCGATGATGCCCTCGTGCTCCTGGGCGTAATAGCCCACAGACGCCCCGACTCCGGTCCTGAACTCACCTGCGTCGGCATCCGTCTGTCCGGCGAGAATGCGCAGCAATGAGGTCTTGCCCGCACCGTTCAACCCCATCACGACCAAACGCTCACCCCGGCCGAGCTCGAAGTCGAGGTCCTCGAACACGGGGGGACCGCCGTAACCCTTGGTCAAAGCCTCGACGGTGAGCACGAGCTTGCCGCAGTGGGGAGGCTCGGGAAATCGGAACACGCTGGAACGCTCGGTTTTGGGCGCGCTGATCTGCTCGCTGCGCATCCGCTCGACCCGGCTGTCGAGCATTTTCGCGGTGCGCGCGCGACGGACGGTCTGTCCCCGCATCGAATCGGCCAGCGTAGACAGCCGCTTGATCTCGGAGGCCTGTCGCCCGGCGATCTTCGTGAGTCTCGCCTCGTCCTTCTTGCGCGATTCTCTGTATTCGGAATAGGTGCCCTTGTATTCGACCAACGCACCTTCGTCGAGGTGGAGAACGCGGGTGATCGATCGGTCGAGCAGCACGAGGTCGTGGCTGACGACCAGCAGCGCCCCCTTGTAGGTCGCGAGGAACTGCATCAACCACGACTTGGCATCCGTATCGAGGTGGTTGGTCGGCTCGTCCAGCACCAAAGCGTCGCTCCCGGCGAACAGGATGCGGGCCAGCTCGACGCGTCTGCGCTCGCCACCCGAAAGCGCCGCAACCGGCAGGTCGAGGCGATCGTCGGGGAGTCCGAGCCCGTGCGCGATGCGATGAGCTTCGGATTCCGCGGAGTAGCCGCCATCGGCCCGGTAGCGCTCCTCGGCCCTGGCGAACCGCTCGACGTTTTTCTTCGAGGGGTTCTCCTCGATGCGAAGGCGCAGCTTCTCGATGCGCACGGCGGCCTGGTCGAGCCCCCGTCCGGATACGACGTGATTCAAAGCGGTGTTGGTGATCGTCTCCGCGTGGAGCCGGGGATCCTGTCGTAGGTAACCGAACGCCCCCTTGCGGGCCACGTGACCCTCGACCGCCACGGCTTCGCCACCGACGACCTTGAGCAACGAGGTCTTGCCGGCTCCGTTGCGGCCGACGAGTCCGACCTTGTCGCCCTTATTGAGGGTAAAGGTCGCATCGACGACCACGAGGCGGCCGCCGACTTCGACGCTGAGATTTCGGGCTTGAAGCATGAAAAGTCCTTGGAAGCATGAGGGTCCTTAAATTGTCCCATGTCGTCTCAAGCGATGACCTGTGCTCGGAGGTGGCTGGACGATTTCGTAACGGTGGCTCGCTACGGTGACCCAAGTTGAGCACCAACCTGAACTTGGGAGGGAGGACGGGATGTCACTCACCAACGAGCGCAAACAATCGCACCTGGCGGCCGAGTTCGGCAGAGGCGTGGGCCTCGTCGCCATGACCGGCGCCTCGGTCGGCGGTCTACTCGGCTTCGCGGCGCTCGGACTGAGGGCGCTCGGCCTCTAGCGATCGTCTCGACGATCGCGCAGGAAGATAGCGACTCTTCACACCTACCCCCAGGGCGGAGGCCACCCGCGAAACCTCCGCCCTTACTACTACTCCTCTATCTCCACCCGTTCGAGTACGACGTCGGTTGCCGGCTTGTCCTGGGCGGCCGTCGGGAGCGTCGAGATCTTGTTGACCACGTCCATGCCCTCGACCACCTCGCCGAAGATCGTGTGCTTGTTGTTGAGCCACGGTGTCTGAGCGACGGTTACGAAGAACTGCGATCCGTTCGAGTTCGGGCCGGCGTTGGCCATCGCGAGCAAACCCGGCCGGTCGAAGCCGGGGCCCCCCGGGGGACACTCGTCCTCGAACTTGTAGCCGGGCCCCCCGCGCCCTGTGCCCTCGGGATCGCCGCCTTGAATCATGAAATCGGGAATCACGCGGTGAAAGATGGTGCCATCGTAGAGGGGTTCGGACTTGCGCCGACCATCGTTCGGATCACGCCACTCGCGCTTGCCCGTGGCCAACTCCACGAAATTGGCCACCGTGGTGGGAGCGTGGTCCGGCTTCAAATCGGCTTTGAATGTCCCCTCCGAGGTGACGAAAGTTGCCTTGGGCATTGGTATCTCCTCCGTGTCCGGCCGTCTGCGTGAGTACGAGGGTAGGCGCGATCGCCGAGCCCCGGCGATACCCGGATAGGTTGCTGCCGGGCGAGCGCCTAACGGAAGTTCGGTTGGCGCTTCTCCATGAATGCGGCCACGGCTTCGCCGAAGTCGGGGGAGTCGAAGCAGGCCATCTGAGCGTGTGCCTCTGCATCCATACCGTCGGCGGCGGCCACGCGGCCCGACAGCTCGACGAGGGCCTTGACCTGCCGGGCGGCCGTGGGCGGGGCGGCGGCGATCTCGGCCGCGAGCCGGTCGACGACGAGATCGAGCTCGTCGGTTTCGACCAGGACCTCCACCAGGCCGCGACGGTGAGCCTCGGCTCCGTCGATGCGTTCCCGGGTCCAGATCATCTTCTTCGCATAGCCCGGGCCGACCAGGCTCGGGAGCCGTTGCGTCCCTCCGAGGTCGGGGAGGATCCCGAAGCGATGCTCGAGCAGGCCCATTGACGCGTCGCGCGTCGCCACCCGGATGTCGCAGGCTAGAGCGAGCTGCAAGCCCGCCCCCAGCGCGTGCCCTCTGAGGACCGCGATAGTGGGCAACTCGAGGGCCGCAAGCTTTCGAAAACCAGCCTGAGCGTGGGCGATCATCTGCTCCATCGAACCCGCCCGGCTGGAGAACGCCGAGACGTCGATGCCGCTGGACAGCGACGGGCCCTCGCCGGAGACGACCACCACCCTCGCGTCGTCGTGGGCGCCGATCTCGTCGCAGGCCTCGGCCAGAGCCCCGAAGGTCGCCCAGTCCATCGCGTTTAGCACCTCGGGCCGGGCGAGCACGAGGTCGACTCTCCGCTCGCCGATCACAACCTTGACCGTCATCGGGCCATCTGACCACAGCCTCTGGAGACCTGGCGCTTCAGTCGTGCTGGGGGCCAGCCGAGGAAGACCTGGGGAGACATTCCGCCGTAAAGTGCCCGAGGCAACCGCGGGAAAGGCCAGAACCAACATGAGATCTCGAATTGCCCTCGTTGCGCTGGTCGCCGTCGCCGCGACCGCCGTCCCGATTGTGAGCGCGGCCGTGCCGGCAAAGTCCTCGTTCGGGCCGGCGATCGACGCATCTCCGTCCTACGAGGGACAGCGCAAGTGCAGTCCTTACGCCAAGCCGGGGGTGCTGGCCTTTCAGAGGATGGTGCTGGCCGCTTATCCGGGCACCGGTTACGGATCGATCGCCCGAGGATGCGACGTCGGCGGGACCAGCGAGCACAAGGAGGGGCGGGCCTGGGACTGGGGCGTGAACGCCGCCAATCGCAGCCAGAAGGCGGCGGCCGAAAGCCTCTTCGAGTGGCTCTTCGCCCGGGACTCTTACGGCAACCGCTACGCGATGGTTCGCCGGCTGGGCGTCATGTACGTCATTTTCAACCGCAGGATCTGGTTCCCCGGCAGCGGCTGGAGGGTCTACTGCGAGCAGCGCAAGAGGGGCTGCGTGTCGCCGAGCAACGGAAGCGTCCTTCATCCGCACACCGATCATGTGCACTTCAGCTTCACCTGGGACGGTGCGATGAAGCGCACGACTTTCTGGAAGGTGCCGCGCTCGATGATCACGGGGATCGCCGGGCACCCCACCACGACGGGCGGATGGCTGGCGGGGGGCAACGGCTCGGTGTTCGCGGTCGGTAGTGTCCACGGTTCCGAGTCCGCGTGGTTGAAGAGGCCGGTCGTCGATATCGCGGCCACGCCCAGCGGCGGCGGTTACTGGTTGCTCCGCAGCGACGGGAAGGTCATGGCCTTCGGCGACGCGGTTCACCGAGGCGGTCTCCGCGGCGGCAGGGCGAGGGTCGGGGGTATGAGCGCAACCCCCAACGGCAAGGGCTATTGGATCGTGACGCGCTCGGGCCGCGTCCATGCTTTCGGAAACGCGATCAACCGCGGAGGCGCACGAAAAAAGGACGCGACCATCACCGCGCTCGTGTCGACTCCGACGGGTGGTGGCTACTGGCTTCTTGCAACCGATGGACGGGTGTTCGCCTACGGAGATGCAGTGCACATGGGCGAGGCGAAGCGCGGTACCGCTTTCGTCGGTGGCGACAACAAAGGAGCCGATGGCTACTGGTTGGTTACTCGTGGGGGTAACGTGCGCTCCTTCGGCAGCGCAGCGAACGTAGGCGATCTCTCGGGCAACAAGCCGTCGTCTCCAGTGATCGACATGGCCGCGACGCCGTCGGGTAAGGGCTACGTCCTGGTCACCGCCAAGGGGAAGGTCTTCCGTTTCGGCGACGCGAGACGCTGACGCCCTTCCCGTTTAACTAGTTGGGATGGGAGAGGTGGATGACCTCGAGATCGTTCCCCCCGGTCGCCTTAGCTCGATACATGGCGGCGTCTGCGTGCTGTATCAGTGACTCGAAGTCGTCGTGACTCGATGGTGACAAGACGACGCCGACCGTGGCGGTAACCCGCACGCGACCGGATGATACGGAAACCGGTGCACGCACAGCTTCGAGCAGCCGGCGCGCGATTCGGACTGCCTGGTCCGCGTCGGGAAGGTCTTCGCACACGACGACGAACTCGTCTCCTCCGAAGCGACCCACCGTGTCCCCGGGGCGAAGGGCGTCCTGAAGTCGCCCGGACAGCTCGGTGAGGATCCCATCTCCCGCGTGGTGACCGAACGTATCGTTGATCAGCTTGAAGTCGTCAAGATCGAGCACCATGAGCACCACCGTCGTGCCCTGCCTTTCCTGTCGCTCGATCGCCTGCGTGGCGCGGTCCACGAGGAGGCGTCGGTTGGGAAGCCCGGTGAGAGGGTCGTGGAGAGCCAGGTGAGTCAACTCGTCCTCGGTGGTCCGATGCCGAGTCAGGTCCTTGGCCATCAGCACGAATCCTCGCAGCTCGTCGGCCGAGTTCCTCAGGCAGGTGATGTCGAGATCGACCCATACGCCGGCTCCATCCTTGGCGGTCATCCACTGCTCGACGTTGCAGTTGCCCATCGTCAATGCGTTATCCAGGTGGATGCGCGGAAGACCATCGTCGATGTCGTGGGCCGGATAGAGCTGCGAGAAGTGGCGACCCACTATCTCGGTCTCGAGGTATCCAAGGAGCCGTTGCGCACCTCGATTCCACGTCAGTACCAGTCCTGCCGGTTCAGCAGAGATGATTGCGATTGCATGACCCAATGCTTTGTGGGCTCCCGCGAGCAGAAGGGATTCCCGAAGAGGCTTCGGGACATCCAGTCCGCTGTCGACCGAGGATCGAATACCGCTCGTCTGCGTGACGCCGGCCCTCGCAGGCTTTGGGGTCATCCTGTGGTCAACCTAGACAGGATTGCTCCATGCAGCATCACGTCGGGGCGGTAGAAGTTCTACGGACTTTGTCAGATGCGAAAGGGGTGATAGAGCACTAACTTCGCGCTCATGATGTGGTTCAAACGAGTGCCCGCTGGGGGGTACGCGTGTCTGTTGTAATCGTCACCGGGTCGGGGGGTCTAGTTGGATCGGAGGCGGCTCGAGCCTTCGGGGCCCTGGGTTACGACGTCGTCGGAGTCGACAACGACATGCGTCGTCTCTTCTTTGGCCCCCACGCGTCCACCCTGTGGAACGTAGACCTGCTGGAGCGCGAGCTCGGCAGTGGCTATTGGCACTTTTCGGTCGACATCCGCAATCGCGAGGCGGTCATGGACGTCTTTCGAATCTACGGCGAGCGGGTCGCAGTTGTCGTTCACGCCGCCGCCCAGCCATCGCGGGACTGGGGTGGCCGGGAACCTTCAACCGATTTCGCCGTTAATGCCCTGGGAACGCTCAATGTTCTGGAGGCAACGCGTGAGTGTTCTCCGGGAGCTTCCTTCATCTTCACCTCGTCGAACAAGGTCTATGGTGACCACCCCAATTCATTTCCCCTGGTAGAGCTCGACACACGCTACGAGCTCGAGGCGAATCATCGCTACTTCTCCGGCATCAGCGAAGACATGGCCATCGACGCGTGTAATCACGCGGTGTCGGGAGCATCGAAGGCGGCCGCCGACCTCATGGTTCAGGAGTACGGGAGATCGTTCGAGCTCAACACAGTGTGTTTTCGGAGCGGGACGGTTACAGGGAAGAATCAGTCCCCGACCGAACGGCACGGACTCATCGCATATCTCATCCGATGTGCCCGAAGTGGCGGCCATTACACGGTCTACGGTTACAAGGGCAAGAAGGTCCAAGACGTAATTCATGTCTCCGACCTAGCCTCGGCCTTCGTTGAGTTCTCGCAACATCCTCGGGCAGGGGCGATCTACAACCTAGGCGGGGGCCGTCGCGTGAATTGCTCGGTGGTCGAGGCGATAGAACGAGCCCAGATCGTCACCGGAAAGCAGATGAACTGGTCATATCTCAGCGCGATGCGGCCGGGTGGGATCGCGTGGTGGATCACTGACAACTCCAAGTTCCAGGCTCACTATCCCGGATGGAACATGAACTACGACCTCGACCAGATCTTCGAAGAGGTGAACGAAGCCGATCTGGAACGGTGGAGCAGCTAGCGTCCCGGTTCAGTCCATGATCAAGTCGGGAGTGATGTTGTTGCGCAAGACCAGTGACATTGCCTCGAGTCGTGAGTGTACGTCCAGCTTCCCGAGAATGTTCTGTATGTGCGTGCGAGCGGTTTCGGGACTGATGACCAGGCGATTAGCGACCAGGTCGTTATCCGCCCCCTCGACCAGCAGGGCCAGCACTTCGCGCTCACGCCGCGTAAGTCGGGAGAGACGGCGCATGACGATGTTCTGCTCGTTTCTGGTTTCAATGAGTTGTGAGAGGAGATGGCCGAGCATCGCGGGGGGAACGATTGTCTCACCGCGTAGCATGGCCCTGGTCGACCTGATCAGCTCCTGAAGCGGTCCGGTCTTGGTCATGAAGCCACTGGCGCCCGCCTGCATCGCATCGAAGAGGGCGGTCGGGTCCGGTTGGTTTGAAAGCACGAGTATCTTGCACGCCGGCGCACAGTCGCGGAGCAGGCGAGTGGTGTGAACACCACTGCTGTTGGGGAGGCCGGCGTCGATCCAAGCCACGTCCGGTTGGTGTTGTTTCGCCTCGGCGACCGCCTCGATACAGTCGCGGGCCTCGGCCACAACCGTCAGGTCCTCCTCCGTCTCGAGAGCGCTGCGAACGGCCTGCCTGAAGAGCGAATGCTCGTCGGCGATGATGACATTGATCATGCAGGACTTCCTGTCGGATTCGCGAGCGGTGTCGACTCATGTGACGGAACGGATTCGAGGGAGGATAGGGACAACTTGACGACGTGGTGACGTGCGGCGAACGCCACGGCTTCGAGTCGCGAGTGCACCTGAAGCTTCGTCAGGATGTTCTGCACATGACTCCTGACCGTGTTGCGGCTGACGTTCAGCTTCTGGGCGATTTCCTCGCCGCCGGCGCCTCTTGCCAAGAGGGTGAGCACCTCCAATTCGCGCTGCGTCAGTTGCTTGACCAATAGCGCGGCCTGTCTCGCTTCGGGAGACATATCGCCGGTGGCCGGCGCCGCCAGCCTGTGAGGGATGACCCTCTGGCCCTCCAGCGCAGTCTCGATCGAGGTCACCAACTGATGAAGCGGAATGTTCTTGGTGAGAAATCCGTGAAAGCCCGCCTTGATTGCGGCGCGAAGTGCCTGGGGCTGGCTCATGGCCGTTACGGCCAGCACCTTGGTGGTGGGTGACAGCTCGAGCAGGCGGGCACCGAGCTCGATCCCCGACATGTCGGGAAGTCCTAGATCGACGAGAGCGATGTCCGGAGCCCAGCCCGCCGCCAGCTCGAGGGCGTCGCCTGCGGTGTTGACCAGGCGAAGCTCCATGTTCTGCCGCTCTAGAACTCGTTGAAGCGCGTCGGCGAACAGTGCGTGGTCGTCGACGATCATGACTTTGGTCGTCACGGTCCCTCCTCGGCGAGCGGGAGCTCGATGACGAAGCTCGCACCGCGTTCACAAGAGGCGACCCAGATGCTGCCGCCATGGCCTTCGACAATGCGCTTGGCTATGAAGAGGCCAAGTCCGCGACCGCTACGCGGAGTCTCGCCTCCGAGGCCCCGGACGAAGGGGTCGAAGATGCTCCGGTGTTGCCCCTTGGGCACCCCGGGCCCGTCATCGGTAACGATGATGTGGGCGACGTTGGTGTGGGCCTCGATCGACACTGTGACCGGACTGTTCGCCGGCGAGTAGTAAAGAGCGTTGCGAATTAGATTGCTCACGGCGATGCAGATGTGCTCTGCGCTCGCGTGGACCTTGATCGTCTGGACCGGACGCGAGAAGACCAGCGCTTCCGCCTTGGATTCGTGTCTACATCCACCGATGGCCTCGAGCACGACCTCGTCCACCTCGACCGAGTTGAACTTGACGGAGCTCTCATCCGCCGCCCAGGTCAGCAGGGAGTCGCACATGTCGGCGAGATGACCGAGCTCGTGATTGGCACGCCGCAACAGCTGAGCGGTCTCGTTTTCGCCTCGGTCCATGGATGCCCCCTCGAAGCCATCCTCGATGAGTGAGGTTTCGATGGCCGCCTTCGCCGAAAGCAGGGGGCTACGCAACTCGTGTGCGGTTAGAGCGAGGCTGATGTCGAGATCCCGGTTTCGCCTGCGTGCCCGGTTGGCCTCTGCAACGAGATCGAGGATCTGTGAGATCAGTGCCTCGAAGCCGATCGGGGCGACCGGATCGTCTTGCGGAGATCCAACCAAGAAGAGCACGTCCCCTGCCACGAGGGCCATCGCGTCCCGGCGCCCTGCGATGCAGGCAAACCTCCTTCGGAGATTTAGGAGCCCCGCCGGCTGGAAAATGTCGCCCGCCGCCAGCAAACTCATCTCTGTTTCGAGCTCGGGTTTGGAGTCGGTGTCAAGTCCGTAGGAGGAGACCAGGAGCAGAGTCGCCTCGTCGGTCGCCCGATGCCACGCCGCCGCGGGTGCCTCGAACTGGACACCGCACAGTCGGACGATGGAGCGGATCGCCTCGACTTCGGTGTCGGAGCTGACAACCTCGTGCATAGATGTCACGAAACGGTCGAGGTCTGGGGACGTAACGCTCACTGCAACGCTGTGAGAAGCAAGTGAGATTTCCTTGCGCATGAGTCATTCGTCCGTTCGTGGAGTGTGTCGGCCTATTCGTGTAGCTAACCCCTGTATGGAAATACCATCTGAAACGTGTACCTGAAAAGGGTCATGGGCCATACAAGCGCATTGTCCAACTTGGAGCGTTAAAGCACGGGATGGAGGCCGATGACCTTTTGTAGTTCCTAGTCCCTTTGGATGATGGCCGCTCCCGAGGGGGCTAGGGGCAGACGGTGGCTCTACCTGCACAGTAACGCTCTGCGCTCGTTTGAGCGCGAGCCGTCACCTAGTCGTTCTCGGTTTCCGAAATCAGTAGGTGGCTCAGCCCTACTACTCGATTTAGCTAATAGCAACCCTGAACCGCATCACCCGTTGCGGCGACCGGGAAGCTATTTCGGATCAGCCCTTGCCCCGAAGTCCCGTAATCTGTGAATCCCGCGGCTCCCATACTTCCCGACCACTGGAGATCATCCGTGTCCATCCGCTCCGACCTTCGCAACGTTGCGATCGTCGCCCACGTCGATCACGGCAAGACCACCCTGGTCGACGCCATGTTGTGGCAGTCGGGTGCCTTCAGAGGGAATCAGGACGTCAACGACAGGGTCATGGACTCGATGGACTTGGAGCGCGAGAAGGGCATCACTATTCTCGCCAAGAACACGGCGGTGCGCTACGGAAACGTCAAGATCAACATCATCGACACGCCCGGACATGCCGATTTCGGAGGCGAGGTCGAGCGAGGACTAACGATGGTGGATGGGGTGCTGCTGCTGGTCGACGCCAGCGAGGGCCCGCTGCCGCAGACGCGCTTCGTGCTGCGCAAGGCGCTCGAGGCCCGGCTTCCCGTAATTCTCGTGGTCAACAAGGTGGACCGCCCGGATGCGCGCATCGAGGAGGTCCTCGATGAGGTCTACGAGCTCTTCCTCGACCTCGACGCAGACGAGGCCCAGATCGATTTCCCGATCCTCTACGCGAACTCCCGGGCGGGATGGGCGTCGCTCCAACCGGACATCGAGGGTGCGGACATGAAACCGCTGTTCGAGGTGCTGCTGGATCGAATTCCACCTCCGACGCACGTTGAGGGCCACCCACTCCAGGCGCTGGTGACGAACCTAGACTCATCGCCCTACGTCGGCCGCATAGCGTTGTGCAGGGTGTTTCACGGAACCATTCGCAAGGGGAGCCCGGTGTCCTGGTGCCGGACGGATGGCAGCATCGAGAAGGTCAAGGTCACCGAGCTCTACGTGACGGAATCGCTCGAACGCGCCGAGGCGGCCGAGGCGGGGCCCGGCGAGATCATCGCCATTGCGGGTCTCGCCGACGTCACCATCGGCGAGACGTTGAGCGACCCCGACGACCCCCGGCCCCTGCCGGTAAGCCACTTCGACGACCCCTCGCTGTCGATGCTCATCGGCATCAATACCTCGCCGCTTTCCGGCAAGGACGGCGACAAGATGACCGCCCGGTTGCTGAAGAATCGGCTCGACGCAGAGCTGATCGGCAACGTCTCGATCCGGGTGATCGATACCGACCGACCCGATGCGTGGGAGGTTCAGGGCCGCGGGGAGCTCCAACTCGCAGTGCTCGTCGAGATGATGCGGCGCGAGGGATTCGAGCTCACCGTCGGAAAACCCCAGGTCGTTACAAGGGAGATCAACGGCAAGACTTGCGAGCCCGTTGAACGCCTCGCCATCGACGTTCCTGAGGATTACCTCGGAGTCGTTACTCAGTTGTTGGCCATGCGTAAGGGGCGGCTCGAGCAGATGGTCAACCACGGCACGGGGTGGGTCCGCATGGAATACCTGGTACCGGCG
>JBOGWU010000192.1:0-11047 GCA_050693935.1 Actinomycetota bacterium | reverse complement strand
GCTCGACCGGCGTCGCGCGACCCGATGGTCACCGCGATCCCGGCCTTGGCCCAGCGCAACGCGAGCCCGAAGCCCTCGTCCCCGGTGCCACCGATCACCGCAACCCGATCGACTCCCACTCACGCTCCTTGACTCGAGACTGTGCCTAGCTTAGAGGGACTGGGTTAGAGGGAGCTGGGTTCGTATTCTCCGAAGACCTCTCGCAAGGTGTCGGACACCTCGCCGAGCGTCGCGTAGGCCCCGAGCGCCTCTTTCATGGGGTAGAGCAGATTGTCAGTCCCGCCCTCGTCGGCCGCGATCTGGCCCAGCGACTTCAGCGCGGCGTCGACCGCGCCCTGGTCGCGTTCCGATCGCACGCGCCGGAGGCGTTCGAGCTGCCGCTGCTCGAGTTCGGCATCGAGCGCCTCGAGCTCGACCGTCTCCTCGGCATCCGCAACGAAGCGGTTGACCCCGACGATTGGTCGGGAGCCGTCCTCGATGCCCTGTGAGACGCGATAGGCGGCTTCCTCGATCTCGGCCTTCATCCAGCCCCGCTCGATGGCCTCGACGGCACCCCCCATGTCGTCGATGCGCGCGATGTAGGAGCGAGCCCGCTCCTCGATCTCGTCGGTCAGCGACTCGACGAAGTAGGAACCGCCGAGCGGGTCGGCCGTGTCGGGCACACCGCTCTCGTAGCCGACGATCTGCTGCGTGCGCAGAGCGATGGTCGCGGCCTTCTGACTAGGAAGCGCGAGGGCCTCGTCGAACGAGTTGGTGTGCAGACTCTGGGTGCCACCGAGAACCGCTGCCAGCGCCTCCAGCGAGGTGCGAACGATGTTGTTCTCCGGCTGCTGCGCGGTGAGCGTCGCTCCGCCCGTTTGCGTGTGAAAGCGCAGCATCATGGACTTCTCGTTGGTGGCTCCGAAACGCTCCTTCATGATCCTCGCCCACAGGCGGCGCGCCGCCCGGAACTTGGCGACCTCCTCGAAGAAGTTCATGTGGCAGGCGAAGAAGAACGACAGGCGCGGGCCGAAATCGTCCACGTCGAGCCCCGCGTCGATGGCAGCCTGCACATAGGCGATGCCGTCCGCCAGGGTGAACGCCACCTCCTGCGCCGCGGTGCTCCCGGCCTCACGCATGTGATAGCCGCTGATCGAGATCGTGTTGAAGCGGGGCATCTCGGCGGCGCAGTAGGCGAACAGGTCGGTGATGATCCGCATCGACGGCTTCGGCGGATAGATGTATGTGCCGCGCGCCGTGTACTCCTTGAGGATGTCGTTCTGCACCGTGCCGGTGATCTTGCCGGCCGGCACACCCTGTTTCTCGGCGACCAGCTGGTATAGCAACAGCAGCGTCGACGCGGTGGCGTTGATGGTCATTGACGTCGACACCTCCTCGAGCGGAATGCCGTCGAGCAGCAGCTCCATGTCGGCGAGAGAGTCGATCGCAACTCCGACCCGGCCGACCTCGGCGCTTGCCTTCGGGTGATCCGAGTCGTAGCCCATCTGCGTCGGGAGGTCGAAGGCGACGCTGAGCCCCGTCTGTCCGGCCTTCAGCAGGTAGCGGAAGCGCTCGTTGGTCGCCTCGGCGCTGCCGAAGCCCGCGTACTGGCGCATCGTCCACAGCCGGCCCCGATACATCTCCTCGTAGACGCCGCGCGTGAAGGGGTAGCTTCCGGGGCTTCCGAGCGCATCCGGATCGACGTCCGCGTCGCCGGACGCATAGAGGGGCTGTATCTCGATGCCGGAATCGGTCACGCGTTCCTTGTCCACACGTGAACGATAGTCGCTTGAACAACCGCTAGGATTCGGCTCTATATGGCGACTCCCGTTCGAGAGGTCTACCGCAAGTACAAGCCCACGGCTTTTGCGCCCGAGCGTTCACCCTCCAATCGCGAGGTGTGGTGGTGGTTCTTCATGAGGATCTCGGGCATCGTTTTGTTCTTCCTCGTGCTTATCCACCTCTACATCATGCATCTCGTCGACGAGGGCGTTGAGCGGGTCAACTTCGCGTTCGTCGCCGAGCGCTGGGACAACGTCGGGTGGAAGTCGTTCGACTGGCTCCTGCTGGTCCTCGCGCTGCTGCACGGAGCTAACGGTTTGCGGGTCATCATCGACGACTACGTGAGGGCCCCCGGACTGCGGACTGCGCTCAAGGGCACGCTCTATGCCGCCACCGCCGTCGGAATGGTGATGGGCACCGCGGTAATCGTCACCTTCGACCCCGCGGTGGGCCAGTAGTGGTTCAGTATCACGACTACGACGCAGTCATCGTCGGAGCCGGAGGCGCGGGGCTGCGGGCCGCGCTCGAGGCCGGCAAGCGCGTAAGAACGGCGGTCGTATCCAAGCTCTACCCCACGCGTAGCCACACCGGAGCCGCGCAGGGCGGGATGTGCGCGGCGCTCGCCAACGTTGAAGAGGACTCCTGGGAATGGCACGCGTTCGACACCGTCAAGGGTGGCGACTTCCTCGCCGACCAGGATGCCGTCGACGTCATGTGCAAGGAGGCCGTGACCTCGGTGCTCGAGCTCGAGCGCATGGGCCTCCCCTTCAACCGCACCGAGGACGGCAAGATCGACCAGCGCCGGTTCGGTGGACACACCCGCAATCATGGCGAGGCCGCGGTCAAGCGATCCTGTTATGCAGCCGACCGCACCGGGCACATGATCCTCCAGACTCTCTTCCAGCAGTGCAACAAGGAGGGCGTCGAGTTCTTCAACGAGTTCTTCGTCGTCGACCTCGTCCTGGTGGACGGCGCGTGCGGCGGCATCGTCGCTTACGAGATCGGTACCGGCGAGCTGCATGTGTTCAGGGCCAAGTCTGTTCTGTTCGCGACGGGCGGCTTCGGCAAGATGTTCAAGATCACGTCCAACGCGCACACGCTCACCGGAGACGGCCCCGGTGTCGTCTACCGGCGGGGCCTGCCGCTCGAAGACATGGAGTTCTTCCAGTTCCACCCGACGGGTCTCTACCGGCTCGGCATCCTGCTCAGCGAGGCCGCCCGCGGCGAAGGGGCGATCCTTCGAAACTCCGATGGCGAGCGCTTCATGGAGCGCTACGCGCCGACGATCAAGGACCTCGCCCCCCGGGACATGGTCAGCCGGGCCGAATTCGACGAGATCCGCGAGGGCCGGGGAGTGGGCCCAGACAAGGACTACATCCTGCTCGACCTCACTCACGTCGATCCCGAGGTCGTCGAGACCAAGCTCCCCGACATCACCGAGTTCGCGCGCACCTACCTCGACGTCGATCCCTTGAAGGAAGGAGTGCCGATCACGCCGACCGCGCACTACGCGATGGGCGGCATCCCGACCAACATCAACGCCGAGGTACTTCGCGACCACCACGGCGAGGTCGTGGACGGTTTCTTCGCGGCGGGCGAGTGCGCCTGCGTGAGCGTCCACGGCGCGAACCGGCTGGGCACCAACTCTCTGCTGGACATCGTGGTGTTCGGACGGCGCGGGGGCCTCGCCATGGCCGAGTACGCCTCGACGCACAAGCACCTCGATATCGGCGATGACGCGCACGTCGATGCCGAGAATTGGATCAAGTCGCTGCTCGAGGGCTCGGGCGAAGAGCCCACCCACTCGATCCGCACCGAACTCCAGGAAGAGATGTGGGACAAGGTCTCCGTGTCGCGCGACGAGGAGGGCCTGGGCCACGCGCTCAAGGCCATCGATGGACTCAAGCAACGCTTCGCACGCTCGCGCGTGAAGGATCAGAGCAAGATCTTCAACACCGAGCTCGTCGAGCACATGGAGCTCGGCTACCTGCTCGACATGGCGGAGGCGACGACGATATCGGCGAGGGCTCGCACCGAGAGCCGTGGGGGCCACTACCGCGCCGACCACGAGCTGCGCGAGGACGATCACTGGTTGAAGCACACCTTCATTCGGTCCGAGAACGGCGAGGCAGAGCTCGGCTACAAGGATGTGACCATGGGCCGCTACGAGCCCGTCGAACGAAAGTACTGATCAGCAAGCCATAGGGAGACCACTCTTTGGAAGTCAAGCTTCGCCTTCTCCGCTACAACCCAGAGACCGACTCGGAAGCGCACTTCGAGGACTACACGATCGAGGCGAGCCCGATGGATCGCCTCCTCGACTGCCTCCACACGGTGAAGTGGGAACAGGACGGTTCGCTGGCGCTCCGGCGCTCCTGCGCCCATGGGATCTGCGGCTCAGACGCGATGGTGGTCAACGGGGTCAACCGGCTTGCGTGCAAGGTCCTGGTCAAGGATCTCAGCCAGCCGATCACGGTCGAGCCGATCAGGGGACTTCCGCTCATAAAGGACTTCATCGTCGACATGGAGCCGTTCTTCGCCGGCTACCGCGCGGTCAAGCCCTGGCTCATCGTCGACGAGCACGAGCACGAGCCGGCCCGTGAGCGCATCCAGAGCCGTGAGGAGCGCGAGCGCTACGACGACACCACGAAGTGCATCCTCTGTGCGGCGTGCACCACCTCCTGCCCGATCTATTGGGCCGACGGCGAATACGTCGGCCCCGCAGCGATCGTCAACGCGCACCGCTTCATCTTCGACTCGCGCGATACCGGAAGCCGAGAGCGGCTCGAGATCCTCTCGGGCAAGGGTGGGGTCTTCAAGTGTCGTACGGTCTTCAACTGCACCGACGCCTGCCCCCGGGGGATCAAGGTCACGCTCGCGATCCAGGAAGTTAAGAGGGCCGCGCTCTACGGTTCTCAATAGCTCCGCACTACATCCCCCCGTGCCCTAGTTTCTGACTGTGAAGGTCTTCCGATGGGTCGCGCTGGTTGTTATCGTCCTGCTGGTCGCATACCCGCTGTTTCTGGCCTTCAGGATCTGGCGGCAGTCGCGCGTCGACGAGGTCCGCCGAGCCGACGCCATCGTGGTCCTGGGTGCGGCCCAGTACAACGGGGAGCCGTCGCCGATCTTCAAGGCTCGCTTGGACCATGCCGAGTACCTCTACTCGGAGGATCTCGCAACGCAGGTGATCGTGACGGGCGGCAAGCAGAAGGGCGATCGCTTCAGCGAGGCCGAGGCCGGAGAGACCTATCTCGTGGAGCAGGGGGTGCCGGCCGAGGCAATAGTGGGCGAGACCGAGGGCACCACCACGCTCGAGAGCCTCACCGCGGTCCACGACATGGCCGGCGATCTCGACATCGACACCGTGCTGCTGGTAAGCGACCCGATGCACTCCGAGCGCATCAAGACCATCGCCACCGACCTCGGCTTCGACGAAGCGTACGCAAGCTGGGCGTCGTATACCGAGCTCGAGCGGAGCCGGGAGACCAAGTTCGAAGAGCTTGTCCACGAAGTGGCGGCCCTGGCGGCCTACGAGCTACTGGGCCGCTAACGCGCCGAATCCTCCCCCCGGACCAGAACGTGAGGGGCATCGATCCGACTGTAATGGAGGGTGCTGTTGCCCAGAAGTGCCTGGTGCACGTGGTGCACGTGGTGCCGGCACCAGCGGCACCAGCGGCACCAGCGGCACCAGCGGCACCAGCGGCACCAGCGGCACCAGCGGGTTCCAGCCCCCCACCCCCTCCATGCTGGGCCTCGTACACTCGCAACAAGTTTGATCGAGCACTAGAAGGCTGCAAGGAGGTCTCCATGGCAAACGTGAAGCCCATTCCCGACGACTATCCGCAAGTCTCGCCCTACCTTTGCGTCGACGATGCCGGCGCGGCGCTCGACTTCTACTCCAAGGTGTTGGGGGCCAAAGAGCGGATGCGGATGGCGGAGCCCGACGGCAGGATCGGACACGCCGAGCTCCAGCTCGGCGATTCGGTGATCATGCTCGCCGACGAATACCCGGACATCGGCATCCGGAGTCCGAAGGCGTTCGGAGGCTCGCCGGTGACGCTGAGCGTCTATGTCGAGGACGTCGACGCGGTTTTCGATCGAGCCACCGCCGCCGGAGCCAAAACCCTTCGCCCCGTCGAGAAGCAGTTCTATGGAGACCGGTCCGGCCAGTTCGAGGATCCCTTCGGGCATCGCTGGAGCGTCGCCTCGCACGTCGAGGACGTCTCCCCCGAGGAGATGGAGAGGCGCTCGGCCGAGGAGCAAGGCTAGCGATCGTCAGGGTCGCAGAGCTTTGGGGCGCAGCTCGGCATCGAGCTTGGCTCCGATCTCCTCGGTGACGTCGAGCACACGGTCGAGGTGCGAGGCCTCGGTTCGGAAGTTGACGATGCAGGTTCGCAGCACGAAACGCTCGCCCAGAATCGCGTTCGAGTAGTACACACGCCCGTCCATCTGAACCGCGGCCATGATGCGCTCGTTGAGCAACGACAGGTATGGCTCTCGACCCTCGCCTTCGGGGAGATCGCTCGGCACGTAGCGGAAGCAGCAGATCGACAGTTCCACCGGGGCGCTCAGCTCGAACGCGTCGCGCTCGGACACACATTCGGCCAGGTACTTCGTAAGCGCGACGTCGTGAGCGATGCGCCTGCCGTAGGCATCGGTGCCGTGCGACAACAACGACACCCACACCTTGAGTGCCCAGAAGCTGCGCGACAGCTGGGGGCCGAGCCACCCGAGGTCCACACCGCGACCGGTTAGCTCCTTGTCCTCGTAGACGTAGCCCCCATAGGTCGAGAACGAGTCGAACAGGCTCGTCACGTCGCGGACCAGCACACACACACCCCCCGCTTTGAGGCGTGTAGAGCCACTTATGAGGATCGAACGCGATCGAGTCGGCGCGCTCGATCCCCGCGGCGAGCTGCTTGAGCTCGTCGCTCAGGACGATCGGGCCCCCATACGCAGCGTCGACGTGCAGCCAGAGCCCGTACGTCTCGCACAACTCGGCGATGCGGGGAAGGGGATCGATGGCGCCGGTCGCGACGGTGCCGAGTGACGCGATGACCGCGAAGGGCCTGAGGCCGCAAAGAATCGAACGAGGTGAAGCTCGATCTCGGTTGCTCCCGGGCCCAACCTCCAGCCCCCGACGTTCTGGTTGATGCCCGCCGCGAGAAGGTCTGCGACCGCCCCGGGAACGGTGCCGGACCCGGAGATGTACGCCATGAACGCCGGGTGCCCCGTGTACATGGAGAAGTCGAACACCACCTTGCGAAGGTAGCCGAGGAGCTCATCGTCGCTCATGCCCTTTGCCGGAACGTCCAGCGCCACCGCCTCGCTCAGCTCGGCCGCGGTGAATCCCCTATCGACGGGCAGGTCCTCGAGGCGCTCGAGATACTCCTCCCACAATTCCACCGCCGAATCGGCCAGGGCGCGGGCACGCTTGGGCTCCCAGTCGAGCTCGCGCATCGGTTCCGGTGGAGTGGCCATCAAGGAAGTCAATCAAAGAAGCAGGCCGGTGGCACCCGGCTTCACCGGGGCGCCGAACCCGCGTCAGCGAGCGGCCGGGCGCCTCTTCACCGGGCTCTCGGCCGCGCCGCCGCCGGTGAAGTCGGGGCTTGCGTCGGGTGGGACGCCCTCGGACAACTCGGTGACCATGGCGCCCTCCGCCCCTTCGAGCGATCCGACGTTGGCCGTTTCGCGCAACGGAATCTCCTTCATGAACCAACTCAGCAGGAAGG
Organism: Actinomycetota bacterium; assembly: GCA_050693935.1. Lineage (GTDB taxonomy): Bacteria > Actinomycetota > CADDZG01 > CADDZG01 > WHSQ01 > WHSV01. The sequence continues at coordinate 3,554 of JBOGWU010000192.1, read as the reverse complement.
CGATCACCGCGAGGGGAACTCCAACCAAGAAGGCGACGTGTATCGACGAGGCCACGACCTCGCGCACCGCCAATCCCACATCGGGCGGTAAGGCTCGAATGCGGTCGAGCTGTTGCGAGAGGTTGTCGGCCGTCAGGCCCTCGACGCCGGGCACCGGTGAGTCTCCGAATCGCTCGGTGAGGTTGAACGCGAGCCGGTTGTTGAGGATCGCCCCGAAGATGGCGATGCCGACGGTTCCGCCGATCGAGCGGAAGAACATCGATGCGGACGTGGCGATCCCCAGGTCACGCTTGTCGACGGAGTTCTGAACCGCCAGCACGATCACCTGCATGGTGTTTCCCAGCCCGACCCCGATCAGAATCATGGCGACTATGACCTGGATACGTGTGGTGGTCGCGTCGAAGCTCGCGAGCAGACCGAAACCCACGACCATGACCGCGGTGCCGACGATCGGGAAGACTCGATAGCGACCGGTGTGGGAGATGAGCCTCCCCGACACGATTGAGGTCACGATGATGCCCAGCATCAGTGGGGTTAGGAGAAGCCCGGAGTCGGTCGCGCTGGCACCGGTCACGAGTTGGAGAAACACCGGGAGGAACACGATCGCTCCGAACATCGCGATGCCGACCGTGAATCCCAGGGCCGAACCAACGCTGAAGATCGAGTTGGAAAAGAGATGAAGTGGGACGATGGGTTCGGCGGCGCGCCGCTCCTGGAAAAAGAACGCCACCAGCGCGAGGACGCCCGCCAACGTCAGTCCGAGGATCTGCCCCGAGCCCCACGGATAGGTGTGGCCGCCCCAGACAAATGCGAGCAGCAGGGCCGTCGCCCCTCCCGCAAGCAGCGCCGCACCCAGATAGTCGATGCGATGGTCGCGGCGCGCAAACGGAAGATCGAGGGCGAACGAGGTTATGAGTAATGCCGCGAGCCCGACGGGCAGGTTGATGTAAAAGACCCAACGCCACGACAGATTGTCGGAAAGGAAGCCGCCCATGAGTGGACCGACGACGCTGGCGAACGCGAACACCGCGCCTAGATAACCTTGATACCGACCCCGCTCGCGCGGGGACAGGATGTCACCGATGATCGCCATGGTCAGCGAAATCAACCCGCCGGCGCCGAGCCCCTGCACCGCCCTGAACACGACGAGCTGAATCATGTTCTGGGCGATCCCACAGAGGGCCGAACCGACAAGGAAGATCACGATCGCCGCTTGGAATATCTGTTTGCGGCCGTAGATATCGCTGATCTTCCCGTACAGGGGCACCGACACGGTCGCCGCCAGCATGTACGCGGTCACGACCCACGACAGGCTGTCGACACCGCCGAGCTCGCCGACGATACGCAGCAGCGCGGTCGCAACGATCGTCTGATCGAGCGCCGCGAGAAGAAGGCCCATCATCAGGCCCGCAAAGATCACCAGAATCCGTTTGTGCGACAGGCCCCCTGCGGTGCCCGGTGCAGCCGTCCCGCGTAGATTCACCGCCCAATGGTAAATGGCAGACTGAGACATCAATTTCGGGCCCTCTAGGACTCCGAGCTCGGGACCCTCATCCGAAGGCGGTCGACCAGTTCGAAGGTGACCGGTGCGGTCAAGTCGATGAGCTCGCCGTCGCAGTTGAACTCGAGCTCCGGCTCCGCGCTGATCTCGAAGCGCGCCGCTCGCTTGAACACCACGCCCTCGATCTCCCGATGTGCGCCCCTCTTGACCGAGGCCGCGATCTTGAGCGCGTCCCCCACTCCCTCGGCCGGCAGTACGCACAGATCCAGGGCCCCGTCGCCCGGTGCGGCGTCGGGCCATACCGTGATTCCGCCGCCCGCGGTCTTGCCGTTGCCCACGCCGATGGCAACCACGTCGTCGTAGGAATCGCCGTCGACGGTCACCCGCCAGCGAGTCAGGTCGGCGGCCGCTCGCATGCCTCCCACCCAGAAGGCGAGAGGTCCGAAGCGCTCCTTTACGTCACCGTCGATGGCTTGGTTCACCTTGACGGGAAAGCCGCCCATGCAGGCATTGATGAACAGCCGCGTCACATCGCCCCCGCTCGCCCGCCCGACGTCGAGTTCGACCTCGCGGCCCGCCACAATCCCTTCGGCCGCCGCGACGGGATCGGGGTCGATGCCGAGCGTGCGGGCGAGATCGTTGCCCGTCCCCATCGGCACCAGCGCGAAGGTGCGTCCCTCGAGATCTCCTGCAAACCCGTTGAGCATGCAGTTCATGGTGCCGTCACCACCCGCCGCGACTATCAGGTCGTCGTCGCTCACGAGCGCGGTTCGGACCTCGTCGCCGAAGCTCGCAACGCCGCCGGGCTCGACCCGTTCGATCTCGCCGAGCGACGAGAGCCGCTCGCTTATCCGATCGAGGAGCTCCTCATCGGAGCCACCCGATGACGAGTTGGACACCACCACTACGTGCTTGTCGCTCAATACCTAGCTCGTGAGGATCGGGTCGCTCGTCGGGGCGCTGGAGCCACCCTCGGGTTCGACCGTCACGGCGACGGCGTCAACGCCTTCCAGTGATCTGTCGATCTCCAGCGTGCCCACGCCGCCTGACGGATCGAAGGTGCCCGCGCTCACCGGCTGGTCGCCCTCGATGAGCCACACTTGATAGGTGCGTTCGTTCGGGGCATCCTCGAGCCCACGAACGAGGAAGATGCCGCCCTCTTGGGTGGGCAACATGGCGCCGATGCTTTCGCCCGTCGGATCATCGAGTCGCATGCCCCCCTGCTCTTCGGCCAGAGCGATCAGTTGCTCGCGCTCCTGCTCGAGGTCGCTGCGTGTGTCGGAGAGCTCGTTCGTGGTCACGATCAACGAGCCGGCCAGGGCCGCTACCAGCAGGAGCGCGGCCGCGGTAGCCAGAAGCCCCACTCTCCGGCGGGGGCGCTCGAGGGGTGTGACCGTGTGCTCGGAGCCGGTGGCGGCGACAACGGGCTCGGCCGAGGCAACCGCCGTTAGTACCGCGGAGTCCTGGGATTCCTCCTGGGCGCGGGCCATGACGCGGTCGATGAATCCATCGGGGAGAGGCTCCTCGTCAACCGATAGGGCCAGCGACGAAACGACCGCCGCGTAACTGTCCGCCTCGGCCATGCACTCATCGCATGCAACTATGTGGGCGCGCACGAACTCGGTCTCCTCCGGTGAGACCGATCCAAGAACGTATGGAGCTATGAGGCTCTTCAGCTCGTCGTGGCTCATATCCATCACATTTCCGTCCTGCTGGGTAACACCTTGCGCAGCTTCAACAATCCGTCTCGCAGCCTCGTCTTGGCGGTCCCCTCGGGGATCCCCAACTCCTCGGCCACCTCGCGATAGGTGCGCCCACCAAAGTAGGCCAGGACGACGGCCTCCCTCTGCACGTCGGAGACCTGTGCCAGCGCAGCCATCAGCTCTTGCCGTTCTCCACTTGCTTGAGTTAGTTCGTAGGTCGAGAGAGGTTCGGATGTCGCCTCGGCCTCCGTAATGAGCGCATCTTTCGCTTTTCGTAGGGTTTCCTCGTGGCGGACCAGGTCGATCGCCTTGTTGCGAGTGACCCCCAGAAGAAAGGCCTGGAGGCTGCC
>JBOGWU010000191.1:0-2449 GCA_050693935.1 Actinomycetota bacterium | reverse complement strand
CGGTCGCCGACATCGTCGAGGTCGGCGACTTCGACCCGGTGCAGGGTCGCTTCTCCTTCGATGGTCTCGCGGGGGCGCGCACCAACAGCTTCCCGAGCGTCGACATCGCCAACGGCGCGCCTTTCGGGGACGACCCCTCCACCGGCGCCGACGAGAGCGCGCCCGACACGATCGGCCTGAACTGGCCGGATGCGCGCAACGGGCTCAACAACGAGGAAGCGCTGGTGCAGTTCTCCGATGATAAGGGCGAGTCGTGGACCGACCCTGTGGATCTCGCCGAGGGAACCGACGCCGAGAACGGAGACCGGGCGGGAGACGACCGTCCCGACTTCCCGGCTATCGCGTTGTCACCGGACGGGACCGACCTTTACGTCACCTACATGGGATTCCTCGATCCCTTCCGCGCCACGACCGATATGACCCGTCGTCTCCAGGGAGTCGTGCGCCACGCGGATCTGGATCCCGACTCGCTGACGCTGTCCGGCCTGGCCACCTTGAACCGAGGCACGGTCGGTGACGGGCGCTCGTCGAGCGCCAACGGTCTCACCGCCGAGTTCCTGGGCGACTACAACTACGCGGTCGCGACCAACGACTTCGGTGCAGCGATCTGGACCGACGACCGGGACGGCGCCGTGTGTCCGGCCATCAATGCCTACCGCCAGTCGCTGATCGATGGCGCTCCCATTGCGCCGCCCGTGGTTCAGGTCGAGTGCGCTCCGACCTTCGGCGCAAGCTCGAACTACGCGGGGGCATATCCGGATCCCACGCCCTAGGGCGAAGCGAACACCTCGAGGGGGCGTCGATCCGGCGCCCCCTCGCTACGCCGAGCGCCGGGCGGTCGCACGCTTGCGCGGCTTGCTGGCCGCAACTCGCTTGGTAGTGCGCTCCTCGGTGATCCCGAGTATGGGACCGAGGTACTCGCCGGTGTAGGAGCCGCTGGTGCGAGCCACCTCTTCCGGCGTTCCCTGCGCCACGATCTCACCCCCGCCGTTGCCGCCTTCGGGCCCGAGGTCGATGATGTGGTCGGCGGTTTTGATGACCTCGAGGTTGTGCTCGATCACGACCACCGTGTTTCCGTTATCGACGAGGCGGTGGAGAACGCCGAGGAGCTTTCGCACGTCCTCGAAATGAAGTCCCGTCGTGGGCTCGTCGAGGATGTAGAGCGTGCGCCCGGTCGAGCGCTTGGACAGCTCGCTCGAGAGCTTCACGCGCTGCGCCTCTCCCCCGGAAAGCGTTGGAGCGGGCTGTCCCAGCTTGATGTACCCGAGCCCGACATCGCGCAGCGTCGTCATGTGACGGGCGATCGGCGGGATCGCAGAGAAGAAGCTGCACGCCTCCTCGACACTCATCTCGAGCACCTCGGCCACGTTCTTACCCTTATAGCGAACCTGAAGGGTCTCGCGGTTGTAGCGCTTGCCCTTGCACACCTCGCAGGGAACGTAGATGTCCGGTAGAAAGTGCATCTCGATCTTGATGGTCCCGTCGCCGGAGCAAGCCTCGCAGCGGCCACCGCGCACGTTGAAGCTGAATCGACCCGGCTGATAGCCGCGCCGGCGCGCGTCCTGGGTTTTGGCGAACAACTTACGGACGTAATCCCACACCCCCGTATAGGTGGCGGGGTTGCTGCGCGGCGTGCGTCCGATGGGGCTCTGGTCGATGTCGATGACCTTGTCTACGTCCCCGATGCCCTTGATCGAGCGGTGCTTTCCGGGCACCAGGCGCGCCTGGCGGTTCAGCTTCTGATGCACGGCCTTGTAGAGGATGTCGTTGACGAGCGTGGACTTGCCCGATCCCGACACTCCGGTGACGCAGATGAAGTTGCCTATCGGGAAGGCGACGTCGATGCCCTTGAGGTTGTGCTGGCGCGCGCCCTTGACCACGAGCTCACCGCGCTCGGTGGGCCGGCGGCGAGCAGGGATCTCCACACTGCGACGACCGGTGAGGTAGTCGCCGGTCATCGACTTCTGGTGATCGAGCAGACCCTGAAGCGGGCCGGAGTAGACGATCTCACCCCCGTGCTCGCCGGCCCCCGGGCCGATGTCGACCACATGATCCGCCACGCGAATGGTCTCTTCGTCGTGCTCGACGACGATGAGCATGTTGCCCATGTCCCGCAGTCGCATCAGCGTGTCGATCAGCCGCCGGTTGTCGCGCTGGTGCAGCCCGATCGAGGGCTCGTCCAGGACGTACAGCACGCCGACCAGCCCCGAGCCGATCTGGGTCGCCAACCGGATGCGCTGCGCCTCACCTCCGGCGAGCGTGGCCGAGCTCCGCGACAAAGTCAGGTAGTCGAGTCCGACGTCGAGCAGGAAGCCGAGCCGTGCGTGTATCTCCTTCAGCAGTCGCTCGGCGATGAAGGTCTCGCGGTCGTTGAGCTCGAGCTTGCGCAGGAAGTCGAAGACCTCGCCGATCGGCAGGTCGCTCACCTGGGAGATGTTGCGCTTCCCGA
>JBOGWU010000190.1:0-17594 GCA_050693935.1 Actinomycetota bacterium | reverse complement strand
GTCGTGGGGCCCGCGGATATACCCACGGGCCCACGACGGAGTCATACAACGATCACTCAGCTTCCGCAGTTCCCCCAAGTCGTGCGCCGCAGTTCCCCCAAGTCGTGCGGCCGCCCTTCGCCTCGGTGCCGAGGCCATCGGCGGCCGTCTTGCTGTAGATGCGACCGTAGAACTGCACGCACTTGTCCGCCGCGAACTTCACGGTGGGGCTGGGGTTGCCCCCGGCGTAGTGGTAGAAGTCGCCGTGATCGCGCCACCAGCCATCCCATGGGCCGGCGTTGCCCTGGATCTTGAGATAGGCGTCGGTGTCTCGAAAGCGTCACTTCAGATCTACCTCCTCTATCCGGCGTCGGTCGCCGCGCCTGGGATCCGCAGCCGCGAGCGAACGACGATCTCCTCACCGACCGGATGCTAGCCAGGGGGGTTTCCGTCTTCTTAAAAGCGCATGAAGGTGAGAATTCGGACTACCGCGAGGAGGGCCCCACGAGCGAGCTCGAGGTACGGTCCCTCACCGGGAACCGATGCGAGCCGACCGGGGGAGTTGGTGAGCCAGGGCGAACGGGACCGTCGGATTGGTGGGAAATGTTCCAGATGCCCTTTAAGCAGGCTTTAATGATCGCTCGAGGGATCGCGGAGATGGTCGGGGCCCGGCCAAAGAGAAAGGCCCCCGGTTGGGGGCCCTCTCGAGAGAAGCCTCTCTCTAGGCGTCGACCTTGACGGTGATGATCCTCGTCTTCTGGCCGAGAAAGTCCTCGGCGACCTCGGCGTCGTGATCGACCACTCTGAAGCCCTTCTCGCTGATGGACTTCTTGGTCAGCTCTACCGCCTGGCCCTCGGGAAGCTCGAGGGCGAACACGCGCTTGAAAGTCCTCATGTTGGATCCTCCTTGGTGGGTTTCGGATGCACCACACCGCCAACTCGCGGGGCGCACCATCGTGACCTGATTGTACCCGTCACGGCGCCGGGGAAACGAGCGGCGCTCGTCCCCGAGGACGCTATGGTGGCGCAATGACCCCCCGGCAAGGCTCCTCCGGCTCAGAGCGCGCGCGGCGCGCCCGCGGGCGGCGTTCGCCAAGTCAAGGGGCGAAGCGGCAGGTGGTGCACCTTCCCGATGATGTCGTCGGTGAGCTCAAGGCCACCGCGCGGCCGGGGAAGGGCGACATTCTCGTGCAGGTGTTCGCAGAGGCGGTCACGGCGTTCGGCGAGGAAGACTTGCCGGAGGCCATCCGGCTCGGCGACCAAGCCAAACATATTGCCCTGAGGTCCGGCTCCGTAAGAGAGATGCTCGGGCTGTCCTATTACCGCAACGGACAGTTCAAGGAGGCGGCGCGAGAGTTGTCGGCGTTTCGCCGTCTCGCCGGCTCGACCGAGCAGAACCCGGTGCTTGCCGACTGCTACCGGGCGATGCAGAAACCCGAGCGGGCTATCGAGCTATGCAACGAGCTGGACGATTCGGTTCCGGACGCCATCCGGTACGAGGGAGCGATAGTCGCGGCGGGGGCACTGGCCGATATGGGGCGCGTCGATGAGGCCATTGCTCGCATCCAGACCCTGGATCTCGAGCCCACCAGCGCGGCCGACCATCATCTGCGAGCCTGGTACGTGCTGGCTGATCTGCTGGAGCGGCGCGGCCGCTTCACCCAGTCTCTGAGCTACTTCGAGGCGGTGGCCGCGGCCGATGCCGAGTCCACGGACGCACCGGAGCGCGCCCGCAGACTGAAACGCCGGTAGCTGATACCTCACCATGAGGACTTCTTCATCGATGTATGGATCGCTTTCCACTCGTTCCTTCGCTTAATCGCGAGCCGCTGATCCTGCTTCGACCTTTGGTACTCGAGCTCACGCTGGAGCTTGTTGTAATCGTCGAGGCGCACTCGAGCGAGCTCGCCGGTCTCGATGGCCGCTCGTATCGCACAACCGGGCTCGCCCTCGTGGCGGCAGTCCCGAAAGCGGCAGGCCGACGCGAGCTCGTCGACATCGGCGAAGCTGCTGGCGATGCCGTCGCCGTGGTCCCACAGCTTCAGCCCTCGCAGGCCCGGCGTGTCCACCAACACCCCGCCGCCCTCGAGCGCGATGAGTTCGCGCCGTGTCGTGGTGTGCCGACCCTTGCCGTCACCTCGGACCGACCGGACATCCTGATCGGCGGTTCCCGTCAATGCGTTGACCAGGGTGGACTTCCCGGCCCCCGACGAGCCGAGCAACACGGCGGTGCGGTTTCCTGCGAGCTGGTCTCGCACGTCCTCGATGCCCGCTTGGGTCTCCGCGCTGGTCAGCAGCACGGGGACGCCGAGAGCTACCGACTCGACGCGCCTCATCTCGTAGACGAGGTCTTCGGGATCACCGGCGAGGTCGCTCTTGGTGAGCACCACGACCGGATCGGTGCCACCCGACCATGCCAGCGTCAGATAGCGCTCGAGTTTGCGAAGGTTCACCTCGAACTCGAGCGAGGCAACGAGGAAGCTCACATCGATGTTGGCCGCAAGCACCTGCTCGTCTGTCGCCTTTCCGGCAATGTTGCGCGAGAACCGGGTGCGGCGGGGGAGCACCGCGTGCACCGATGCATGACCGTCGTCGTGCAGCTCCGCGGCGACCCAGTCGCCGGTGGCCGGAAGATCGGCGCGCGACGAAGCCTCGTGACGCATCCGGCCGGTGGACTCGGCCCAAACCTCACCTTGCATCGTCAGCAGCGAGTAGCCACCGCGATGCTCGACCGCAATGCGGCCGGGTATTAAGTGCTCGGCGTAGGAGGCGAACTCGTGCCGGCGTTCGTCATCCCATCCGAGGTCGTTCAGATTCACTGGTGAATTCAACTGAGATCTCCTGTAAACGGGCGCGCTCGTAGCGCGCGGCGAAGGTGCTGGATGATCCCACCCTCACGAACGCGGGCGCGCTCGCTCGAAGATCGAGTTTCCGTGTCCGGTGCGCCGGGAAGAGGCGCTAGAAAGAGACGGAAGTGGGGCGGGATGTCGTCAAGATTTCTTCCATGTCGCTCCACCTCCTCGGTGTGACGTTTGCAGCGCCCGGTGCGCTGCGGCCTCGTGCACTCTAGTCGTTTCGCGCCGCCGGGCGCAACCCCTTGAAGCGCACTTCCTCTACTTGGATGACCTCTCTTGTTTGTCGAAGTAGCGCATGTAACCCGAGGTGTTCATCCGGTACGAGGTCGTCTGGTCCATCCGCTCGAGCTCGGCTCCGCCGAGGACGCGGCCCATGTCCGCGCGCGAACGCTCGGCGACCAGCCGGGTGATCTCGTCCAGGTCGCGCGTCTGGTCTCTGGCGTCGCGGATCCACTCTCCCCACTTTTGCAGCGCAGCGGCGGCCTCGTCGCATACCTGGTCGACCGACGCGGGGTTTGCCCCGTCGGGGGCGGCGAAGTGAGTCAGATAGACGGAGCTGGGCTTCAGCGCATTGATCCGGTTGATCGAGTCCACGGCCTGGGTGAGGTTGAACTCGGGGGGTGGGGTCGCCGGGCGCATGACGCCGACGTCCCTCAAGCGCACACCGAGCGCGTCGCCCACGAAGGCAATGCCCGTCGAGGTGTCGAGAAGAGTGTGGTGATGCGCGGCGTGCCCGGGGGTGTCGATCGCTTGCAGCTTGCGGTCCCCGAGGTCGACGGAATCGCCGTCGCCCAGGGTCACTATGCGGCCGGCGTCGATAGGATCGATGCCCCCCCAGAGCCTCTCCATAGCGTCCCCGTAGATGCGCGCCGCGCTCGTCCAAAGCTTGGACGGGTCGACGAGATGAGGGGCACCGATCTCGTGTACCGCCACGCGCGCTTCGGGGAAGTGCTTTGCGAGAGTGCCCGCCGCACCGGCGTGATCTAGATGTATGTGCGTAACGATGATCCAGTCGAGATGATGGATGCCCGCGTCGGAGAGCCCTGAGAGCACGTGGTCGACGGAGGACTTAGGTCCGGTTTCGACCAGCGCCGTCGTCTCGCCCTGAAGCAGGAAGACCCCGGTGATGCCGGCGAGACCGTGCATGTACGTGTCGATAACAGTGGGGGCGCTCATCGCTTCCTTTCGTCTTGGCCCAACGGGCTGGTGCCTCGCTTCGTGTGAGGGAGTAGCGTTTCCGCCGGATGGGTCATAAAAAGCCCGCAGCGGTGCTGATCGTAAACCCTAATGCCGGCCGTCTCGAAGAGCGCGAGAGAGCCGACGTTATCGACGCGCTTCGAGCCCGCTTTCATCTCGATGCGTACTCGACGTCGGCGCGCAGTAGCGGAATTGCGATTGCATCGGAAGCCGCGGAGGCGGGCACCAGTCTGGTCATCGCCTTCGGGGGCGACGGGCACGTGAACGAAGTGGCCAACGGTCTCGCGGACAGCGACACTGTGCTCGGCATCATTCCCGGAGGGACGATGAATGTGTTCGCTCGCTCGCTGGGACTCCCGTTGGACCCGGTGGCCGCCCTGGATCATCTCGAGGCCGCGCTGAAACGTGATCCGACAGGTGTGCCGCTCGGCCGCATGGACGGACGCTATTTCACGTTCTCCGCGGGATGTGGCTTCGATGCCGAGGCCGCCGAGCGCGTGGAGCGATACGTGCCGTCCAAACGCAGGTTTGGAGAGGCCTTCTTTTACTGGAGTGCCTTTCGCGTGCTGGCGGGTACCTACCGGCATCGGAAGCCGACGATGACGCTGCGCGGCGACTTCGGGGACATTCCCGTGGCGATGGCGGTCGTGAGCAACGCCGGTCCTTATGCCTACCTCGTCAACCGGCCGGTCAACCTGGCGCCCCATGTGGATCTGTTCAAGGGGATCGACGTGTTCGCTCTGCGATCGATGCGAGTGGAGGCCCTTCCCTTTTACGCGTGGAGGGTGGCGGTGTCCGGGGACCTGGTTCACCACCCCGACGCGTTCTACGCCAGCGATCTCGACAACTTCGAGATCATTGCCGACAAGCCCTTTCACCGCCACGTCGACGGTGAGCCGCTGCCTCCCGCCCACAGCGCAAAGTTCGAAGTTGTACGAGACGTCCTAAGGGTGCAAGCGTGAGCATCCTGCTGATCGGATTGCACGAAGAGCTCACCGGAGCGCTGGTCGCCAGGCTCGTTGGTGAGGGCGACGAGGTGCGAGTGCTCGAGGATTCCACCGAGAGCGGCGAGTCGTGGCGGATTCTGGGCGCCCACATCGCTCAGGGCCCGATGTGGGACGCCGACCTGATCGAGCGCGCCGCCCAGAACGTTCGCACCATCGTGGTGGGGGAGCACCACGACCACGACCCGGCGGAGCTCATCGACGCGGTCGTGACCGGAGGAGGCTTCGCCTCGAAGGACATGCGCATCGTCCTCGTCGGCGACGATCTGGAGGCTCCGGCGATCGGCACGCTCCGGGAATCTCCCCTGGCCTACGTCGCTCTCGGCGCGGGGACGAGGCGGAGCCTCTTGGGGAGACGGCGTCTGCCCGCCCCGGACATCCTGGCTGAGGTGATCGATGCGGCCGACGATCTCGCCGGTGAAGTACGACTCGAGCTCGACCTCGGGGACGAGCAGTCGTGGTCCGAGCTGAAGTTGCCCATCCCCGAAAGCTAGTTGCTCGAGGTCCCGAGGTAGGCCTCGCGGATGCCGGCATGGTCGAGCATCTCGGTGCCCTTGCCCTCGTAGACGATCGTGCCCTTCTCCATTACGAAGGCGCGGTCCGCGATCGAGAGCACCCCGGCGTTCTGCTCGACCAGAAAGACCGTGGTGCCCTCCTCGTTGATCTTGCGTGCGACGTCGAACACCGTCAACGCGAGCTTGGGTGCCAGACCGAGTGAGGCTTCATCGAGCAACATCAACTTGGGGCGTGCCATCAGCCCTCTGGCGATGGCGAGCATCTGCTGCTCGCCGCCGGACATGGTTCCCGCCGGCTGGCCCCATCGCTCCCTGAGGCGGGGGAAGTACTCCACCGCGCGATCGATCACCGCGGCCGTCCTCTTCCGGTCGCGCTTGTGGGGCCAGGCACCCAGCCTCAGGTTCTGAGCCACGCTGAGCTCGGGAAAGACGTGCCGGCCCTCGGGCACGAGCACCACGCCTTCGGCCACCAGTCGGCGAGGGTCCATTCCGGTGATGTCCTTGCCATCGAAGACGATCTTGCCGCTCCACGGCTTGTGCAGCCCCGCGAGGGTGAGCACCGTGGTGGTCTTGCCGGCGCCGTTGAGGCCGAGCAGCACGGCGGTCTCGCCTCGCTCGACCGACAGCGAGATGCCGCCCAGCACCGGGAGCGATCCGTAGCCGGTCGCTAGTTCGGTGACCTCAAGCAGGGGCACCGGCGGCCTCCTCAGCGGGCTCGGCCTCGCCGCCGAGATACGCGGCAACAACCTCGGGATGGTTCTGGATCTCGTTCGGCCTGCCTTCGGTAAGCACCCGGCCGAAGTTGAGCACGTACACGTAGTCGCACACGCCCACTACGAGGGGAACGTGGTGCTCGATCATCAGGATAGTGATGTTTAACGTCTTGCGCAGCGCGAGCAGGCGCTCGCCGAGGGCGTGGGCCTCGTCCGGACCCATTCCCGAAGAGGGCTCGTCGAGCAATACCAGGTCGGGGTCTGTCGCCATGACGGTTGCGATCTCGATCATCTTGAGCGTGCCGTAGGGAAGCCCGTCGAGTCGCGAGTCGGCGAGGTGGCCGAGCTCGAAGAAGTCGAGCACCTCGCGGGCGTTGGCGGCGATCCGGCGCTCTTCGGAGAAGGAGCGCGGCGAACCGAACAGTCCACCGAGCGTGCCGTAACCGATGCGCGCATGCTGCGCAACCAGGCAATTCTCGAGCACCGTCAAACCTCGCACGAGGCCGATGTTCTGAAAGGTGCGCCCGATACCGAGCGCCACGCGACGGTGAGTGGGCAAGCTCGATACGACTTTGCCGCGGTAGGTGACGGTTCCCGTGTTGGGTTTGTAGAGACCGGTGATGCAGTTGAACAGCGTGGTCTTGCCGGCGCCGTTGGGGCCGATGAGCCCGACGATCTCCCACTCGGGGACCTTGACGTCGACCTCGTGGAGCGCGACCAGGCCACCGAAGCGGATCCCCGTGTTCTTGATCTCGAGCACCGCGCTCACGCGGCCTCCTTGTTCTTCTTCGAGCCGACGCGCGCGAGAAGGGTAGTGCGGTGGGGTTTGCCATCGGGATGCATGGTGAACTTCTTGCCCGCCAACCAGCGGGTGATGGGGGAGAGTTGTTCGGCGATGCCGCCCGGGAACTGAATGATCGTGGTGATGGCCAGCAGCGGGCCCACGACCAGCGAGAACTCAGCGGGATCCCGCTTGAGCGTGTTCTCGATGAATCCGTCGAGGGGGGCGATGGCCTCGACGAGGAACGGGAAGAGCGCGAAGAAGGCCGAGCCGACGATGACCCCGAGCCGGCTTCCCAACCCGCCCACGACCACCATCAGCACCCACAGGAGCGCGATCTGGAACTGGAAGTCGGTGGCGACCACGGTCGAGTTGCGCGCCGCGAACAAGGCTCCGGCCAGCCCCGCAAACGCACCGGAGAGCACGAACGCGACCACCTTGTAGAAGGTGAGGTTTATCGCGTAGGACGCGGCCACGGCCTCGGAGTGCTTGATCGACAGGATGGCGCGGCCCACCTTGGAACGGAGCAGGCGCCAGTCGACGAACGCAACCGCGGCGAGACAGATCATGCACAAGAACGCGAATGCGTGGTTGCCTGCGAACATTGTGGGACGCGGAGCGGGCATCCCCGCGCCCCCGCGCGTGAGCGCCGAGATTTCGAACAGCGAGTTGACCGCGACGAACCCGTAGGTCAGCGTAATCAGCGAGAGGTAGAGGCCGCGAATTCGAAGGGCGACGAGCCCCAACAGACCGGCTGACAGCGCGCCCACCAACACCGCGACCAACATGCCGACCCAGAACGACTGCTGCCGCTCGGTCACGACGTAGGCACTGACGAACGCAGACAGCCCGACGAAGGCGTGGTGTCCGAGTGAGAGCTGACCGGTGTAGCCGAGCACGACATTGAGCGAGAGCCCGATGATTGCGTAAATGAGGGCGAGCGAGATCCGCTGCGCCCAGATGTTCGACGAGGTTGCCGTCACGTAGACGACCGCACCGGCGAGCGCGGCGATGACCGTGAGCCGGGTCATCCACCCGGTGACTCCCGGACGCCAGACGTGTTGGGAGGTGCGTGCGGCGGGGCTCAGGGTCTCCGTTGCAGTGGCCACTAGGCCTCCTTGCCCAACAGGCCCTGCGGGCGGATCAGCAGGATCAGCAGAAGCGCCCCAAAGACCGCGATCTGCTCGGCGCCGGGAACGGTCTGCTGGATCGGGACCTCTCCGAGGTAATAGGTCGTCGCGGCCCAGGACGACAGCTTCTGAACCAGGCCCACCACGACTCCACCCAGGAACGCTCCGGGGAGGCTCGTCATGCCTCCGATGACCGCCGCGGTGAACGCCGGGATCAGCACGTTGGAAGTCATCACTGCGGGGACAAGCTGGCCGGCGATCGGGGGAACGTAGAGGATCCCGGCGATGGCCCCGAGCATCGCTGCAGCACCCCAGATGAATCGAGAGACTCGCTGAACAGGGATGCCCACGACCCTGGTCGCGAACGAGTCTTGAGAGGTCGCGAGCACCGCGAGGCCTAGGTCGGTGCGCGAGAAGAAGTAAGCCAGCGCCCCCGCGAGGACCGCCAGGACTCCCATCATGGCGATGCGCATCGGATCGACGATGAAGTCGAAGAGCTTGATTCCGCTCACCCCGCCGCCTTCGCTCGTCAGCGAAACGATCGGCTCGAGGAACAGCGGCTCGATGCGAAAGATCAGGATCTCGAGTCCGATCAGCAGCAGCGTGACGGCGATGGTCGCTACCAACAGGGTGACGCGCCGCTGGTTCATCAGGGGACGGACGATGACTCGCTCCATTACGAGACCAAGTGCAAGCACCACGAGTAGGGCGGCGGGAAGCGCCACGAGGTAGCTCTGGTCGAAGTTGTTGATCGCCACGTAGGCCACGTACGCGGCGATCGTTCCGAACTCGCCCTGCGCGAAGTTGAAGACGCGCGCGCCCTTGTAGACGAGCACGAGCCCGATCGCGACCAGGCCGTAGACCGCGCCGTTTATGACTCCGTCCACCACGAAGGGAGCCGGGCCCGTCTGGTCGCCGGTGCTTACCGCCAGGATCCCGGCGACGAGCGCCGCGAGGACGCCGGCCACCACCGCTACCTTCATCGTTCAGTCCCGTCTAGAAGTTGTTTACGAATGCCTGCTCGGTCACGAAGCGATTGTCGGAGCATTCCGCTCTCAACAGATGCATCTGACTTCCGCCGAAGTGATCGGTTGGTGAGAACGACAGTGTGGGCAATACACCGGTCTTGATCGAGCTCGCCCGCTCGGAGAAGTAGACGAAGCGTTCGCGCGACAAATCCTTGCCGGGTCGCCTCAAGAGCGCCGCGGTCGCCTTCGATCCGGCCCACAGCCCCCACATGATGTCGTCGGTCCCGCCGGCCTTGCGGAAGTCGGGATCGAACTTGTCGGAGTCGGCGTACGCGGGGGCCGGATGCAGGAAGCGGGCGTTGTCGATGGAGCCCTGGTTCTTGCACGCGACGTTGGCCACGGTGTCGAGCGCCTTGGTGATTCCGGCACCGACCCACTGGGGTTTGTAGCCCTGCTGCGCGGCGGCGTTGGCGAGTTGGATGAACCACGATGGCGAGCTAAGGATGTAGACGATGTCGACACCGCGCTGACGTAGCTCGGTTGCGACGGTCTGCGCGTCGCTCGCGCCCGCGGTCTTCGGCACGGCCCGGTCGTAGGTGACCCTGGCGCCTTTCGACCCCATGGCGGAGACCCACGAGTCGTGAGCGTCTTGGAAGTTGGGAGTCTGGAAGCGGACCATGCCGTTGACCTTGCCCCTGCCCCCGAGCTTGTCGACGACCATGTCTGCGATCAGCGGCCCCTGCTGCTTGTAGCTCATCCACAGGGCGAAGTAGGTGCGCAGGCTGGTGAGACCGATCTCGGTGACGCCGGCCGACAGGTAGGGGACACCCACGCTCTCGGCGTAACGGGCGCAGGCCTGGATCTGGTCGGTGCCGGCGAGACCGAACAGCAGGAAGACCTTGTCCTGCTCGACCATCTCCTGGCACACTGCTACGGCCTGGCTGGGGTTGTAGTTGTCGTTCTTGGAGACCACCGTCACGCCTCGGCCGTTGATGGACTGATGGTTGCGCTTCAGCCACTCGAAGTAGAGGTCCTTGCCCTTCTCGAAGCTGGCCTGAGGTACCGGCGCCGCGCCGGTGATGGGGGCGTGAAGCCCGATCTTGATCGAGTTGCCGGTCACGCCGGTCGTGTCGCCGCCCGAGGGCGCCGGGCCGCCACCGGCGGGGCCCTGGGGGCCGTCGCCCGTGTCGTCCCCGCCTCCGGAGTCCGTGGGCCCGCCGCTCGATCCGGAGCCACCACCTTCGGCCAGCGTCGTTCCGTCCGATGTACCGGTGCCGAGGTCGGCGATCCCGTCGCCGTCGGCGTCAACGCCCGTGTCGGCGATGCCGTCGCCGTCGAGATCGGCGAGTGCGCCAACCGGGCCGGTTTGCTCACTCACGCCGGGCTTCTGGCCGCAGGCCGCGAGCGTCAGAACCATGAGCCCGAGCAGTGCGACGAGTTGCGTGAGGGACCGACGATCCATACCTTAGGCCTTCCTTCGCAGGGGAAGTTTGGCAATGACTCTCCGGGCCTTGCCGCCCACGGACCTCACTCCGGCGAGCAGTGGTTCCAGCGGATTCGCGCCGTCCGGCGTCGCTACGGCGGTGCCTCGTCGCTCAGCGTTGAGCTTGTGGATCTGGGCGAGCACCCCATTGGGCCGAACGCCCGAGGCGTGCTCGAACACCACCGAACGCACTGCGGAGAAGCCGACCAGCCCGGCCAGGAGCGCAAGCCATACGTAGGCGGGGAGCCCGCCGGGAACTGATGCGGTCTCGTCGGACGCCAGTCGAGGCTCTTCCGCCGTTTCTTCGGCCGGGCTTTCAGAGTTCTCCTCGGGGGTCACGGTCCCCGTGGCGCCGGCTCCGAGGTCGCCTCCCGAATCGGTGGCGGGATCGGAGAAGGTAGTCGAGCCGCCGAGGTCATGACCTCCACCCAGGTCACCGCCGCCGAGATCGCCCCCACCGAACAGGTCCGGGAGTTTGGCGGGGACGAACTCGAATTGCGTCTGAATCCCCTTCGGGTTCTCCGAGCCCTCGAGCACTACGCGCCAGTTGGCGGTATCGGGCCCTGTCTTGTTCGGTTCGAAGGGCCGGATCAGGATGCCGGTGGCGAACTGGCCCCGCTCGACCCACTTCTTGGCGGGAGCGGTGAGGTCGAAGGTCCACTGGAAGCGATCGGTGGGTTCACCCTCCCCGGCCGGCTTCGCCTTGCGGCGGCTCGCAAGGATCGGATCTTTGGAGCAATCGAACTCGGGGAGCTCCTTGTACCGGCGGGCCTCGCCGCCGCCGAAGATCTTGGTGACGAGGCAGGCCTCGAGCTTCTTGCCCTCGATGTTGTAGGACTGGCTCTGGCCATCGGACGCCTCGAGGAAGCTGGCCGTGAACTTCGTGACCTTCGAGCCGATCGGCGCCATGGTCAGGTCGAAGGCCACCGCGGAAACCTTGTCCGGGGACTTGTAATCGCCGCCGAGCACCTCCACGGGCAGGCGACCCGGCTTGCACGACTGCTCAGGGTTGACCACGCCCTCGGCCCCCGGACAGAAGAAGGCGTTGCCGGGAGTCGCGGTGATCACGTCCGCCCCCGAGGTGGGGTCTGTGACGGACTCCTGCTTCTGGTTCTCCCAGTACCAGGCGTAGGTCGTGACCAGGGGCTTGGTGGTCTTAGCCGCGCTCGTGGCTGCCGGAGCGAAGATGAGCGCGCCGCAGGCCAGGACCACCGTAAGCCGGACCGTGTATCTCCCCGTCACATGCCCTCCAGGTTCGAGCCCCGCGGCACGGAGCTGGCAGTAACCGCCCTGCTCAGAGCACCTTTGTGGCGCCCAAACAAGGGATTCCACTCATGCGCGTCAAATCCTGCAATTGGAGGCGCGATTCGTGCGGTGGTGGGTCGAGTACGGAGGATCCAGTGAAGAAGCTGTTGGCAATGCTGAAGTCGTTGCGCGACGACGCCGACAGGCGTGCGCGGAGCGGGCGGCTGCTCGGACTGTTGTTCATCACCGCCGGTTTCGTGCTCATCGGAAAGGCTTGGGATGGAGCCGCAAGCATCAACTTCGTGCAGGGCCAGGTTCCCTACCTCCTGTCGGGCGGCTTCATGGGGACGGCGCTGGTGATCACCGGCTCCGCGTTGATCATCTTGGTGACCATCCGGGCCGAGCGGCGCGCGCTGCACTCGAAGTTCGACGAGATGACGACGCTACTGGCGCGCAACCTCAACCGGCTCGGAGTCGGCAACAACGGGGCGGCCGCGGGGACCGGTGGCGAGCAGGTGGTAGCGGGCACGAGTGTTTACCACCGACGTGGCTGCAAGATCCTCGAGGGCAAAGAGGGCACGACCACGATCACCGTGCAGCAGGCCGCGGCCGAGGGCCTGTCGCCCTGCCGGTCTTGCGAGCCACCCAAGCTGGCCGAGGTCCATGGCGGTTCAGGAGCCCGCTAAGTGAGGGTTCTAAACACCAATCCGGTGAGCGCCTTCGGCCAGAAGTAGCTGGCCTTCTGCGGCATGCGCTCACCCGACCTCGCCACCTCGACCACCTGCGCGGGGTGCAGCGCCCGCAGCAGGATCCCCGCGGTCCAACCGTCGTCCTCGACGAGGCGCAG
The DNA here is from genome assembly GCA_050693935.1 of Actinomycetota bacterium. Lineage (GTDB taxonomy): Bacteria > Actinomycetota > CADDZG01 > CADDZG01 > WHSQ01 > WHSV01. The sequence goes on along the minus strand of JBOGWU010000190.1, from coordinate 4,877 downwards.
GATCTCTTCGGGGTCCTTCGAGAAACGGAGGTCGTCGACTCCCTCGGGCAGCACGAGCGGGAGCACCGCCTCATGGAGTGCCACGACGTCCAGATCTCGCCAGGCGCGGGCGCGCCGGCCGACCTGATCGACGACCACCTCGTCACTTACCTCGATGAGCACCTCGGCCCCTGGGAGGTGCAGCAGGAAGGGATGATCGGCTCGCGACTTTTTCAGCGCTGCAGGCCCGGAGCCGTTGTCGAGCGGCCTGGTCGGGAACCGCTCGGTCATGCGCCTGTCTATCTCCGCCCCGTCGACCGAGGACTTGAGGGCGCGGTGGTAGGGGAGCACCACTAGGTCCTCGTCGTCGGCGTCCACGCAGAAACACATCACCGAGCGATGGTCCCCCTCGCCTCCGATCGACTCGCTGTAGGCGAGAGCGGTCTCGTAACGGTGGTGCCCATCGGCGATGACCAGGGGGCCGGGTCGCAGCGCCGCGGCCATCATGTCGCACTCCGCGGGAGCAGAGATGACCCACAGGCGGTGAAGGGTGCCGTGCTCGTCTGCAAAGCGGGCCGCCGTCGGACGGTGTTCGAGCGAGTCCAGGTAGGGTGTCAGGCCTCCGTTGCCCCTGTAGATCGCGTAGATGGGTGAGATGTTGACCGGCAGCGCCTTCATCAGCGACAGACGTTCTTCGATGGGCCCCGGCATCGTCTGCTCGTGAGGGAGGACGCCGGAGGTCTCACCGTACGGGCCCAGCTCGAGGGCGCCGATCACACCGACGACTCTGCAACGCCGGCCCTCGTGGTCGACGAAGTCCTGGCGGTAGACGTAGAAGGCGTCGCCGTCCTCTCGCTTCACGACGCCGTCGCGCACCCACCGTCGCCACACTTCGGCCACCTCTTGGTTTCGCTGGTCGCGCTCGTCGTGGGCGCGCGACAGCTCGAGGTGCACGGCGTTCGTCGGGCTTCGCTCGTGCAGATGGTGCTGCTCCGCCGGCGAGATGACGTCGTAAGGCGGGCACACGAGATCGCTCATGTGCTCGGCGTCGGCGTAGCGGAGTCCGCGGAAGGGCTTCAGTTCAGGCATCGAGCCCGCATGATATTCGCTGAGCTAGCCTGCTCAGACGTTGGCGGGCTGCGGGGGCAGGGTCGCCAGCGCCGCCTGCAGGTCCTCCTCGCTCAGCGTCAGATCCTCGAGCTTGCCGGCCAGGAACGCCTCGTAGGCACTCATGTCGAAGTGGCCGTGACCGCAGAGATTGAACAGGACGACTCGCTCCTCATCGGCCTCGCGCGCCGCCAGGGCCTCGTCGACCGCGCCCTTTAGCGCGTGAGCGGGCTCGGGTCCGGGGAGCCAGCCCTCGGAACGGGCGAAGGCCACCGCGGCCTCGAACACGGGAACCTGGGGATAGGACTTCGCCTCGTAGAGGCCGGCCTTGACCAATCCACAGAGGCTGGGGGCGTCTCCGTGATAGCGAAGCCCGCCCGCGTGCACAGGCGCGGGGACGAAGTCGTGGCCCAGCGTGTACATGGGCATCAGCGGAGTCATCCCCGCGGTGTCGCCGAAGTCGTATGCGTAGGTTCCGCGCGTCAGTGTCGGACAGGCGTCGGGTTCGACCGCGACGAAGCGTGTCTTCGACTTGCCGCCGAGGACCTCTCCCGCGAACGGATAGCTAAGGCCCGCGAAGTTGCTACCTCCACCGACGCAGCCGACCACGACGTCGGGCACGTCTTCGAAGACGGCCATCTGCTTCTGGGCTTCGAGGCCGACGATTGTCTGGTGGGTGCAGACGTGATTGAGCACGCTGCCGAGCGAGTAGTGAGTGTCGTCGTTGCCGGCCGCCACCTCGACCGCTTCCGAGATGGCGATGCCGAGCGAGCCGGTGGAGTCGGGATGGTCCTTCAAGATGTTCCTGCCGGCTTGGGTCGTGTCGCTCGGCGACGCGAGCACGGTCGCGCCCCACGTCTCCATGAGGACGCGCCGGTAGGGCTTCTGCTCGTAGCTGACCTTGACCATGTAAACGGCGCACTCCAGGCCGAACAGCGCGCAGGCATAGGCGAGCGATGAGCCCCACTGGCCGGCTCCGGTTTCGGTCGTCAGCTTCAGGGTGCCGGCCTGCTTGTTGTAGAAGGCCTGGGGCACCGCGGTGTTCGGCTTGTGCGAGCCGCCGGGGCTCACCCCTTCCCACTTGTAGTAGATGCGTTGCTTGCCGGGCGTGAGACCGAGGGACTTCTCCAGCCGGCGGGCCCGGAACAGCGGCGAGGGCCTCCACGTCTTGTAGACGTCGATCACCTCACCGGGGATGTCGATCCATTCGTCCGGTGACATCTCCTGCATGATCAACGCTTCGGGAAACAGCGGAGCGAGATCGGCCGGGCCCGCGGGTTCCATCGTTCCCGGATGCAGCGGCGGCAACGGCTCACCCGGAAGCGCGGGCAGGATGTTGTACCAGGCTGAGGGAAGCTCGGACTCACTCAGAGTGACCTTGACGAGGTCTTCACGCGGCATGGAAGCTCCCCCTTGTTCTCGCGATTCTGTCGACCGCTTGACCGTACGCCCGGCGCATAGTTTGTTGTCAAGGCGCCTTAATCGGGGGGAACCAAGTTGCCGGTCTCGGAGACCAGCTCAAAGGTCATCTATCAGGCACTGAAGTCGGTGGACGTGCGGATCGTCTCCGCGCTTCCGGAGACCTGGCTCGTGCATCTCATTCGCATGGCCGAGGACGATCCGGACATGTCGCTGGTGCGGCTGGCCAAAGAGGAAGAGGGGATCGGGGTTTCCACGGGAGCTCACTTCGCCGGCGCGCGCTCCGCGCTGCTCATGCAGAACCACGGTTTTCTGCAGTCCATCAACGGGATTGTTTCGTGCGCGCTGCTTTACAAGATCCCGCTCCTGATGTTGATCAGCGACCGAGGGCACCTCGGCGAGCCCGATCCGTGGCAGACCGAAGGGGGCCGCTACACCCGCCACGTCCTCGACGCACTGCACATCGTGCACGGCGAGCTCCACGATCCCGCCACCGTCGAGCACGAGGTGACCGAGGCCATGACCCTGGCCCAGTCGTCGCTCACGCCGGTCGCGCTGCTGCTCACGCGCGACCTGATGTGGGAGCAGTGATGAAGAGAATCGATTGCCTGAGGGCGATCTACGACGATATCGAGCACTGCGCGGTCGTCACGATCATGGGAGCAGTTGCGGTCGAGCTCTATTCGCTCGGTCACCGCTCGAACTTCTTCTATCTCGAGCACGCCATGGGGCTGGCGTCGTCGCTCGGACTGGGGATCGCGCTGGCTCAGCCGGAGCGGCGCGTCGTCGTGATCGACGGAGACGGGTCGGTGCTCATGAACCTGGGCGGCTTGACGACCCTCGCGCGCTACGCGCCGCCCAATCTCACTCACATCGTGTTCGACAACGGGTCGTTGCTCAGCGTGGGAGGCTTTCCGACGGCGACCTCGACCGGATCGGATATCGCCGCGATGGCGCGCGGCGCCGGGATTGAGAATGCCGCTACCTATACGGAGGTCGAAGAGCTCGCATCGGCGACGCGCTCGGCAATCGCTTCAGACCGCCTCGATTGTCTCGTCGCGAAGGTCGAGGCCGTCGGCCCGGCCGGCTTCCACATGGATCTCGCCCTGCTGGAGAATCGCTTCGAGTTCGCCCGCGCTTTGCGCCCTTCGGACTAAGGAGATGCCATGACGGGAACACTGGACGCCGTCGTCGAGGCGCTGGCCTCGGGAGAGGTTCGGGTGGTCGACCTCACCCATCCCTTGAGCGAGAACACGCCGATCATTCAACTTCCCGAGCCGTTCGTTAACACCCCCGGCTTCCGCATGGAGGAGTTGAGCCGCTACGACGACCGGGGGCCGGGCTGGTACTGGAACAAGCTCGAGGTCGGCGAGCACGTCGGTACTCACTTCGATGCGCCCGTGCACTGGGTGACGGGCAAGGACTTGGAAGATCTGGCGTCGATCGACGCGTCGAGGCTAGTGGGTCCTGCGGTCGTGATCGACAAGAGCGCGGATGCCACGAGCGATCCCGATTTCCTGTTGACCGTGGATCACCTGAAGGAGTTCGAGAAGGAACATGGCTCTTTCCCGGAGGGTGGATGGCTGCTGCTTCGCACGGGCTGGGACGCGCGCGCCTCCGACCAGGCGGCATTCCTCAATGCCAACGAAACGGGTCCACACACGCCCGGTCCCGATGTCGAATGTGCCCGATGGCTCGCACAGGAGTCGCCCTTCGTGGGCTACGGCGTGGAGACCGTCGGTACCGACGCGGGCATCGCTCACAGTTTCGAGCCCGCCTTTCCCTGTCATCACTTCATGCACGGTGCCGGCAAGTTCGGCCTCACGCAGCTCGCCAATCTGGCCGAGCTGCCGCCGACCGGAGCGGTGCTCGTGGCCGCCCCGTTGAAGATCGTGGACGGCTCGGGGAGCCCCGCCCGCGCGCTGGCCCTGGTATCGAACTGATCCCGTCAAAAGCCCACAAAGCTCTTGACTATCGAACGTATGTTCGCTACAGTTTAGCCAGTTTTCAGGCGGATTCTCCGGGGTGGATCTCGCTCGGTTGCTAGCTGATTTTGCGAGGCGGAAATGATCGACCCCCAATCCAAGACCACCGGCAGCTGACCACCGGCGTGGCGGTGATAAAGAACCTGGCCGGCTCGGTGGCGCTGCAACGGCTCGAGCTGATCGCCGAGCTCGACGACCGCCGCATCTGGCGAACAGACGGGGCCAGGTCCATGGCCGAATGGGTGGCGGCAAACTTCGGCATCTCGCAGTGGGCGGCGCGCCGCTGGATCGCCGCGGGCCACGCACTGGGCGAGCTGCCCCAGGTGCGCGCCGCGCTGAGGCGGGGTCAGCTGTCGCTCGACAAGGTGCTCGAGCTCACCCGCCTGG
>JBOGWU010000189.1:0-2413 GCA_050693935.1 Actinomycetota bacterium | reverse complement strand
TCGGTGAACTTGTCGAGGCGCGCGACGATCTCGAAGCTCCACTCCCCCGGCACCGAGAGCTGATTGCCCTGGAGCACGAAGTGCCCGGGAGCGAGCTTCTTGCCCTCGCCCACGATGGGACCGATGTCCTCCGAAGGCATGGTGAACAGAACATTCATCTGCTTGATACGAACCGGTTCGCCCGAAGGAGTCACCGCGGTGAGGTGCACCTGGTTGGCGCCGACCTCGTTGGGATCGACCAGCACATCGAGGTTGTCGTCGCCGAGTCGCACCGTGCCGGTGAACGGGCCCTCGATTCCCGCATCCACCCGTGCCGGAGCGAGATTGACGAGGAGTGCCGTCGCAGCGATGACCGCGACCGCAAGCACGAGTTCACCCCCGATGAGTCGCCGCAGCATGGCGAGAGGCTCACCTCCGCGGGACGAGACCTCGGCCAGTCGCGGCTTGAGCCAACGCTGGTTGATGGCTCCAAGAGCAAGCAGGGGCACGAACAACGCGATTTTCGCCAGGAGCGTTAGCCCATACGAGGTGTCGAAGAGCGCTCGCCACGCGCCCACCTCGACGAACGAGCGATAGGTTCCGGTCACTACGATGGCGGCCACCGAGATCATCGCCGCCGTCGAGAAGCGTCCGACCACCGGCGCCAGCATCGCGGCCCGCTCGGTCTCGCCGAGCTGCTTCGTCGCCGGCCACGCCGCGAACGCGAGGACCACCAGGCCCCCGATCCACGCGGCCCCGCCGGCGAGATGAACCACGTCGGCCGTCAGGTTGACTGCCACAGGCTCGGTCGTTCCCGCATGCCCCTGCAGACCTGGGGTCACGAGCAGCGCCAGACTCCAGAGACCCGTCACCGCCAGCAGCCACGACGGAATCGGAGCGCGCGCCGCCGCAGCTCCGACGCTTGCCGAGGACCTCGTGCCACCGTCGAACGCGAGCTCACCCGAGCCACGGGCGAGGGCCACGAACACCGCTCCTCCCGCCAGCAGCAACGCGACCCTTGCGAGCGCGATGGCTCCATAACGCGTCGCGATGACGTCTCCCATAACGGATGGCGTAATGGCATCAAGCAGAGAGAAGCCGCCGGCCACCGATCCCTGCAGGACGATCGTGGCCAGTGTCGCGATCAGCGAGCCCGTCCACGACCACATCAGCAGTTTTCGCCAGCGACGCGCAAAGGCGTCGTCGACCTCGGGGCTCCGAACGAGCTCGTCTTGTCCCGGTCGGCGCCACAAGACCGAGGCAAACACCAGGGCGCCGACCAAAAGGATGAGCGAGGAGAAGCTGACCAAGCGCGCACCGCCGAACAGTGCTCCGCCTACCGCCGATCCTCCCGATTCCCCGCCGAGCACCTCATCGGCGATTCCCTGGGGGCGGCTGCCGGGGCCTCCTACGTGGAAGACGAACGCCTCTGAGATCGGATGTGAGTCCGCCGAGATCACTCGCCAGGTGACCGTGTAGGTCCCGTTCGGGAGATCGTCTGCGACCTCGACCGCGACCGTGGTGGGGTCGCCGGAGACGTGCTCGGCGGCGCCCTCGTCCACCCGGGTGCCGTTCGTGTCGTAGACCCGAATCGCTCCCAGCGCGATCTCGACGGCCTCGCTGAAGGTCATCACGACGCGCTCCGGCGCGCTTCCGACAACCTCGTCGATTCCAGGTTCGGTTGACTGCACGATTGCGTGTGCCTGCGCCGGCGCGCTCATGCCCAGAAGCAGGGCACCCACGAACGCCGCGCAAACAAGCACTGCTCCGGTCCTTCGACGGACCGGGTCCAAAGAGTTGGTCACTGAGTTGCTCCCAAGTAGGCCGGCGGGTAGTCCGCCGGGAATGAAACGACTACTTAGAAGGGGGGCCCCTCAGGGTTCCGGATCCGGTCGCCACCTCGTGACGAACGGGGACCATCGATGCGACGAGTGGGAAGAAATACGCGGTGGGCGTTGTGAACTCGGGATGTCTTCTTGTGGCCACGATGGTGACGATGCGCGCGAACGCAACCAGCAGCATCGCTCCTGCCAGTGCGACCACCGCTTGCAGCGCCAATCCCGCGACCACGGCCGGCTCCTCGAACAGGTGCCCCGGACCGAGCCCAGACAGGGTCCGCTCGCTTGCCTCGAGAGCGAGGAAGCCCAGTGATTGAAAGACGACCAACTTCAGCGCCAGCCCACTCACGGAGAGTCGGCGTGCGCGACTTGGACCCGGACCCGCCGCCAGGTTCCTGCCGAAACCCACGAAGCCGGCCACGAGCAACCCCATCGCGATCCCAACGGAGTAGGGCCAGTGGCCGTGACCGGTGTGCGCGAGCAGCTCGTGCTGGTGAACACCACCTCGGGAGACGAACAGGTATGCAAAGTGGTGCGCGACGACGATTCCGGCGCACGAGAGTCCGCCGATCGCCATCATCGTCGCTGCTCGACTA
>JBOGWU010000188.1:0-4311 GCA_050693935.1 Actinomycetota bacterium | reverse complement strand
CCCGGCTCGACGACGCGCGCGACCGCGAGCGCGGGGGCGCGGGGCTGGGTTTGGCGATCGTGAAGGAGACCATCCGGAGACACAACGGCACCGTCGAGGTCATGCGGGCGCCCATCGGCGGAGCGCGTTTCGAGATCAGGCTTCCCATCGGGGATTGACGTGGGGGCGACTAGTGTCCGTACCATGCGGCCAGCCGCTTCGCCTCCTCCTCGAGCTCGCGCCGTGCCCGGCGCTCGACGCCATCGAATGGGTAGAGTTGCACGTGACCACCCTCGTAACGCCACCTCCCCGCGACCGCGCCGTCCACCAGGAACGTGGGAACCGATTGCGGGTTCTTGGTGTGAAAGACGAGGCTGCGATAGCGCTCGGGGAGGATCTGCGTGCGGCGCGCGTGCGCTAGCAACGTTGCATCCCAGGTGGGCAGGAACCGCACCGGGGCAGCCGTGTCGGGGGACGGCAGCGGGGCTCGAGGAGCATCGAGCAACTCCCCACCCTGCCCGTCGCGAAAGCGGCGCAGGGTCAAGCGCTCGACTACGGGCCGCAGCGTCGTCACCGGCAGGCCCGCCCAGTTTGCGACGTCGTTGAGCGGAGCCGGGCCGAATCCCTTGAGATAGCGGCCGACGAGATGGCGAAGCCCTTCGTCCTCAGTTGCATTCGATGGCCCAAGCCACATCTCGGCCAGGCCGTAGAGATCGGCGCGCCGGCGCTCCCACGTGCCCGATGGCGGGACCCGCACCATGTCCGCCCAGAGGCCCACGCCCGACCACGCGGTGCGCGGCCAGCCCTCCGACTCTATGAGTTTGACGAGTTCGGCCTGACGAAGCGGTCCCTCCGACAATCGCTTCCGGACGAGATCGGCGACCCTGGCCATGTCGACGCCCTCGGCCCGACTGCGTGCGACCCGGAGCCACCACTCTCGTCGTCCCTTTCGAACGCCTTGGGCGAAGAGCGGGTAGTCCTGAGCGGAGACGATATGGATGGTGACGCGCATGAGGGTGGCTTGCACCGCGCGGCGTTGCTCGAGCGCCCTCGTGAGCGACGAGCGCTTGAAGTCATGAAGGCGCGACCAAAGGGCAACGTACGCCGAGGGCGCGTACTGGGTCTGCAGTCCGGCTACGCGCTCGAGCGCTCGCGTGAGTGGCAGGCGCGAGCGCTCGAGCAGCAGCTGGCGGGCCAGCAAGGCTCGATTCAGTTCGCGGGTTGTAAGAACTCGCTCGCTCATGCCGCGAGTCTCCATCATGAGCCGCTGCGGAAGCCAGCGATCTAGACTGCCGTGACGTGCAGGCCGACAACGACGAAGAACGCCAATGGACCCTGGCCGAATGGCTGAGCGGCCGCTCACGAATGGATTCACGAGGTGCTGGCGCTGCTCGACCTCACTCCGGGAGGACCGATCGAGCAGCGCCACATGCGACCGTGGTCCACCCTCCTGCAAGTGCAGACCGATCAAGGATGCGTCTGGTTCAAGGCCAGCACCCCCCCGCTCGCGCACGAGGCACGCATAATCGAGGTCCTGGCCGAAGTGCGGCCGGATAACGTGCCTCGCCTTCTGGCTACGAACGCATCGACCGACTGGATGCTGCAGGCGGACTCGGGCCTCGGAACTGGCCACCATCCGGATCCCTGAAACGATCTAACACGACGATCTGTCCGACACCGATGTCGCCGTTGGCGACCGTACCTACCGGTTCTTCGACTGGGGCGATGCCTGCGTGGCGCACCCCTTCTTCGCGCCCGTTCATCGCACTAAGAGTGCAGGCGATGCGATTCAGCCTGGAACCGAGCGCGCCGGAACTCAAACGCGTAAGCGCCGCCTATCTGGAGCCATGGAGTGAGTACGGATCACGCGACTAACTGAATCGCACCTACGCGATCGCACAGGAACTCGCGGCCGTGTGCCGAACCCTCAGCTGGCACCGGACCCTCTTGAGTCTTGGCGCCGCGTACCAAGACCCCGAGGGCGATCCGGTGGTGGGCAGGCTACGAGAGTTGTTGCGGGATCGCGCCTAGGACGCGCCTGAGACACCTGGGTCAATCGTCGGCGCCGGCCCCATCGTCGTCGGCTTCATCGCCAACGACCTCGAAGCTCTTGTCGAGCTGTACGTCGAGCTGGCTTCCGTCGTCGAGCGTCACCTCGACCTCGTAGTAGCTCTCCTCATCACCGACCTCGGTTCCGGTCACCTCGCCGCCGCCGGTGTGGGCGAGGGCGGCCTCACTGGCGCGTTCGAGCGCGCTACCCGAGATCGGGGCCTCGTCGTCGTCACCACCCGAGGCGATGCCCACCCCGGTACCGCCGCCAATCACGGCGATGGCGATGGCCGCGCCGGCCACCCACTTGGTCTTGCGCTGCATGACCGCTCCTCTCGTTGGCTTTGTATGGGCTTTGTGTGTCGTTTCGACGAGCTTTCCTCGTGCGCCCAAGGATCGCAGAGTCCACCTGAAAGAACCCTGAAATGCCGACAGGGCCTCCTCAGGGCCCCGCCCGCCACCGCGCCTGTAGCTCGGGTTCCGTCCCGATACTCGTTGGTACGGTCACCCCATGGATACACGATCGGCTGGCGGTTGGGCCGACGCCTACGCGCGAGCCTGGGAGCGGAGAGACCCAGACGCCGCCGCCGAGCTGTTCACCCCCGACGCGGCCTACCGCTCGCTGATCTTCGACGAGCCGCACATCGGCAACGCCGCGATACGCGCCTACTGGCGGCGGGCCACATCCACCCAACGCGACGTGCGGGTTCGAATTGGCGCTCCCCTGGTCGACGGTGAGCGCGCCGCGATCGAATGGTGGACGGTCGTGAGCGACGATGAGGACGGTCGAGTCACCCTGCCGGGTTGCCTGCTGTTGGAGTTCGAGGGCGAACGCTGTGCCCGGCTCAACGAGTACTGGCACTCGGAGCCGGGCGCCGCCGAGCCGTATGAGGGTTGGGGCCGCATCACCGGTGGTGAAACCGAACGAACGAGAGATGCAGCGGCCCGATGGATCCGGGGATGGAAGACCGGCTGGGAGGCCCTTGACCCGGCCCCCATAGTCGCGACCTACTCTCCCGGCGCCATCCATCGCTCGATGCCGTTGCGCCCGAACCGGGCGGGGTCGCAGGCTATCTCGCGCGCTGTTTCCCGGACGAGAGTGACGTGAGCTCACACTTCGAGGTCTGGGCTGCATCCGGAGCACAGGCTCTCACCATTTACGTGGCGACCCTCAACGACTCCGCGGAGGGCGGCGACGTCACGCTCGCCGGATGCGACATGTTGCGCTTCGACGACGACGGGCTCTGCACCGAACAGCGAGACTACTGGAACGTCGCCTCCGGACGGGTGCCCGAGGGCGAGGGCTTGCCCCGCTAGGTCCGCCGGAAACTAGGTAGCGAAACGCTCTATCAACCTGCGCGCGTAAACCTCTTCCCAGGGGTCGGCCGGCGCCTCGGCCACGTACTCCTTCTCGCATTTGACGAGCATGTAGACGAGCTCGCTCCTAACCGGGGTCGTGCCCAGTTCCTGGGGCAACTCCGAGAGCCGGATGAGCCAGTCCGCGTACCACGAGGCCCAATCGTCGTCGGCGCCGTCGACGATGCGGAAGACGCGGTGGTGCGTTTCGCCGGCCTCGTGCAGTAGCGCGCCGATCGCCGCGACCTTCGTGTCGGTAATCGCCATGGACACTCCCTTCGCGTCCGCTCTGAGCGAAGTTAAGCCGACAACCTCCCCCGACGCTAGGGACTTCTCGGTGCCACTGTCAGGTTGAGCGATTCCGCGGGCTCGGTCAGGACGTCCTCCCAGGTTCGAAGTCCCACCGCCCGTTCGGGCGCGAGGTTGGCCCCGGCGCGGATGGCGCGGGCGGCCTTCCCGGGGAGCCTGACCGGCAGGATCAGGCGGTGCCGGTGGCCGCCCCGCAGATATGAGCGGACCAGCTCGGTCATCTCATGAACGCGCGGCCCGGCCAGGTCGGGCACGAGGCCGGAGGGCCCGCCGAGGCAAAGCTCGGCGAGTCGAGCCGCCACCTCTCCGGCGCCGACAGGCTGGAACCGGAAGCCGGACGGTACCGGCACCACCGGCAGCCTCGCCATCTGCCGGAGCACCTTCAGCATCGATTCGTGGAACTGGGTGGCGCGCAGCGTCGTCCATGGCAGTCCGGAGTCGGCGACTATCTTCTCCGCGGCTCGCTTGGCCGCGAAGTAGCCGAACATGGCTCGGTCGACCCCGCCGACGACCGGGACCCGATCGGCGCCGACGACCGAGATGTACACCAAGTGCTGTGCACCGGCGCGCGACGCCGCCCGCACCAGATTGCGGGCCTTGCCCTCATCGCCCTTGGCG
>JBOGWU010000187.1:0-5256 GCA_050693935.1 Actinomycetota bacterium | reverse complement strand
ACCGGATCGACGTTGCGATCGTTGGACACCACCGCGATCTTGCTGCGGTGCCCGGGCTCTCGCGCCACGGCCTTGATCTCGACCACCCCGTCGAGCGTCTCGGGCACCTCGAGCTCGAACAAACGGCGGATCAAGTTCGGGTGGGTGCGGCTCACGATGATCTGCGGGCCGCGCGCGCTCTTGCGCACCTCGACGATGTAGGCCTTGAGGCGCGCCCCGTGCTCGTAGCGCTCGTGCGGAATCTGCTCCTGCGGCGGCATGAGCGCCTCGGCCTTGCCGAGATCGAGGATCGTGTAGCGGTTGTCCTGTTGCTGCACGATCCCGGTGACTATGTCGCCTTCGCGACCGGAGTACTCGCCGAAGGTTATGTCGCGCTCGGCCTCGCGCAGACGCTGGAGAATCACCTGCTTGGCGGTCTGAGCCGCGATGCGCCCGAAGTCCGCGGGGGTGTCCTCCCACTCTTTGAGGACCGTGATCTCCTCGGTGTCCGGGTCGATCTCGACCTCTTGCGCGAACACCGTTACCTCACCAGAGTCCCTGTCGATCACAGCTCTGGCCCCACGCGTCTCGTCGGCCCCGGCCATGCGGAGGTACGCCGAGGCCAGCGCCTTTTCGATGGCCTCGAGCAGCGTCTCGAACGAGATCCCACGCTCGCGCTCTACCTCGCGCAGCGAATCAAGAGGGATCTGCATCTCCTACCTCCGATCTAGTTCCACTCAAAAACGGTCCGGGCCGACTTGATGGCGTCGTAGGGGACCTCGACCTCTTGGTCATCGGCAAGGACCTTCACCGATGCCTCGCCGGCATCCACTACGGTTCCGTCTAGCCGGTGGCTGTCCCCCACCAAGCGTTGCTTCGTCTTGACCACGACCTGCTTGCCCACCGAGGCCGTGAAATGCTCCGGGCGCTTGAGCGTGCGCTCGAGCCCGGGCGAACTCACCTCGAGGGTGTAACGGCCGTCGATCGGATCCCGCAGATCGAGACCTCGAGAGATCTCCTCGGACACTTCGGCGACGGTATCGAGGTCCACACCCTCGTCGCCGTCGACGAAGACCCTCACCACCGTGCTGCCGCCGGAACCGGACATCTCGACGTCCCACAGTCGAAGCGAGCGGCGACGGGCAACCGACTCGGCGAGGTCGGAGACCTCCTCGAGTACGCCCATGCCACCTCCTCGTCGTTTGCCTGCGCGATCGTCGAGACGATCGCTCATGTGGCCGGGCAACGTAACGACCACAAAACAAGCCCCTCGGTGAGGGGCTTCCCAAAACGAACCTGCGCTTCTACCTTGCGCTGCTGCCGGTACCCCAACACCCTGCGGTCTGCCTGGGCCTTAAGCCGGGGCCCCCGTGCGGGTTGCTACACTGTCTGGATTCCGGAAAAACTCCTGCTCAGAGCAGGTTTGGCAGTCTAACACCTGAGCGGGTTTGCACGACTCGGTCGCGGACTCCTTGAGAGAGAGGGCGAGAGCATGGCAAAGAAGGGCCGCAAGCGCCGCTCCAGGCGCAAGAACAAGGCGAACCACGGTAAGCGACCCAACGCCGGCCGCTAGCACTAGCGATCGTCTCGACGATCGCGCCCGGACAAATTGGCAATCGCTCCAGCAACTAGCCCTTTACCGCTCCCATCGTGAAGCCGGAGATGAAGCGCCCGAGCAGCAGGTTGAAGATCAGCGCGATCGGCAGCGCGACGAACACCACCGCCGCCTGTAGCGACTGCCAGAAGAACACGTCGCCGCGGATCAACTCGGTCGGCACCCCGATGCTGATGGACTTCTCCGCGGTCGAGGACAGAAACGCGAGCGCGTAGATGAACTCGTGGGCCGTCAGGGTGAAGGCGAACACGATAACTGCGACGATCCCCGGGAAGGCGAGCGGTACCACGATGCGAACGAAGGCGCCGAACCGGCTGTAACCGTCGACCAGGGCCTGCTCCTCGACGTCCTTGGGGATTCCCTTCAGGAAACCGATGAGCAGCCAGACCGACACCGGGATCGTGATCGTGGGATAGATGAACACCAAGGACCAGGTGTTGTTGAGGAGCCCGAGGTTCCCCACGACCCGGGTCATCGGGATGAACAGCAGGGTCGGCGGAATGAGATACACGAAGAAGATGGCGATGCCCAGCGGGCCGCTCCATTTCATCTGAAGTCGCGCGAGTGCGTAGGCGGCGGGAAGCCCAACGACCAGCGTGATCGCGACCACGAGCAACCCGGTCCAAAGCGTGTTCCACGCAAACGTCAGGAACTGCGTATCGGCGAGCAGGAACCTCCAATGCTCGAGCGTCGGAGGCAAGTTGTAGATGAACGGGTTGTTCTCCTTCGTATAAAGGTCGGGGTCGACCTTGAACGAGGTGATCGCGCTCCAAATGAACGGCCCCGCCGCGAACAGCGCGGCCATGATCGCGATTACGTAGAGGGCGGTCCGGCCGCCGCGGGCGCGCCGCCGGCGCTGCCGGCGCACTCGTTCGACTTCGCTCTGATTCGTAACGTCGATGCGCCCGTCGGAGAACCTCTCCTTGCTACTCACTTCAGTAGCCACCGGCTACAACACCTCCGTACGCCGGACCGCGCGGAGGATCGCAATAGCGGCGGCGAGCAGCAGAGGGAACAGGAAGAGGGCCACCGCCGCACCCTGCGCGAGGTCGCCACCCTCGATGCCCTTGAAGAAGGCCCAGCTCGAAAGCACCTGGGTGGCCTGGGTCGGTCCGCCCTTGGTCAGAATGAACACGACGGTCATGTCGGCAAAGGTGAGGATGGCGCCGAACAGCACCGCGACCGCGGTTATCGGCAGCGTGAGGGGGATGGTTATCTCCCTGAGCTTCCGCCAGAACCCGGCTCCGTCGACCTCCGCGGCGTCGTCGATCTCGTTAGGGATGGCCATGTGCCCGGCCATGATGATGACCGTGGCGAGGGGGACGATGCGCCAAACGTGCACCGCGATGATCGATCCCATCGCAAGGACCGGTCTCCCCAAGTAGTACAGGTTCGTCTCGAGGAGCCCAAACCAGCGCAACACCCAGTCGATGGGGCTGAAGATCGAGTTGAGCAACCAAAGCCACGACACCGCCGCAAGTGACACGGGGGTCGTCCAAGGCAGCAGCACGCAAAACCGAACGAGCCACTTGCCCTTGAAGTCCTTGGTGAGCACGGTCGCGAGGATGTGCGCTATCACGACGATGAGTGCCATCGAGATAAGGGTGAACATGATCGTGTTCCTCAACGACGTCCAGAACACCTTCGAGTCAAGAATCGTGCGCCACTGACTGAGTCCCACGAGGTCGAGGCTCGGGTTTCCGGTCGTTACGTCACTGAAGCTAAACAGGATGGCGAGGACGAACGGGAACGCGACCAGCCCGATGATGTATACGACGGTCGGGAGCAAGAAGAGCTTCGCCAGGGCGCCTTCACGGTCGGCGAGCGTCCGTCTCGCGGATGCGGTTCGCGGAGTCGACCCCGAGTCCCGAGTTCCGGAGCCGGCAGGCGTTGTTTCGACGCCGCCGGCGCGATCGGTTTGCGTCACGAGCGGACCGGTTGCGGCTCGGTGCGCAACCCTGTGTCAGAGTCGAAGAAACGCAGATCCTTCTCGTGGACGGCGAAACGTTGAACGCGGTCCTCGACCACGTCGACGTTCACGGTTGCGGGTATCCGGGCGATGATGTGGGCGTCGTCCGCACCGAGTCCCGGGGCGGTCGCATAGATGTGTCTGTCGCCGGACAGATATTCCATGCGGTGCACTCGCACATCGACCTCGAGCAGGTTGCCACCGTTGCTGCCGATCGCCTCGACGGGCAAGAAGTTCTCGGGCCGGAAGCCGAGGAGATGGTCGCCACGGTCGATGAGATTCATGGGCGGTGACCCGATGAAGGTCGCGACGAAGGTGTCCGCGGGATGCGAGTACACCTCTTCCGGAGGTCCGATCTGGCGAACCTTGCCTTTGAGAATGACGGCGATGCGGTCGCCGAGACCCATCGCCTCGACCTGGTCGTGGGTCACGTAGATCGTCGTGGTACCCAGTCGCTCCTGGAACTGCTTCAGCTCGTCGCGGGCTGAGGTGCGCAGCTTCGCGTCGAGGTTGCTGAGCGGTTCGTCGAGCAGGAACACACTCGGGTCGCGAACCAGCGCCCGAGCGAGCGCGACGCGCTGACGCTCGCCGCCGGACAGGTGGCGAGGCTTGCGGTCGAACAATTCGCTGATGCCGAGGAGACCGGCGGCCCAGTCGGCCTTCTCGCGGCGCGCACTTGCATCCATGTCCGTCGCCTTCAACGGGAAGACGATGTTGTCCAGCACGGTCTTGTGCGGGTAGAGCGCGTAGCTCTGAAACACCATCGCGATGCCACGAGCGCGCGGGGGAAGACCGTTCACGACGTTCCCACTGATGAGGATCTCGCCCTCGGTGGGTTCCTCTAGGCCCGCGATCATGCGAAGAAGGGTCGTCTTCCCGCAGCCGGAGGGTCCAAGGAGGACGAGGTACTCGCCCTCGTCGGTGGCGAGGTCCACTCCGTCGACGGCGCGGACATCGCCCTTCTCGAAGTGCTTCTTGAGGCCCCGCACCTCGACTACGTGCGCCATCTAGGAACTTCTCCCTTCGCCTGCCTGTCTTCGCGACCGGTATCGGCCTCAGCCAACCAGGCCCTCTTTCCGCCACTTTTCGAAGATCTGCTCGCACTCATCGTGTGCCTGCTGGACGGACTCTTCCGCTTCCTGTCCGCCGCGACAAACGCGGGCGAGCATGTTGGGCAGGATGAAGGTGCCGTTGATCTCACCGATTGCGGGACTCGCCGGTCCCGGGTAACCGAGGTTCGCCGACCAGTCGGTCGCGGTCTTCAGTGCCTCGAGCTTGGTCGGGTCGTCGCCCTCGATCGTGAACGGGTCCTTGTCCAGCCAGCCGTCCAGCTCGGGCACCTGATCCGGGTAGCCGGGTAGGTCGTACAACATGGACTCGTACGCGGCTCTCGGCAAGTTCTCCGTGTAGTGGAGCAGGAACTCCTGCGCGGCATCGAAGTTCTGCGAGAACTTCGGGGAGATCCAGTTGTACATGACGTGCTGCGCGGCAAGCTGATTCTCCGGCCCCTCGAGAGCCGGAACGAAGAAGACGTCCTTCGCGATGTCGGGAATGCTCTCTTGTGCCGTGCGCCACGCCGAAAGCGAGTTGAGGATGTAGCTCAGCTGCCCGGCGATGAGCCCCTCGTTGTTCGACGCGGGGTTCCAGGCAAAGACCTCTTCGGTCATCGCCCCCTCGAAGAGCTCCTTCGCGT
>JBOGWU010000186.1:0-1759 GCA_050693935.1 Actinomycetota bacterium | reverse complement strand
TTCCAAAGGCCCTCCGACAACCTCATCTCGTACCTCACGGCACGCGAGCACCTCGAGCACAGCGCGCGTCTGAAGGGACTGGGCGAGACCAGCAAGGTAGATCAACTTCTCGACCAACTGGGGCTGCGTAAGCGCGACCACCACCGCCCCCATCAGCTATCGGGAGGCGAACAGCAGCGGCTTGCCTTTGCGCAGGCCGTTATCGGCGATCCGGTGCTTGTCGTTGCCGACGAGCCAACCGCCGAGCTCGACAGTGGGTCGAGCCACGCATTGCTCGAGACCGTCCTCGATCTAGCTCATCGGGGAATCGGGGTGGTCGTCTCGACGCACGACCCGGCAGTGGTAGAGGTAGCCGAACGCACCATCTATCTGCGACATGGGGCGGTCGAAGCCGAGACCACCGAGGCCCGCAACCTCTCGGTCATCGACGCCGCCGGCCGCATCCAGTTGCCGCCGGAGTTCCTCAAGCTATTTCCGGGCCGCCGGGCCGTTATGTCGTTGGACGACGGCGACGTAAAGCTGTCGCCACCCGATCGTGAGGGGCCGGCTTGAAGGGCGCGAGGGAGGATCGCACCAGCTCGGTCCTGCTGGCCGCGCGCGGGCTGTTCAAGAGCTACCGGCGCGGCCCCGAGGAAATTCACGCGCTCGCAGACGTGAGCTTCGAGCTCCAACCCGGCGAGCTGGTAGCTCTTATCGGACCGTCCGGTTCTGGCAAGACGACCCTGCTCAACCTCATCGTCGGGTGGGAGGAGCCGGATTCGGGGAGCATCGAATGGAGCGGCCGGCACGTGCCCGCCGCCGATCGCACGTGGGTCGACCTCGCGATCGTGCCCCAGCGCATGGGGCTCATCGAGGAGCTGACCGTCGCCGAGAACATTCTGCTGCCTGGCCGCCTCGGCGAGCATCTCTCGGTCGAGGGCCGCGCGGAGGAGCTGATGGACGAGCTGGGGCTGTCCCAGTTCGCAGATCGCATGCCGACCGAGATCTCATTGGGAGAGCAGCAGCGCACCGGCCTGGCTCGTGCATTGGTCACGGCCCCCCGCCTCCTGCTTGCCGACGAGCCCACCGGTCACCAGGACGCGGTCTGGGGGCGCGGCGTGCTCCGAACTCTGCGGAGGGCGTGCGGGCAGGGGGCCACCTGCCTGGTGGCAACGCACAACGAGGAGATCCTGAAGTACGTCGACCGAATTCTCGCCATCAGGGACGGTGAGGTCCGTGAGGAGCAGCTCAGTGAGTCCCGTACGGAGGATGCGCACTAGAAACCAGGCGGCCCCCGTTCACGAGCGTGCTAATCTAGAGACTCGCTCGATCCCCCCGCAACCGGACCCTTCTACGGCGCGCTCCGGTAAAGAGGAGTGGCGGTGGTTTCGGCAACCGGGATTGGCTAGCGAAAGAGGTCGTTTCGTGAACAGGCAGTACAAGCGTGAGATGAAGAAGCAAGAGGGGAAGAAGAGGGCTCCTAGCCCCCGCCCCTCAGGCGCGCCGCAAAAGAAAGAGCGTACGAAGCCCCGCCAATTCCTCAAAGAGGTGGCCGGCGAGATGCAGAAGGTCAACTGGCCGACCCGCAAGGAAGTCGTTTCTTACTCGACCGTCGTGCTCGTCTCCGCCGTCGTGATCGCAGTGATAATCGCCGCCATGGACTACGTGTTCACCCAGGGCGTCCTGGCGCTGTTTGGAGTTGAAATCTGATGCAGGAAACCCACACCGAAGAGCAAAGGCTCGAACAGGAGGCCGACGAGGCCGAAGCGACCGGTTCCGA
>JBOGWU010000185.1:0-14616 GCA_050693935.1 Actinomycetota bacterium | reverse complement strand
CGGATTACCACCGTCTTTTCAGAAGAAAGCAAAAGTGTCACACCCCATCGTCAGGATGAAGTAATGGAAACGGGCATCCTGGCGGCGATCGAAGGCTTGGAGAAGGAGAACGCGGGGCTTCAGCCCGAGCTCCTGACGACCGCGCACACTCGGGAGCTAATGGCCAACTACGCGCGCGCCGAGAAGCTGGTCGCCTTCGGGCTGGCGGCGCTGTCGCGCAAGCTCGCCGACTCCGAGGTGGCCCAACTCACCGGCTCCTCGATCGCCAAGGCCAGAGGTGTGGTCGCCACCGGCAAGGTCTTGGCCGCCTCTGCGGAGCTGGCCGAGGCCATGCAGCAAGGCGACATCTCGCTCGATCAGGCCAGCGAGATCGCCAAGGCCGAAGAGTCGGCTCCCGGTGCTGCTGGCGAGCTGGTGTCGGTGGCTCAGTCCGAGCCCTTCCACGTGCTCCGTGACAAGGCCCGCAAGACCAAGCTCGAGGCCGAGCAGCACCAGGGTCTGGCGGAGCGCCAGCACGCGGCGCGCTCGGCGCGCAGTCACAGCGACGAGCTGGGGATGGTTCATATCCACATGGAGCTCGAGCCCCACGTGGGCTCACCGATCGTGGCGCGCGCCGAGGCCGAGGCCCAGAGGCTCGCTCGCAAGGCCAAGGCCGGTGGGGAAAAGGAGGCCTTCGAGCGCCACCTAGCCGACGCCTATGCGGCGCTGCTGTCGGGTTCCGGCAAGGGACGCGCCAAGCGGCCCGAGCTGGTGGTGCTGGTGAGCCACGAGGTGGCCAAGCGGGGTTGGACCGACGTCAAAGAGGGGGAGGTGTGCAAGATCCCCGGGGTGGGTCCGGTGTCGCCGCAGGTGGCCAGGGAGATCGCCCAGGATGCCTTCCTGAACGGGGTGTTCTACGACGGGGTGGACCTGCGCAACTTCAAGCGCTGGTCGCGGAATCCCACGGTCGAGGTGCGGACCGCCCTGGAGTTGGGGGAGCCACCCGATTTCGACGGGGTGGTTTGCGTCGACTGCGGGAACCGCTTCAAGATGGAGTTCGATCACGTCGAACCGCGCGTTGCGCTTGGTCCAAGCTCGACCGGCAACCTCAAGCCGCGTTGCTATCGCTGTCATCAGGCCAAGACCGAACAGGATCGCAAAGCCGGCAAGCTCAAGCCTCCCGACCCCTGACCAAGGAAAATGGGTGTGTCTCATCGCTGCACACGTGATCGGGCGTTAGCCGATGCGTTCCAGGATCTCGATGTTGCGGGCGCCGTCGCTACCGGTGGCGTAAACAACGTCTTCTCCGGCGGCCGCCGCCTCGATCGCGTCGACGAGCGCGGCCCAAAGGGAGGGGGGTCGCTCGCCGGTAACATCTCGCTCGCCGTCGGCTGTGACCAGCGTGACGGTGCCGGCCCCCGCCGGGTTCGTGTCGAGCGCCACCAGCGCGCCCTTGGTGCCGTGTACCTCGACCCGCGTCGCCATCTTCCAGACGTTCACGGTCGCGGTGAGCGTGGCCAGGACCCCGGACTCGAAGCGTAGGGTCGCAGCCGCAACGTCTTCGGTCTCGAAGCCGAGCTGATGCCCGGTCAGGCCGTGAGCATCCACGACCTCTCCGAGGAGCATGCGCAGAAGGTCGAGATGGTGGGTTCCGATGTCGGCCAGCGCGCCCCAACGCGCCTCGGCGCGATGCTGGCGCCACTCCGGGGGAGGGCCGCCCCGGTGGACCCCGTAGTAGGTGCGAGCCGCGGTTACATCGCCGATGGAGCCATCCGCTATGAGCCTCTTCATGGCCTGGTGGCCGGGTACGCAACGTCCTTGGTAGCCGGTGGCGAGCACGACCCCCGACTGGGAGGCGGCCTCGACCAGCTCCCAGGCCTCAGCCGCGGTGGGGGCCAGGGGCTTCTCCAGCAACACGTGTTTTCCGGCCTTCAGTGCGGCCATGCCTTGCGAGTGGTGCAAGAAGGTGGGCGAGGCAACCCAGACCGCGTCGAGCCCCGGGGTGGCCAGAAACTCATCCAGGAGAGTGGCAGCGACTTCGACGTCGTGCTCGCGAGCGAAGTCTCGGGTGCGTTCGACGTCCCGGCCCAGAACCGCGACGAGCTCGCCACTCTGGGATGCCTTGACGCCGGGCGCCGCGGCGGAGGCGGCGTAGCCGCGCGTTCCAATGAGGCCCCAGTTCACTTACGATCTCCCTCCGCTCGCCGCGCTGCTCAGATTCCAACCCCTAGATAACGCCGCTTGACGTCCTCGCTGCTATCCAGCTCCTCCGGGCCACCGGCGAATACGACCCGGCCGTTCTCCATTACGTACAGGATGTCGGCGAGTTTGAGGGCCAGCGAGTAGTTCTGCTCGACGAGCAACATGGACAGCGACGATTGCTTCAAGTCCTGCAATCGCTCGCCAAGCTGCTCCACGATGACAGGGGCCAGGCCCTCAGAGGGCTCGTCCATGATCAGCAACCCAGGGTTCGTCATGAGAGCGCGGCCGATCGCCAGCATCTGTTGCTCGCCGCCCGAAAGCTGCGCGCCCCCGTGGGACTTCCGCTCGGCCAAACGGGGAAACATTTCAAAGACTCGTTCCAGGTCCCAGGCTTCGCCTTGGTCGCCGCGGACGGCAGAACGTTGAGCCATGGACAGGTTCTCCACCACGTTGAGGGAACCGAAGATGCGACGACCCTGCGGAACGTAGCCGAGGCCTAGCCGCGCGATCTTGAAGGGGGCGGCGCGCGTGATGCTGGTCCCGTTGTAGTCGATGGTTCCGCTTCGTATGACCGGCGGGTCGAGTCCCATGATCGACCGGCAGAGGCTCGTCTTGCCCATGCCGTTGCGTCCTAACAGCGCCACGAGCTTGCCGTCGGGCACCTCGAGCGTCACCCCGTTCAGTACCTCGGAAAGCCCGTACCCGGAATGCAGGTCGCCGATCGCGAGCATCAGTCGCCGCGGCCCAGGTAGATGTCCTGCACGCGCTCGTTGCTCTTGATCTCATCCGGGTTGCCCTCGGCGACCTGACTGCCGTTGTGTAGACACGTGACGTAATCGGCGAGCCCGAGAGCGAGTTCCATGTCGTGCTCGATGAGCAGCACCGTCATGTCCTCGGGGAGGTCACGGACCAAGTCACGCATCAGAGCGCGCTCGGCCGCCGACAGTCCCGCGGCGGGTTCGTCGAGAAGCAGAAGCCTTGGGGTCTGCGCAAGAGCAATGCCGAGCTCCAGTTGGCGTTGCTCCCCGTGACCCAGCTCGGCGGCCGGAGTCCGGGCCACCTTCCCGAGCCCCACGCGCTCGACCGCGCGCTCGGAGTCTTCGACGAGCGCCTTGTTGCTCATCGCGGCCTTGAACATCTGGTATTTGCCCGACCGCAGGCCCTGCGTCGCCAAAACCACGTTCTCGAGCACGGAAAGGGAGGGGAACACGCGCGTGATCTGGTAGGTGCGCGAAAGGCCGAGCTTCGCCACGCGGTACGCCGGCATCTTCGTGATGTCACGTCCGAGGAACTCCACGCGGCCCTTCGTGGTCGGCTCCTCGCGACTGATCATCTTGAACAGCGTGGTCTTGCCGGCGCCGTTGGGCCCGATCACGGCCCGACGTTCGCCGGAGGCAACCTCGAAGGAGACGTCGTCGACCGCCCTCAGCCCGCCGTAGGTTCGGCAGACCCCGGTGAGCCGGAGCACGGGTGGGGGAGCCGCCCCACCCGTGCCGGCCCGCGTGGAGGTATTGGAGGAAGTCTCCTTCTGCGTCACTGGTCAAGCGGGCAGTCGGAGGCGAACTGATCGCACGACTCGGGCCAGTCGTCGCCGAGGTACTCGCGTGTGTAGACGGGCTGATCAAGGAAGGCTTCGGGGTCGTAGTTCCAGAACTGGCTGGTTTCCGGGTACTCCTCGATGACCTTGTTGTAGAGCCGCCCCTCGTCGTCCTTGGCGACCTCGCGGAGGTACATGGTGGCGATGGTGCCCCCGTACTCATCGAGTTGCATCGGGCCGAAGGGCGAGTTGTCGAGCTGAACGGCCTTGAGCGATTCGAGAAACGCGGGGATGTCACTCATGTCGCCGTCCTCGGCTTCGAGGGTCTCGGCGAACCACTGAGCGGCCGTGTACGTCGACGCCGAGTAGTAGCTGGGGAGCTGGTCGTAGGCTTTGACGTACTCGTCTACGAACTCCTGGGTGGCAGGATCCTCGCGGCCCTCGGCGTAGTGACCGAAGGATTGAAGCCCGAGGGCCTCGTCGCCCATGGCTCTGAGAAGCGACTGCTCGAGCGTGGTCTCACCGGCGATAAGCGGAAGCTTGTCCTTGAGGCCGAAGTCCTGCCACTGCTTTACGAAGCGACCCGAGTCCGCGCCCACGGTGAGAACGAAGGCGGCATCCGCCGACTCCGGGTCGATGTCCGACAGATAGGAGCTGTAGTCGGGCGTTCCGAGCGGAGCCCACAACTGCTGCACGATCTCTCCGCCGCGGTCGGTGAAGGTGTTGGTGAACCCGCCGCAGTTCTCGTGGCCGAAGGCGTAGTCCTGACACAAGGTGATGATCTTCCTGTAGCCCTGTTCGTAGGCCCAGTTGCCCGCAACGTGGGTCGGCGAGGAGCTCTGCCAGCCACCTGCTCGCACGTAGTTGTCGACCGCGGTGCGCTGGCTGAGGTCGTCGGCGGATCCGGCGGGGTTCAGTCCGATCACGTCGTCGAGTGGATCGAGATACTCGGAGAGGGCGAGGGCGGTGTTTGCGAGCAGCGTTCCGACGATGACCGCCGCCCCGTCCTGTTCGACGAGCTTGCGCGCCTTGGTCAGCGTCGTCGTCGGGTCGCCCGCGTTGTCCTCGTGGATGGTCTCGATCGTTCGCCCCGCGACCTCGTCTCCGTTCAGGTCCCAGTAAAGGTTCCAGCCATTGAGCATGTCGGTGCCCGCGGCCGCCACGACTCCGGTCGTGGGCACGATGACTCCCACCTTGATCGGCCCCTCGTCGCCGCCACCTCCACCCTCCGCTTCACCGGGAGCCGAGCACGCAGCAAGGACCAGCACGAGCGCGAGCGCCGCGGCGATGTGCACCCTTTTCAGGCGGGCTGCATATGCGTTCATAGTTGCCATCTCCCCTCGCTCACGGGCCTTACGGCCACTTGTTTCATGCCTTGGTGCTCCCTTCTTCAACCGGTTCGGCGGGGCGCTTCGGCGCCGCCGAGTCCACATCGACCGTGGACTTGGAACCCTTGCGGCCCAAGTCCGAAAGGAGACCGCCGCCGCCAACGCCGACCTCGATGAGCTCGGCCTCGTGCGCTGCTCCGTAACGACGGAGCACGCGCGCCCACACCAGCCGCTGCCAGGCGCCGACGACTCCATCGGGTGTGAACAGGATGGTGAGCACGAAGATGAGCCCTAGAAGGGTGGGCCAGCGCTCCACGTAGCCGCTGACGTAGTTGGTGACGAAAACGAACACGCCGGAGCCCACGAACGCCCCGGTGATCGTGCCGACCCCTCCCAAAATCGACATGAGAAGACCCTCCGCAGACGCCTTAACGTAGACCGACGGGGGACTGAAGAAGTTGTTGTACATAGCGAGCAGCAGTCCCGCGACTCCGGCGAAGGTCCCCGAGATCGTGAACGCGAAGAGCTTGATGCGCTTGACGTCGTAGCCCAGCGGCGCCATCCGCGTCTCCGCCTCCCGGATTCCCTTCAGCGACAGGCCGAACGGCGAACGGACGACGCGGGCGATCAGGAACACGCAGAGCGCAACGACGGCGAGTGAGAAGTAGTAGTAGCTCCAGTACTCGACGGCGAAGGGTGGCCGGTCGATGCCGCGAAGACCGTTGTCTCCGCCCGTCAGCGTGGTCAACCGCTGCGCCACGCCCCAGACCACCATGCCTTGGGCGAGCGTGATCATCAGGAAGTACACACCGCTGGCGCGCACCAGCAGCAGTCCGAAGAAGAGCGCGACCACAATCGTGCTGATGATCGCGAGCAGCGCCGAGGCCGCGAGCGGTAATTCGTAGCTGGTGTAGAAGATGCCCAGGCCATAGCCCGCGATGCCGAGCACGCCGGCTTGTCCAAGCGTCACCATTCCGCCGTAGCCGGCGATCAGGTTGATCGAGAGAGCGAACAGACCGAAGAACAGCATCTGCGTGGCCATGTTTACGTAGAACGACGAGACGACGTAGGGGAGCGCGACCGTGAGTCCCGCGACCGCCGCAAGGCTCGCCCACTTGACTATGCGAAGCGTATTCACTCAGTTGACCGTCGCCCGGCCGAAGAGTCCACGCGGCCTGAAGATGAGGATCATGGCCATCGGCGCAAATAGAAGGAAGTAGGAAAGCGAGGGCGTGAGTGAGCGCCCGAAGGAGTCGATAAGGCCCACCAGCAGGCTTCCGACGATCGCCCCGCGTAGATCACCCAGCCCACCCAGGATCACCACCACCAGGGCGAAGTTCAGGATCTCGCCGTCGGCCCCGGGGTAGAGACTCAGAAATACGCCGCCGATGACACCGGTCATGCCGGCGAGCAGCGCTCCGAACACGAACACTCCGGTGAAGACGGCGTTGACGTTGATGCCGAGCGCCGCGACCATCTCGCGGTCGTCGACTCCGGCTCGGATGATGGCGCCGATCTTCGTGCGCGACTGCAGGATCCACATGAGCGCGGCGAGCAGAATCCCGAGTCCCAGGACCAGCAGCCGAAACTCCGGATAGGTAACGCCGCCCAACGCGATCGTGCCGGCGAACTGCGGGGGCCGGTCGAGCAGGATCGGGTCGCCGCCCCATTGCGCCAGAGCGAGGTCGGCGAAGATCAGCGAGAGGCCTACCGTCAGCAACACCTCGGGCATGGTGCGGCCCCGCACGCGACGAAGGAGGCCGCGTTCGACTATGAATCCGAGAACCGCAATCGCAAGCGCGCCGCCGATCATCGCAACCCAGAAGCTCTGCCCCGCGCGGATCAGTGTGAGCCCGACGTATCCGCCGATCAGGTAGAAGGAACCGTGGGCGAGATTCACGATCCGCATGAGTCCGAAGATCAGCGTGAATCCGCTCGAGAGCAGGAACAGCAACGCTCCGAAGGAGACCCCGTTTAGCAACAGGAGTACGAACTGGCGACCACTCACTTGTTGCTCCGCCGCATTAGCTGTATCTCAGCTCGTCGCTCGATCCGAACCAGTCGAACGAGTCCCGGCTGAGGTTCACGAGCACGCTCTGTGCCGCGGTGTAGTCGTTGAAAGCCGCTACGCCGTTCTCCGAGCCGATGCCGGAATCCTTGAAGCCGCCCCAGGGCGAGGCCGGATCGATACGGTGATGATCGTTGATCCAGACGGTTCCCGAGCGGATGCGATGAGCTATCAGGTGAGCTCGCGTTAGATCCCTCGTCCACACCGCCGCGCCTAGACCAAAGTCGGCGTCGTTGGCAAGCGCTACGGCCTCGTCCTCGTCGGCGAAAGGCTGCACGCTCACGACCGGTCCGAAGACCTCCTCACGCATGACCTTCATGTCTCTTCGGACGTCGGTGATCACCGTCGGAGCGATGAAGTAGCCGTGCTCCAAGGCATCGCCCGCAAGGCGCTCACCACCGCACAGCACGCGAGCGCCCTCGGCGCGCGCCGACTCGACGAGCTCGAGGATGCGGTCGAGTTGCCGTTGCGACGCGACCGGACCCATCTGCGCTTCCGGCTGCATCGGATCGCCCACCCGAATGAGCCGGGCCCGCTCGACCAGCTTCTCGAGAAACGCGCTCATCGAACGTTCATGCACGAGAAGCCGCGTGCCTGCGATGCAACTCTGTCCGCTGGCGACGAAGCTCGCGAAGGTTGCGCCCGCCACCGCGGCATCGACAGGGACATCGTCGAAGATGACGACGGGGGCCTTGCCGCCGAGCTCCGCCTGTACGGGAATTAGGTTGCGCCCGGCGGCCGCGGCCACGTGGCGTCCTGTCTCGGTGCCGCCCGTGAGGTCGATCCGGTCGATGCGACGGTTCTCGGTTAGGGCCCTTCCCGCTTCCGGCCCGAACCCCGGAACGACGTTGATGACTCCGTCGGGAATGCCAGCCTCGCTCAGCGAACGGGCGAGCTCGAGGGGGGCGACGGGGGCCAGCTCGGATGGCTTCACTACCATGGTGTTGCCGGCAGCAAGCGCGGGCGCGACCTTCTTCATCGTGATCAGCAGCGGATGGTTCCACGGGGTAATCGCGCCGACGACACCGAGCGGCACGCGTCGCACGTAGTTCATGAGCTCGCCGCTTGCGGGAACCACCAGGTCCTCGTGCGTCTCGGCGACCGACGCGAAAAAGTCGAGCCAGTCGGGTGCTCGACCCACCTGCTGGACCATCTCTCGCAGTGGCCGCCCGACACAAACCGTCTCGACCTCGCCTATCGATTCCTTACGCGATCGGAGGATCTCCGCGGCCGCCCTGAGGATGCGCCCTCGCTCGCGCGGGTGCATGTGCGGCCAGGGACCATCGTCGTGAGCCCGTCGGGCAGCGTCGACGGCGGCCTCGATGTCGGGCGCTTGCCCGCGAGCGACCACGAACACGACCTCGCCGGTGGCGGGGTTTTCGACCTCGAGGGTCCCACCGTCGCGCGCGGCGACCTCTTGGCCGCCGATCCACATGAGCTGGTCCCGCTTGATCACCCCGAACTCCCCCTTCCGAAGGGGGAGGAGCCCCCTCCGACGCGCCCCGGCCCGCAGAGGGCGCCGCACCTTGGTCTTTACATCAAGGCTCTGCATCAAACATTGTGGATAGTATATTCCGATGCCCGATACAGGCAAATTGCGGACCCTTGGTGCGACCGGGCGTCATCGGGGGGAGGAGGCGCGCTCTGGAGTGCCTTGGTACCGGCGAACCGGAGCCTGGATCGGGATGGGGACCGGTCCGGGAGCCCTGATGACGGGCGCCGCGGTGACCGGTCAGGTGGGTCCGAGCGTCGCGATCCCGGCGGTCGTCGCCGGCTGCGTTCTCCTCTACTTCGTCTGTGTCGCTCACGGGTTGCAGGCGTTTCGCGCTCGCACCCCGATGGGCACGAGTGTGCGGGAGATCTTCGGCTCTCGCAACGGATGGGCGCTGACCACGACCATGGTGCTCGCCATGATCGGTTGGTGCGGCTTCTACATGGGTGTCGGTGGAGCCGCGCTAAGTGATCTCACCGGCACGCCCCAGGTCGCCGGGTCGTGCGCGCTCGGAATAGTCGTCATGGGGCTGAGCCTGCTCGGGCAGGAGCGTTGGAATCCACTGACCTATCTCACGGCAGGATGCGCGGTTGCGCTGACGGTCATCACAGTGGTTGCGGTTCCGACTAATCCTCCGGCTGCCATCGAATCGGAACCCGTAGTGGGCTTCTTGGTCGCGCTCGGAGGGTTGATCTCCTACGCGGTCGTATTTGCGATGCGGGTGCCGGATTTCACGGTCGACATCAACAAGCAGAGTGGAGTTTGGATCGTGGGATTGACCATGTTCGTACCACTGCTCGCTCTCTCTGCACTGGGGGTCTCTCTCTACGCGCGCACGGGACTGTTCAATCTGGCCGACGTGCTTGCCGGGACACGGCAGCCGCAAGCCGGACAACTCTTCCTGACGCTGTCGACGATCGCTCCGAGCGTGACCGCCGTCTACTCGGGCGCGATCTCGATCGAGAGCCTCGTGCGCGTGCCACATCGGGTGGCCTTGGGGGCAATCGCCGCGTGCGCGACGGTCCTCGGAGCCACGCGCTTCGATCAGAGCCTCATCGGCTTTCTCGAGGTCCTCGGTGCCGTGATCCCGCCGGCGCTAGTGGTCATGTTGATGACGCCCGTGCTGGCGCGCTCCCCGCGCTCCCCGCATGCCCTGCTCGCGTGGTCGTCCGGCGCCGGGGTGGCGCTCGCGCTTCATGGTCTGTCCAGCTTCGCCGGCTCCATCGCAGGGTGCCTCATCGCCGGAGCGTGGTTGTGGCTCGCGAGCCGGGTGGCGCCGCGCGAACATGACTAAAGAGACCGAGAGTCCGAGGAGGCGACATGGAGATCGAGGGCCACAGGCTCCACCGCTGGGGCGACGCCCTTCGCTGGGAGGCCTTCACGCTGGCCGATCCCGGTCGCGGTGAGGTCCTGATCCAAGTCGAGGCCTGCGGCGTCGGTCTAACCGTTCTGAACTGCATGAACGGCGCGCTCGCAGATGCTCCCGAGTTGCTCCCGGTGACGCCGGGTCATGAGGTGGTGGGCCGCATCGCCGCGGTGGGGGACGGAGTCGATCCGGAGGCGGTCGGAAATCGCGTCGTCGCCTACTTCTACCTCTCGTGCTTCCGCTGCCGGTGGTGTCTAGCGGGCCGGGAGTCTCGCTGCGAGAACCTGCGCGGCCACTACGGCGTTCACCGCGACGGAGGCTACGCGCCCTACTCGGTTCTTCCCGAGGGCAACGCCCTCGCCCTTCCCGAAAGCATCCCCGCCGCGCAGGCCACGGTGATCCCCGACGCGGTGGCGACGCCGGTGCACGTCTGTAGGACCCGGCTCGGCCTCGGTCCTGGTGACCGGGTCGGGGTGATCGGCGCCGGTGGCGGGGTAGGCATTCACATGGTTCAGGTGGCGGCGGCCTGTGGGGCCAGCGTGATCGGCCTCGAGCGCGGCGACGAGAAGCTTTCGCTGGTCGAGGGATTCGGGGTCGCGGCGGAGGACTCGACCGACTTCGACGCGGTCGAGCTGAAGGACTTCGACGGACGCGCCGACGCGATCATCGATCTGGTGGGAACGCGCGAGAGCCTGTCATGGAGCCTTTCACGGCTGGCGACCGGCGGCAGCGTCTGCGTGCTGACCACCTTCCGTGGAGTCGAGGTTCCGGTGCAGCCGCGAGAGTTCGTCTTTCGCGAGATGTCCATCCTCGGGAGTCGCTACGCGTCGCGCTCGGAGCTCCTCGAGGCGGCGGCTATGGTCGAGCGGGGTGAGGTGAGCCCCGTGGTGGGGATGACCTCGGACCCCCGCGACGTCGAGTCGATCCACGAGTTGCTGCGCGCCGGCCGTCTCGAAGGTCGGGGCGCGCTCGTCTGGGACTCGCAGTGAATCAATCGCCGCGTGAGGGAGCGAGTCGCGGAGACGATTTCTCGGTGGTGATCCAACTGTCCTCCGGCTTGTAAAGACCGAAGGACACATTGGGGTCGCCCGGCACGTAGGTTCCGGTTACCTGAGCCCGGGCTCCGATCTCGAGCGACCGGTTCATGACCGTCCGGCCGAGAGCGAGCTGATGAGGCTCCCAACGCCTCAGCGCTGCGACCACTTCGCCGCGCTCCGCGCGCATGGCGGCCGCGAGTTGCCATCCGTCCTCGGCCGCCTTCGCCGTGCCGGCCGCAGCGTGCGGTCTGATGGCGAAAGCAGCATCGCCGATGAGACACACGCGTCCGAAGGCCATGCGCGGGACTGCGATGTCGAAGACTGCTTGCACGAACGGCTCGCCCGACTTCGCTACCACCTCGGCGATGGACTCAGGGAGTTGTTCGGCGGCCGCCGCGTTGAGCTCATCTACATGATGTTGGCGGACCGCGCCCGACGCGAGCGAGATCTCCTGACGCACACCGCGGGCATCCGTCATCAGATCATCGAGCGCCGGTCCCTCGGTCACGTTGCGATACCAGACGAAGTTGATGCGTCTGCTGCCGGGGGAGACCGACCCGTCGAAGTCGGGAATCGGGTAGGTGAGGATGTGCATCCTGTCGCCGACGAAATAGGTGCAGGCGTCTTGCAGGAGACTCAAGGTGCTGGCGCTGAGCTCGCTCTCCCTCACCGTCCCGCGCCATCCCACGTAGCCCGCGTAGCGCGGTGCCACGTCGGGAAGAAGGAGCCTCCGGGCCGTCGAGTGAATCCCATCCGCGCATACGAGGAGGTCACCCGACACCTCGGCCTCGCTCAGCTCGAGGGTGACCGTGTCATCGTTTTGGCGAAAGCCGGTCATCCCCGCGCCGAGGTGATAGCGAGACTGATCGAAACAATCGAGAAGACCCTTGTGCAGCGTGTAGTACGAGGTGAACCAGTACCGGCAGGGAGCTTCATGAACCGTCTCGCCACCTCGATCCAGGTACCTCAGCCAGTCGGCCTTCGAGCTCACCCGCCCGACGTCCATGGCGTCGCTCTCGATGAAGTAGCGAATCGTCGCGGGGTGCAGGACGATTCCGGCGCCCCGGCCCTCGAGAGGGGAGCGCGAGCGTTCGTAAACGTCGACGTCGCAACCGGCATCGCGCAGGGTCAGCGCGGTGGTGAGACCACCAAGCGATCCCCCTGCTATCAGCACGCGGGGCGCGGCGTCCTCCATCTCGGCGAGTCTCAGTCCTTGAACTCGACCGTGACGAATCTAAGCGTCGTATCGCCCACGTTCTCGAGATCGTGGATTAGCCTCTCGGAGGCGCTGTGCTCGAGTCTCTTGGTTTCGCCGAGCTCGTAGCCGTGGACGACGTAGCTGCCGTCGGCGAACCGTTGAAGGCCGCGCCCGGAGTCGACGACGGTCCAGAAGTAGGTCTTGTCGTGAACGTGGAACGGCGCTCGCTGTCCGGGCTCCAGTCTGGACTCGAAGACGCGGATCTTGTCGTCCTCGAACCAGAGCGCGGTCCCGATGTCGTGGTTCGACGGGGCGCGCTCCAGCTCGTCCGAAAACTCTCCGGGATCGTAGGTGCCCCGCTCGTCGTTGGTCGTCTGCAGCATCGCACCTCCGTGTCTGCTGAAGCGTGTCGACCAAGTATATATAGTGCACATTCGGAGACCCCGAGCAGCCGTTTGACCGTTTAGGGGAGTCGGGTCAGCACGCCTAGCGGCTCTTCGAGGTCGGGCATCACGAGCGCGTCGTCGGTCACCCACCGGTAGCGGATCACCCCGTCTCGATCGACGACGAAGAGCGACCGTTTTGCGACTCCCGCGTGGCCCTTCCACTCGTCGTAGCGGACGCCGTAGGCCCCGGACGTGCTTCCGCCCCAATCCGAGAGCAGCGGAAACCGGACGCCGAGTTGGTCGGCGAACGCCATTTGCGAGAAAGTGGCCGTCACGGCGATGGCGGCGACGCTCGCCCCGCGGCTGTCGATCTCGTCGATCCTTTGTCCCAACTGGGACAGCTCGTTCGTTCAGACCGAGCCAAAGTCGAACACGTAGAACGCGAGCAACAACGGCCCGCGCTGAAGCAGGTCGGGCAGAGAGAACGACTCCTCGAAACTTCGGCGCAGGAAGAACTCGGGAGCCGGAGCACCAACCCCGGGTGCAGACTCAGCGGCCATCGACACGACCTCCCTTCTCTCGGTCACTCGGCGCCGGCGCGCATGCGCAAGGCCGCCAGCACGAGCGGGTCAATCGATGCACCCGCGGCGGCCGCCGGGTCGAGCCCGCGCACCTGAGCGCTGAAACGCTTGATCTCGCGCAGGCCCGCCGCAGACATGCCGCGCAGCTCCTCGAGGCGCTCCTTGGTTCTCATTCCAAGCTCGTCCGCGGAAACGACGTCGGTCAACAGCCCCCATCGCTGAGCCTCCGCGGCGCTCATCTTGCGACCCGTCGCCACCATCTCGAACGCCGTTTTGGCGGGCAGGGCGGAGCCCAGCCAGCCGATGACGACGGTCGGCGCGAGTCCGGCGAGGATCTCGGGGAAGGAGAGGGTGACCGCTTCGGATGCCACCGCGAGATCGGTCGAGGCGACCAGGCCTGCGCCGAAGGCCGCGGCCGGTCCCTGCACCTCTGCGACGACGGTGAGTGGAGTCGTGCGACATGTCTCGTTGACGCGCACGATTCGAATCGCCTCGGCCCGTAGCTCGTCGGGTGCTCGGCCCTCCCGGTCGCGGGCCACGCAGAAGTTCGGCCCCTCGGCGCGGATGTGGACGAAGCGCATCGTGCCGGAGTGCGACGCTTGATCGACGGAGTCACAAAACGCGTCCATCATGCTGCCGCTGAACGAGTTTTCCTCGCCCCGGTCGACCACCACCTCGAGCGTGTCGCCGGTCGTTTGGATGTGCAGACCCTCAACGGTCATCGGTCCTCCTGGTTCACGCCCGTCCTTGCCGCCTGACGGGCTGTCGGTTGGGAAACGGGAAGTAGTGCGTGGGCGTTCTCAGTTGAGCCTCGTCGGACGCTCGTCGCCGTACCAGTCGACCTCGGTCTCGGCCGTTCGAACCATGACGCTGCGAATGTGGGTGAAGTCCTCGAACGACTCGTTGCCGCCTTCGCGGCCGATGCCGGATTCCTTTACTCCGCCCCAGGGAGAAGCCGGGTCCAGTCGGTGATGGTCGTTGATCCACACCATGCCCGCCTCGATCTTCGACGCCACGCGGTGAGCCCGCGCGACGTCGCGCGTCCAAACGGCAGACCCCAGTCCGAAGGGAATGTCGTTCGCCTTGTCGACGGCGTCGCTCTCGTCACCGAAGGGCACCACGACGGCCACGGGGCCGAAGATCTCCTCCTGTGCGCAGCGCATGTCGTTGCGGGCCTCGGCCACGATGGTCGGCTCGACGAAGAACCCGTTGTCGAGGGGAGGGGCCAGCGCCGGCGCGCTGCCACCCAGCGCGATGCGACCTCCCTCGTCGCGAGCAATGTCGACATAGCCGAGAACTCGCTTGCGCTGTCGCTCTGAGATAACCGGACCGAGTTGAGTGTCGTCGTCGGCCGGATTGCCTATCCGAATGGTCGATGCCTTGGCGACCAGCTTTTCGACGAACTCGTCGTAGATGGACTCCTGCACGAGGATGCGGGAGCC
>JBOGWU010000184.1:0-1530 GCA_050693935.1 Actinomycetota bacterium | reverse complement strand
CTCCCGAGATCTTCGTCGAGCCGGGTCGCAGCATCGCCGGTCCCGCGGGCCTCACCGTATATACGGTGGGAACCGTGAAGCGAATCCCCGATGGACGGACCTATGCGTCGGTGGACGGGGGCATGAGTGACAACGTACGGCCGGCCCTCTACGGATCGAGCCACGAGGCGCTGCTCGCCAATCGTGTCGCCGCCCGCGATGACGGAGTCATCACGGTTGCGGGCAAGCACTGTGAGTCCGGAGACGTGGTCATCAGGGACGCCAAGCTCCCGGCCGACGTGACCACCGGGGACCTGATGTGCGTCACGGCAACGGGCGCCTACAACTATTCGATGGCCTCCAACTACAACCGAATGCCCCGGCCGCCGGTGGTTCTGGTGGCCGACGGAAGAGCCACCGAGATCGTCCGCCGCGAAACGTTTGATGATCTGCTCAGGCTCGATGTTCCTTTGGAGCTCGAAGAGCGGGAAAACTAGACGTCCCAACTCATCTGAGCAGGCGGGACAGACGCCGGTCGGCCAGGATCTTTCCCTCGGTCTGACAGGTTGGACAGTAGGTGATCTCGCGTGAGTTGAACGATACGCGCCGCATGGTGTCGCCGCACCGGGGGCAGGACTCGCCGTGCCGGTTGTGAATCGTGAAGCGGTCGCCCATCTTGGCCGGCAATCCGCCGCTCCGTTCGCGCTCGCGTTCGGTGGCTTTGCTGATGACCGAGCGCACGGATTCGAGCAGCACGCGGCGGCGTCCTTCGTCGAGCTTCGACAGAGGAGTGAAGGGCGAGATCGTCGCGGCGTGGAGGATGTCGTCCGCGAACCCACGGCCGATGCCTGCGACAACCTTCTGATCGCGAAGAAAGGTATGCAGCTGCCGGTTGTCCTCGCCCTCGAGCACCAAGGCCTGAAACTCGACGGTGAGTGGCTCGGGTCCCAGTCCGGCGAGCGGCCCCTCATCGGTGGGATCGAGCACCCACCAGGCGGCCTTGCGCTCGGTCCCGAACTCCTTGACGAGTACGCCGGCGGCGTCGTCGAAGTTCATCCGCATGACGGCTCCCCTGGGCCTGGTCTTCTTCGGTGGATCCTCCAGATCGACGCGGCCTCCCTGGGACAGATGGACGAGCACGCGCGCGCTACCGAAATCGAATATCAGGTACTTTCCCCTGCGCCCCACTCCCAGCAGATTGCGACCCTCGAGATCCAGAGGCGATGGGTTCACCGTCTTCAGCGCAGAAAACTGCAGCACTTCGGCGGCGACCAGTGCTCGTCCCGCCAGGGCATCGTTCAAGCGCTCTACGAGTGCCTGCAGCTCGGGAAGCTCTGGCATGGTCTCAGACTACGTCCGGGTGGCGGGCGGACGAGGCATTCGCGCTCATCTCGGTGCTGCCATCTGAGCCGAAACGGGCCTCTTCAGGCCGCGGAGACGAGGTCGGCGAGCTGTGCGTAGCAGTGTTCCGTGAGCTCGGGGAGCGAGCGGTCATCGTCGGCTCGCAGTGAGATGGCAACTGTGAGCACGTTCACTCCCACTCCCGCCAGC
>JBOGWU010000183.1:0-31216 GCA_050693935.1 Actinomycetota bacterium | reverse complement strand
AGCGCTGCACGACCTCGCCGGCAAGCTGGCAGGCTTCTCGGTGGCACAGTTGCTCGGAGTGTCGGGCCGCTCCCTCCCGTCGACTTCGGTGACGGTGCCGATCGCCGACGTGGACGCCATGGTGGCGCGCGCTCAACGATTCGGAGACCAACCCTGCCTGAAGACGAAGGTCGGGTTCGAGGATGACGTCGATGCCGTTGCGGCCATTCGGTCGAGTTACTCCGGGGCCATCCGCATCGATGCCAATGAGGGATGGAGCGCCGACGAAGCCGTCGAGCGGCTACAGGCGCTGGAGCGTTTCGACATCGAATTGTGCGAGCAGCCCATCGCCCGCGGACAATTCGGTGAACTCGCCCGGGTAACCGGGTCCACCAGCATCCCCGTGTTCGCCGACGAAGACGTCTGCACCGCCGCCGACGTCGCACGTCTCGCGGGGGTCGTCGACGGCGTCAACCTCAAGCTGCGCAAGACGGGGGGCATCCGCGAGGCGCTGCGCGCCATCTCCACCGCGCGCGCCCTCGAGATGAAGGTGATGCTCGGCTGTGACCTGACCTCGGGCGTGAGCGCCACCGCCGAGGCGTCGATCGCGGCTCTTGTCGATTACGCCGATATCGATGGTCCTCTGCTGCTGGCGGAAGATCCGCACCCCGGGGTCACCTACGACAAAGGCGCCATGACGCTCCCAAGGGGGCCGGGACTGGCGGTCGCCTCATGAGGTCTTGGTTGGTGCTCACCGATGGCTATCTCACCGAGCGCAATGCGAAAACCGCGCACGGCGTGATCCATTACGCACCCGATCGCATCGCGGCGGTGGTGGATGCGGAGCACGCCGGCCGCGATTTGATCGATGTGCTTCCGGAACTCGGGCGCCGCGCACCAATCGTGGGAAGCGTGGCCGAGGGACTCGCTCACGATCCGACGTCCCTTCTGCTTGGTGTTGCGACGCCGGGCGGCTGGATGCCCGACCACTGGCGGGCCTGGATCGTCGAGTCGATCGAGGCCGGTCTAGAGATCGCTAACGGCCTGCACACGCTGCTCGCGGATGACGAGGGTCTCGTCTCGCTCGCCGCTAAGCACGGCGTCGACCTCTGGGACGTGCGTGTACCACCCGACGGCATCCCGTTGTTCTCGGGTAAGAGCCTCGAGGTGCCACAACGCATCGTTCAAACGGTCGGCAGCGACTGCGCGGTCGGGAAGATGACGGTCTCGGTCGAGATCGCGGAGGCTGGACGCCGAGCCGGCACCGCTACAGAGTTCGTCGCGACCGGCCAGACCGGCATCCTCATCGCCGGCAGGGGGATAGCGGTGGACCGCGTGATCTCGGACTTCACCGCGGGCGCGGCCGAGCAACTCGTGTGCGAGTCGAGTCCTGAGTCAGAGGTGCTGATCGTCGAGGGTCAGGGGAGCCTGTGGCACCCCGCCTATTCAGGAGTGACGCTGGGTCTGTTGCACGGCTCGGCCCCCGAGGCTCTGGTCCTGTGTCACCAGGCCGGCCGCACCGCCATCGAGGAACCACCGTTCACAAGGCTCCCCTCGCTGGGCGAGATGGTCTCGACCTATGAGGCAATGGCCGGCACTGTACGGAGCGCCTCGGTGGCGTGCGTCGCGTTGAACACCGGTGGACTCACCGATGACGATGCCCGCGCCGCGCTCGCCGAGGTCGAGGCCGAGACCGGCCTACCCGCGGGAGACGTCATGCGCGGCGGCGCTCCCAAGCTGTGGGATGCCGTCGCCAAGACCCTGGGCGTGTGACTACGCGTATCCGGTCGTGGCCGCCTTGTGGACACTTGCTGCGAGGCGCCAGGTCGATAGACCGCGGGCAGAGGCCCGCCAGAGCAACACACTGAGCACGACATTCACCGCGGCGAGCACCGGCTGCTCCCAGCCGACGCTGAACTGGGCGAGGACCGCGTCGATCAAGAAGTAGGCCGCGCTGAAGGCAAAGAAGCTGGCCAGCACCGCGAACACCAAAGGCCGGTAGACGAACTTCCATGCGAACCGGGTTCGCAGGGCGTCGGGGCATTCCTCGAGCGCCCCCACCGCCCCCTCGTAGTTGGGATGCTCGCTCATCGGCCGCCGCCATGGATCGATCATGCGGGTAATCGTCCAGCGGATTCCTTCACGATGGACGAACGCATGAACGAGACCAAGCAGGACCAGCCCCACCACGAGGAGGGCCGGCCAACCCAGTCCCAGCCCTCCGATCTTTCCGCCGGCGGAGAAGCCGCGCGACTGCCCGAAGGTCGACGGTGATGCCAGCCCAATGAGCCCAAGAACGACTACGCCGGCGATGAAGCTGTTCTGAAAGCAGCGGCTCGCGAAACCCGAACGGCTGAGTCCGGAGGGGCGCGCCAGCTTGATCCATTTTGCGGCATCGGAGTACGCACCATGAGCTCGCCTTACCATCCTAATTGGCGGTGGCGATTCGGTAGCTGCAGTGGTGCTCTCCCGCGACCATGTGTGAGATGCGCTCGATCTCTGCGTCGGGCATGACCGCTCGGATGAACTCGATCTCGCTGCTGCAGGCTTGGCCGTATCGCATGGCCACGCCAAAGATGGCGCAGTTGTGTTCGGTTACGAGCCAGGTGGAATCGTCGACGCGCGTGTGATCGGCGAGGTAGCCATCCTCGTCGAGGATCCGAGCCAGCTCAGCCACCCGCTCGGGAAAGCTCCTGCCCTCGAGCCGAGCCCGCGCCCGCTGGATTCGGCGCTCTCGTCGCTTGGCGAACACGGAGTCGAGTAGGGCCGGGTCGGCGTCCTCGACGTATTCGAGCAGCTCGTTGGTGATCTCGGCGTAGGCGCGCGGATAGAGAGCGTCGGCGGCCGGCGTCAGCCTGTAGGCATAGCGCGGGCGCCCGGGGCCTGAGCGGATCTCGTCGAAGGTCACGAGCCCGTCTCGCTGCAGGGCGGTGAGCTGTTGCCGCACCCCCGAGACGGTGATCTCGAGGGCCGCGGCGAGGTCCTCCGAGGTCAGATCGCCGCGCCGCTTGAGGGTGTTGAGCAGCGCCCTCTTGGTGACGGGGAGAGTCGCGAGCGCGGGGTGAGCGGAGGGGGTCATGGCCTGATTCTAGGACCCTGGTCACCTTTTATCAATAAAAACAGAATCTTCTTGTTTTTCTGGAACGATGTGGCTAGTGTGGGTCATCAGGAACGGGAGCATGAAAAGAGGGGTCCGCTCATGCCAAGGGTCGCCATCGTCACCGGAGCCTCGAGGGGTCTCGGGCTCGAGCTCGCCAGGGCGCTTGCCAAGCGCGGCTGGGCGCTTGCGATCGACGCCCGCGGGGCTCCGGCTCTAAACGAGGCCCGCGCGGAGCTGGCCGCGACCACCGCGGTGTTCGCTCTGTCGGGTGACGTGCGCGACGTCTCTCATCTCGAGCGCCTCGTTCAAGGCGCCCGCGAGCTTGGTGAGATGGTTCTCATCGTCAACAACGCGAGCCTGCTCGGGCCCAGCCCGCAGCCGGCCCTCGCCGACTACCCGCTCGACGTCATGAGCGAGGTCTACGAGGCCAACCTCTTCGCGCCGCTGCGGCTCGTGCAGCTAGCACTCCCCCATCTCGCAGCGAGCGCCCGGATCGTCAACGTGACCTCGGACGCGGGCATCGAGGCTTACGAGGGTTGGGGTGGCTACGGATCATCGAAGGCCGCGCTCGAGCATCTCAGCGCGATCCTCGCAGCCGAACACCCGGACACCCGCATTTACTGGGTCGATCCCGGGGACATGCGCACGCAGATGCAACAGGAGGCCTTTCCCGGCGAAGACATCTCGGATCGGCCGCCTCCGTCCGACAGTGTGCCGGGTTTCCTTTCGCTTATCGAGGGCGATCATCCGAGCGGGCGCTACCGAGCGGCGGACGTAGGCGCGCCGAGCGTGAAGTCGTGAACGCGACACAATTGGTCGCCGAGTTCGGGAGTTGCAACCGATGACGACGCGCGCCGAGCGACGCGAGAGCATCGGACTGGATCCGTTCCGGTTCGAGGTGCCCGACGCGCTCGTCGCGCTCGATCCGCCCGAGGAGCGAGGACTGCGACGAGACGACGTTCGCCTGCTGGTCTCGTCGGTCGCCACCGGTGACGTCTGCCATCAACACTTCACCGATCTCCCCGAGGTGCTCGATCCGGGCGACGTCGTGGTCATCAACACCTCCGGCACCCTGCCGGCGGCCCTTTCAGCCGTTGCGCCCGACGGCAGATTGCTGGGACTGCACCTGTCGACTCACCTGCCAGGCGACCTGTGGATCGTAGAGGTACGCATGCCGTCAACGAACGGCTCGACTCCATTCTTCGATGCAGCCGTGAACTCACTGATGCTTCCCGACGGCGGGGGCGTGCGACTTCTCGCCCCCTACGCGATGGATCGCGGCCTCGCGGTCTCGAGACGACTGTGGCTGGCCGAGCTGTCGGTTCCCGGCGAACTCCACTCCTACTTGCACGAGCACGGGAAGCCGATCACCTACGGCCCGCGCTCACACCCGATCGAGCGCTACCAGACGGTGTTCGCTAACGAGCCTGGCAGCGCCGAGATGCCGAGCGCGGGCCGTGCCTTTACCCCCGAGCTCATCGCGCGTCTGGTCTCCCGCGGCATCGAGATCGCGCCGTTGGTGCTCCACACCGGCGTGTCTTCGCCGGAGGCGCACGAGCCCCCCTACGAGGAGTTCTATCGGGTGCCCGACGCCACCGCCGCGCGCGTGACCTCCGCTCGCGCTGAGGGTCGCCGAGTTATCGGGGTCGGTACGACCGTCGTGCGCGCGCTCGAGACGGTCGTGGATTCGCGCGGCGCGGTGCATCCGGGCAGGGGCTGGACGCGGCTCGTGGTCACGCGCAGGGGTGGCGTGCGCTCGGTTGATGGACTCCTGACCGGCTGGCACGAGCCGCGCTCGTCGCACCTCTCGATGATCGAAGCGATTGCCGGTCGGCCCGTGCTCGAGACCGCGTACAGGGCGGCGCTCGAACACGGATACCTGTGGCACGAGTTTGGCGACCTGCACCTCATTGCATAGTCCCGCGGTCCCCCACCAGCGAAGCTCGGCAGATAGGGGACGGGTCGTCAAGCTCTGCCGCTCACATCGAGCGGCGTCCATCGGTTAGACCAGTGTGATGCCAAGAACCATGACGCTTCCGCCGTTCTGGCGACTCGTCGAAGACCACTCCGACGAGCTGTTGCGCTACGCGAAGCGCCTGGTGGGCGACGACGCGGAGGACGTAGTCCAGGAGGCGTTCTTACGCGGCCTGCGCTCGTACCCGAGGCTCCAGCACGGGGACCATCTCCGCGCGTGGCTGTTTCGCATCACCACTACGACGGCTTTCGATCACACCGGCAAACGGCGCGAGGTACCCGTAGCCGAGGTTCGTGAGGAAGCCGTCGAGCTCGCCTA
Source organism: Actinomycetota bacterium (assembly GCA_050693935.1). GTDB lineage: Bacteria > Actinomycetota > CADDZG01 > CADDZG01 > WHSQ01 > WHSV01. The sequence goes on along the minus strand of JBOGWU010000183.1, from coordinate 25,844 downwards.
CGACGACGGAACGTTCGAAGCGATCATCGGTGAGCTCACCGATGCCAACCGAGACGCGCTCCGGCTTCGATTCGTCGACGATCTCGCCTACGCCGAGATCGCTCAACGGCTGGGGTGTTCATCGGATGCTGCCCGCCGGCGTGTGTCGACCGGAATCAAATCATTGAGGGAGAAGCTGGCATGAGTCCCACCAAGGAGTTCCTCGAGCGTCTGTCGACCGCCGCAGTAGACGGGGGCTTGACCGACGTCACTTATGACTTCGTGGCCACGCCCATCGGACGACTGTTGGTCGCCACCACCGATCGAGGCGTCTGCCGGGTCGCCTTCCAGCAGGAGGACTCGGAGCCGGTGCTCGACGAGCTCGCGTCCGAGATAGGAGCTCGGATCGTGCGTTCGTCGGCCAGCACCGAGACCGTCACCGGCGCGCTCGCGGCCTACCTCGAAGGAGAGCAGGTGGATCTCACCTTTCCTGTGGATCTGAGACTGACTCACTCGCAGTTCAGGCGCACGGTGCTCGAGCTCCTGCGCAAGATCGGTCGTGGCCACGTCGTCACCTACGGAGAACTGGCGCAGCGTGCCGGCACCCCCCGGGCGGCCCGCGCGGTCGGGACGGCCTGCGCGACGAACCCCGTCCCGATCATCGTGCCCTGCCACCGCGTGCTTCCGGCGGGCGGCGGGGTCGGCAACTATGGCGGCGGGCCCGAGCGCAAGGTCTTCCTGCTCGAGCTCGAGGGGGCCCTGGTGGAATGAGCGGCGCCTTCGATTCTTCAGCGAGGCGATGGCTCGAGGCCGCCCATGGCCACGCGAACCTTGGATTCTTGGAAAATTCGCAATTCGGGAACTGGAATCGACCCCGGCTCGGTTACCTCACCACGTGAACATCAAGATCGCTCGCGAGGAAAAAGCCGCGCCGGCCTGGTTCGTGTGGGCGGCGCTGTGGATCGTCTACCTGGTCTGGGGCTCGACCTACCTCGCCATTCGCTACGTCGTCGAGACGATTCCTCCGTTCCTGGCGGGCGGGGTCCGTTTCGTCGCGGCCGGACTGGTCATGCAGGTGGTTCTGATGATCCGCAGGGGGCCGAAGGGCCTCCGCGTCTCTGCCAAAGAGGTTCTCGCCTGCACCCTCGTCGGCGGCGCGCTGCTGGTCGGCGGCAACGGGCTCGTGATGGTCGCAGAGCAGTCGGTGCCCTCGGGGCTGACGGCGTTGATAGTTGCGGCCGTGCCGCTGTGGGTCGTGGTCCTGCGCTCGATCTTCAAGGACAGAGTGCCCCGCGACACGCTGATCGGAGTCGTCGTCGGTTTCGTGGGTGTGGGCATCCTCGTGCTGCCGGGTTCGAGTGGCGGAGCGGCATCGACCACCGGAATGCTCACCGTTGTGGCGGCCTCGGCCTTCTGGGCGTGCGGCTCGTTCTTCTCGAAGCGCGTGCCGCTGCCCGACGACCCGTTCACCTCGACCACGATCCAGATGCTGTGTGGTGGCGTCATCATGCTGCTGGCGGGACTCGTGACCGGGGAGGCGAGCCGGATCGACTTCGATGCGTTCTCGATCTCGTCGATCGTCGGGCTCGTCTATCTGATTTTCGCCGGTTCGCTGCTGGCATTCACGGCGTACACCTGGCTGCTGCAGCACGCGCCGATATCGAAGGTCGCGACCTACGCGTATGTGAACCCGGTGGTGGCGATCTTCCTTGGGTGGGCCTTGCTCGGCGAACCGGTCACCTTGACGATCGCCATCGGAGCGACGGTCATCGTGGGCTCGGTCGCCTACATCGTGAGGCGAGAATCGAGAGCAGCACCGGAACTAATCGAGCCACCCCCCGAGCCGGTAGCCCAACCCGCCACCAACTAACCGACCCCGGACTAAGGCGATCCGCGACAAGGCCGCCGCTCAGCGACGTGGTTGTAGCAAAAGACCCGGAGGCTGGGCGACACCGAGCGCGCGGGCCATCACCGAGAGAACGTAGCCCTCGTCGCGTTTGAGTTGCTCCCAATCGAAGCGCAGGACGCGCGTGCCAGACACGACGAGGATGTTGTCGTAGTGACGGTCTCGCTTCAGCTCGCGCCGGCCCGAATGCCACTTTCGACCGTCCAGCTCGACCACCAGATTGTGCTCGGGATAGAGGATGTCGACGCGGCCTCGCTTGACGCCCTCTCTAGGCGCCTGTCTTGTGCCCTTCGGGAGTCCACCTCGGCGCATCACACGACCGAATAGGTCCTCGAGATCGCTCTCGGACAAGGCCTGGTCCTCTCCCCGAACGCTCAAGTGTCTTCTCAGGGTGGCGCTTCCGCGCACGTATCTCGCCGCCGCCCGATCGACGAAGCCCTCCAGTTGATTCATCGTCACACAGCCAATTCGCAGAGCACGGTCCAAAGCGCGCTCGGAGATGTCGTCGCCGTACCTATGACAGAGATCGACCAACGTCCGCGCCGGACTGGTGCAGGGAACCCGCGCCCCTCGTGAGACGTCTTCCGGTTCGAGGCGTGTCCGGTGCGCCACGACTCCCGCCCGGCTCCTAAGCGAGTGATCCGCGGTCACCTCGACCGGCCCGGTCGAGGGGTCGATCAGGCCGAGAAGAGTGGCCGCCGTGCCGTGCGAAGCCAGCGTAATGGGGCCGCCCCAGAGCGTTACCGCCATGGGGCGTTGCTCCCAGCAGATGGGCACCGAGGCCACTACCAGAACGCCGGGGAGAATCCTCCACATGAGCCCTCTGGCCACCGCCGTTCGGATGGAGGATTCGGTCCAGCCAAGGTCGAGAAGCTGGTGCCGTGTTACGACTCCGAACTGGCGCCGGCTGAGCCTCGAGGTCGGTTCCAGCGGACCCATCGGTTGACCTTGAGTGATCAGGAGTCGGCAAGCTGTGGCGCGCGCCACAGCTGGGAGACGAGCGAGCAGATCGCGCCCGGCGGGATCTGCGACAGCACCGTCGCTGAGCCACGGCCTTGTCGCACATCGGCGGGCGCTCGGTGGGCAGGCCCGGCTCGGTTAGATGCCCGGGCGGGCTGCGCCTACGAAGTCGGAGCGCTGCCACGACACGACTCGGACCTGGGACCCCGTGTAGGGCGCCTCGACCATCTGGCCACCTCCGATGTACATGCCGACGTGGTGGATGGGGCTCCCGAAGAACAGGAGGTCACCCGGCTGCAGGCTGCTCGTCGAAACGTGGGGCAGCGAGCCGTATTGCATCCCCGAGTTATGAGGCAGACCGACTCCAGCCTGAGCCCATGCCCACATCGTCAGGCCCGAGCAGTCGTAGCTGTCGGGTCCCGCCGCTCCCCACTGGTAGGGCTTGCCCACCTGCGAGAGGGCCGCGTTGACGGCGATCCCGGCTCGCGAGTTGGTTCCCGAGATGCTGGGAGCCGGCGCAGGAGGAGCCGGCGCCGACTGTTGCTGCTGCTGTTGCTCCTGCTGCTCCCTGAGCCTCGCCTCGCGCTCCTCGCGGAGACGTTCGGCCTCCTCGATCTGTGCTTGAAGATCGGCTATCTCGTCGGCCTGGTCGGCGAGCTTGGCGTCGATGTCGACGCGCAGCCCGGCCAGCTCCTCTTTTGACTTCCGCGCCTGCTCTTCGGCATCGGTGAGGTCGCCGAGCGTGTCCTCGAGCAGCGCCTTGTCGGTGGCCAGCTCCTCGAAGATCTTTGAGTTGGCTTCGTCGGTGGACTCCAGGTAGGCCACCCGCGCGTCGATCTCCGACAACGAATCGGAGCTCAGAATCGCCTCCAGGCTCTCGGTCGCGCCGCCCTTGTACAGTTCGGTGGCCAGGCCGACGGCCTGCTCCTCGGAGACGGCCATCGACTTCTCGAGCTCGTCGATCTTGGCTCTGGCATCCGAGATGCGCACCTGAAGCGAACCGAGGCGCTCGTTGACGAGGTTGTAGCGCTCAACCACGATCTCGAATTCGGCCTCGAGCTCGTGGAGCCGGTCCTCGGCCGCCTCGAGCTCATCCTGGGTCGGAGGTGCTGCCCACGAAGGAGCGCCCGTCGTAAACGTCGACATGGCGATGAATGAGGCGGCGGCCAACGCCAGCGCGACGTGACCTCGTCGTGTTCTTCGAATCATCTAGCAATCCCGCGAATCTCGTTGAGACGCACCTGTTGGTGCGACTCAGGCTCTATTGCTTCTTCTGCTTACCCACCAGGCGAAGGTCGCTATCCCTACCACAACCAAGGCGGCTCTGGCACTCGATGCCCAGGTCACCTCGGGCCGCCTCCATTCTGGCAGACGAGACCGCAGGCTCACCGGGTTCCTGAATGCTTCGATGCGCCAATCCCGCTCGAGGGCGATCCTGCGTAGCTCCTTGTCAGGGTTCACCGCAACCGGATTGCCGACCGCCTCGAGCATCGGAAGGTCGGTGACCGAGTCCGAGTAGGCAAACGAGTTGTCGAGGTCTATATCGAGCTCCGCGGCCAGTTCCTTGATAGCGGCCGGCTTATTTGCACCGTACGCGTAGAAATCCAGCTCCCCTGTGTATTTGCCATCAACGATCCGGGGCCGGGTGGCTATGAAGCGGCTGATCCTGAGCATGCGGGCCAGCGGCTCCACGATCTCGGTAGGCGATGAGGAAACGATGCAGACGAGCCGGCCGGCGGCGGTGTGGTCGTGGATGAGCTCGAGCGCCTCGGCGTAGATCAGAGGCGAGATGACGTCCTCGAGCACCTCGTTCACCACCGTCTTGATCTTCTCGACCTCCCAGCCCTCGGTGAGCTTGGCCGCCTCGGCGCGCATGCGCTCCATCTGGCCCTCGTCGGCACCCATGAGCTGAAACATCAGCTGGGCGTAGATCGCCTTGGCGAGCAGCGAGCGCGTGATCATGCCCTCGCGAAAGAAGCTTCGGCCGAGCGCCAGAGGGCCCGACTTGGCGATGATGGTCTTGTCGAGGTCGAAGAAGGCCGCTTCCACGGCTCCCAATTGTCGCACCGGGCGCGCCGCCATCGTTGAAACTGTGGCGCGCGCCACAGTTCGTTCATCGGAACGCGTTCATCGTGACCCCATGGATGTCCTGCACATCGCCGTCGTCAGCGACGATCCGAGAATCAGGCTCGCGGCGGCGCGCGCCTTCGACGGAGCGCCTCCGGAGTGGCGCGTTACGCTTCATTCGCAGGCTCCTTCAAGTGCCGACGTCGTCGTGCTGGGACCGGACGCCGGCGGCCAAGGGATTCCCTTCGATCCGGGCGATCCCCAGCGCGTGATCGATGAGATCGAATCCAGGCAGGCGGCACGCGCGGGTGCGGTCATCGCGGTGACGGCCCCATCCGGGGGCCTCGGCGTTACCTCGCTGGCGCTGCACCTGGCCGCCGCCCTGGCGCCCCGTTGCTCGGTGGGCTATGTGGACCTGGCGGGCGGGGCGGGCTTGCGGATGGGTCTCGAGCCGGGCGGGCACCGCACCTGGGCCGAGATTGACGACGACACCGATTCGGTCAGGTTGTGCGCGCTCCCGATGGGGGGCGGGTTCCGGGCGCTGTTCGCGCCGGACGAGGGTGGCGATAGCGCGCTTGTGGTGAAGCGCGCCCGCCGGGCCTTCGATCTCGTAGTGGTGGATGCGACGGTCGAGGCGGCGCCCGAGGTGCTTCACGATGCCGATGCTGCCGTGCTGGTCACCGCCCCCACCGTGCCCGGCGCGCACCGGGCCGCGGCACTGCTCGAGGCGTGGCCGAACCTCGACTGGGCGCCGGTCACCGTTCGCACAGGTCCGGGCGGGGAGACCACCTGCAACCAGCTTGCAGCGATCCTTCAGCGCCGGGTCGCGCTCGAGCTTCCTTGCTGCGCTGCCCTCCGCGATGCCGAGGACGACGGCCGCCTGGTCTCGTTGCGCTGGACCCGTTACGGGCGGGCGGTGGTGCGTCTCTCGAAGGCGCTGGTGCAGGGCGGACGCGGATGAAGCCGAGATTCCACGATCTCGTACTCGAGCGTGACGAGCTGGCGGAACTCGACCCCGCCGAGCGCCGGCTGGCGCTGCGCGACCTGCTCGTCACCGAGGTCCCACCCGATGAGCTCGCCGGCTCGGTGGCGCTACTGGCGGATGCAATCGACGGCTACGGTCCTCTTACTCCCCTGATGAACGACGGCGAGGTGACCGACGTGCTGGTCAACGGAACCGATCCGGTGTGGGTAGAGCGCGCCGGCGCGCTCGAGTGCACCGAGGTCAGCTTCGAGACTCTCGATGAACTGGGCGGGTTGATCGAACGATTGCTCGGTAACGCCGGCGCTCGTGCGGATGCGAGCCGTCCGCTGGCCGACGCTCGACTCCCCGAGGGTTCGCGACTTCATGTGGTTCTGCCTCCGGTTTCTCCCGACGGCCCCCATGTATCGATACGAAAGTTCCCCGAGGTTCGCTTCGACCTCGACGACCTCATCGGCATGGGGATGCTCGAGACGATGCAGGCCTCGTTGCTCGCGAGGTTGGTCAAGGACCGGCGCTCGATCGCGGTCAGCGGGGCAACGGGAACGGGCAAGACCACCTTGCTCAACGCCCTGCTCGGGGTGGTGCCGCCTACCGAGCGGGTGATCCTCGTCGAGGAGATCCCTGAGCTGCGGCCTGCATGCCGTCAGGCTGTATCGCTCGTCGCCCGGCCCCCGAACGTCGAGGGGGCCGGGCGCATCGATCTCGGCATGCTCGTGCGGGCCGCGCTTCGGATGCGGCCCGACCGCATCGTGGTGGGGGAGATTCGCGGGAACGAGGCGCTCGCCGCGCTCGCCGCGATGTCGACAGGCCACGAGGGCTCGATGGTGACGGTGCACGCGCGCACTCCCGACGATGCTCTCGAACGGTTCGTGACGCTGGCTCTTCAGGCCGGCTCGGGCGCGTCGGAATCCGCCCTGCAACGCCAGGTAACGCGCGCCGTCGAGGTGGTGGTTCAGCTCGGACGTGACGACCAGGGACGACGCGTCGTGACGGCCATCGAGGATGTCGAGTGACGGTTGAGGCTCATCCCCACACGCCCGCGCGCCCTTGACGTACTCGGTGCAAGAGCGGCCGCGCTGCGCGCGTTATCCGCCTTGCTCCGGACGGGAATTCATCCTCGTGAGGCACTCGAGGTGTGGCACGAGGACGCGCCGGAGTCTTTTCGCTGCGACCTGAAGCGGCTTGCTCGAAGGCTCGCGTTGGGAGAGCCGGCTCTCGACGCGCTCGCCATCCTTGAGCCCAGGCTCGGACCCGATGCCCACTCTCTGCAGGTCATCTACGCGGTCGCGCGCGCACTGGGTGGTGACCTTTCGCGCATGATCGACGACCTCGCCGCCACCATCGAGCATCGCCGTGACGCGCTCCAAGCCACCCTGGCGGCCATTGCGGGCATGAGCCTTTCGGCGCGCATCGTTGCATGCCTACCCCTTCTGTGCGTTCCGCTGCTGCCTGCTTCGCGAGCCCCATTGATGGACGGGGCGGGCGCGTTGCTCATCGTCCTGGGAGTGTCGCTAACGCTTACGGGCTTGCGATGGATGCGATACCTCACTCCTCAACCGCCCGACGTCGAGGACGGAGTGGCGGCCCTGGCACGGACCATTGCACGCGCTCTTGGAGGTGGGGCCGGGCTTCATGCTGCACTCGAGGTGGCGGCCAGGAACGCGCCGGCCGACGTCGCACACGAGCTCTCCTTTGCGCGACGGCTGACGCGCCTCGGACTTGGGTGGCCGCCGGCCCTCGAGCGCACGGGTCACGCCGGGCTTGCCGGCATGTCGATCGCGATCGAGCGAGCAGCGCGTAAGGGCCTGCCGGCGGCCGAGACTTTGGACGTGTTCGCATCGCAGCGCGACCGCCAGGCGATGCAAGAGCTTGACCGTTCGGTCCGACGAGCACCGATACTCATGGCGGTGCCGCTGGTGGTATGCGTGCTTCCTGCGTTCCTGCTTCTGGGGGTGGTGCCGTTCCTCCGCGGACTCGCACAATGAATCGCTACGACCAGAGGGATGGGAAGCTCACTGGATGCATCGTTGGCCGGCTCTCTTGTTCGCGCTCCTTCTGGTCGCGGCCTGCTCCAGTTCACAAGAAGGGGATATTGGTGAATCGGAGGTCACTCGTCCCGCCGACGCGCCGGAGTTCGCTCGCGGCCGCGTGTTGATCGACACGGGAGCGGAGTCCGTCCTGCTTGATGTCGACGTGGCCGAGACCGAGGAGCAGCGAGCCTTCGGCCTGATGAAGCGCGAGAGCATGCCGGAAGACGAGGGCATGCTGTTCGTCTTCTTCGAGGATTCGACCAGCGCGTTCACGATGCGCAACACACTCATTCCCTTGTCGATAGCGTTCTTCGATTTCGAAGGAAAGATCGTGAAGCTGCTCGACATGGAGCCGTGCGAGGCCGAGCCGTGTCCCGTCTACGATCCCGGGGTCACCTACCGCGGCGCCCTCGAGGTAAATGAGGGCGCGTTCGATAGGTGGGGTGTGGAGGAGGGCTCGATAGTGAATCCACTTCCGCGCTCCGAATGATCGCCTCAACTTGACGTGGCAAAAGTGACGCGCGCCACAGACAGATTGCGAAAACGCCGCTGACATAGGGGCACCGACCGGCGCAACAGCCGGTCACCGAGCTATCGGAGGTGCCCGTGGAGCACATCAGCGACCGCGTGAAGAGCGTTGTCTACGGCCAGGCGGGGCAGGGCGGGGTCGAATACGTGCTCGTCACACTGCTGGCCGTCGCCGTCGTCGGCATCATCACCGCAGTAACCAAGAGCGGTGGGTTCGAGGCCGGCATCGAAGGTGTCATCAAGGAGATCTTCGGCAAGTTCATGGACGGCGGCAACAAGTGACACCCCGCCGCCGGGTGGACGAGCGGGGCCAGGCGACCGTCGAACTCACGCTTTGTCTGCCGGTACTGGCCCTCGTGCTCGCGGTGCTGGTCGAGGTAGGGCTTCTCGTCGGCGATCAGGTTCGACTGTGGCACGCGGCGCGCGAAACCGCGCGCGTCGCGGTCGTCGACTCGGACCCGAACGAGATCCGCGCCGCGGCCGAGCACGGGGGCCTCGGACCCCTCGACATCGAGATCGAGCCGCAGTTCTCGGATCGGAGCACCGGCGAACCCTTGACGGTGACCCTGACCTATAGAGCGCAGGGTCACCTTCCCGTGCTGGGGCGCCTGATCTCCGGCCACGACATGAGCTCGACGGCAACGATGCGGATCGAGCAGCCATGAGCGATCGCCACGATGATCGCGTGCAAGGGAAGCAAGGATGAGCGTCCTGTTCGTCTCGCTAACCTTCGTGCTGTCGTTGCTGTGCACCACGGTGGTGGTCGCTCTCGGCCATGCTTCGAACACGCGCGCTCGGGCGCAAACCGCTGCCGATGCCGCCGCCCTTGCCGCCGTGTACGAGTCGGGACCCTACGGGATGGCCGACCCCGAACCGATCGCGGGCGAGTACGCGCGACTGAACGGGGCGCGCCTGACCGAGTGTGACTGTGTTGCCGGCGCATCGGAAATGGAGGTCGAGGTCGACCTCGACGGCTTCACGGCGCGCGCACGCGCCATCATCGAGGTCGACAAACTTGCTCCGGCGTCGATTGCACCGAGCGGGTCTGCAACGACGAAAGGCTTGAACCCAAGCATGCGCAGGGCCGTCGACGAGCTCATCTCGGCCTCTGGCGGCCGGGTGCACCTTGTATCCGGGTATCGGTCGCTCGAGCGTCAGACCGAGCTCTGGAACGAAGCCCTGGCGAAATACGGCGATCCCGAGATCGCCGACGATTGGGTAGCGCGCCCCGGTACCTCCAATCACGAGCGTGGCATTGCCGTCGACCTGGGCGGCGACATCGAGCTGGCGGTCGACCTCGTAACCCGGCTGGGCCTCCCTTTGTGGCGTCCGATGTCGTGGGAGCCGTGGCACTTTGAGTTAAGCCGCCGGAGTGGGTAAGGAGAACACCGGGGAAACTACTATTCCTCCAGGTCTGGGGTTGACTGAAGAAGAGGGGTTGGAGGGATGGCAACGGTTCCGCCGCATCGGCTTGCGACGACGCTCGAGGACAAGATCAGAGATCTCGAAACCGAGTTTCACCGTGCCTACTGGGATTCTCAGATCGAGGCGACCCCCGAATCAGAGGCGCGAAGGGCCGAGCTGGAGTTGGAGTTGCGGCGGGTGAAGGGCGATCCTGAGGTGCTCCAGCAGATAAACGACGCCGTCAAGGACGAGCTTCACGAGCCGGTGCTAAAACGCCAGCTCGACGTCTTGCGGCGCTCGTTCACAGGCAACCAGATGGACGACTCCATTCGCGAGCAGGTAGTCGCGGTATCAAGCGCGGTCGAGTCCGAGTTTGCTACGTTCCGACCGGAAGTCGACGGCAAGCGAGTCTCGGAAAACGACATCCTCGATCTCCTGCATACATCCGACGACAATACCCAGCGCCGGCGCGCGTGGGAGGCGTCGAAGGAGATTGGCGCGCGGGTTGAAGGGCGAGTGCGGGATCTCGCGCGGCTGCGGAATCAAGCCTCTCGAGACCTTGGGTATGCCGACTACTACCAGATGTCGCTCGACCTCTCTGAGATTCAAGAGGAGTGGCTGTTCGGTTTTCTTGACGAGATCGAAGGCCTGACCCGAACCCCTTATCTCCGCTACAAGGAGGCCCTGGACGCACAACTCGCCCGGCGTTTCGGCGTGTCGACCATTCAACCCTGGCACTACGCGGATCCCTTCTTCCAGGAGCTTCCCCGGGATGGGCGCATCGACCTAGACCCACTCTTTGAGCGAACCTCCGCGGTTGATCTTGCTGCCAGGACGTTCGCGGGATGGGGCATCGATCTTGCCAAGACCATGGAGCTCAGTGATCTCTATCCGCGCGAGCGCAAGTGCCAGAACGCGTTTTCCTTGGATGTCGACCGTACCGGTACCGATGTTCGGTTGCTCTGCAACATCGTTCCCGGCGAGCTTTGGACTTCAATCATGTTGCACGAATCGGGTCATGCTGCTTACGACCTGATGATCGACCCCGAGCTGCCGTACTTGTTGCACCGGCCCGCACACACTTTCGTTACCGAGGCGATGGCGATTCTGTCCGGGCGCCTGGTGCGCGACCCTCAGTGGCTGATCGATGTGGTGGGAGTCGACGGTGCGAAGGTTGACAGCATCGCCGCCGACCTTAGGCGCCTAAGTGGCACGGAAGAGCTGCTGGTTGCCAGGTGGGTGCTCGTCATGGCGCACTTCGAGCGACAGCTCTACGCTGACCCCGAATCCGATCTGGACGCACTGTGGTGGGAGCTGGTCGAACGCTTCCAGTTCGTCGGCCCTCCGCAGGGTCGCAGCGCGCCCGACTGGGCGGCGAAGATCCACATCGCCGCGGCTCCCGTCTACTACCACAACTATCTGTTGGGATCGGTGCTGTCATGCCAGCTCGAGCGCGAGATCATCGACGCCTGCGGGCGCCTCGTGAACGAGCGTCAGGCCGGCGAATGGCTCACGGAGCGCTTGTTCCGGCCGGGGAATCTCCTGAGGTGGGAAGCCCTGATTGAAGAGGCCACGGGCCGGCCGCTGTCCTCTGATGACTTCGCCGCCTACGTGTCTGCGTAGGTCTAGAGCGAGCCCTTCGCCTTGAACCGCTTGTAGAGGGACTGCGCGCCGGGCTGGATGAAGACGACGCTGGCGGCTCCCGCGGACCCCACAGTTACGGGCACGGTCACATTGCCCACGTCGCTCGGCTTCACCTGAGACGCGAGCACCGCGAGCCGGAACAACTCGTCCGGCGGGATGTCGAGCCGCGTCCACTTGCGTGCGACGTTCATCCACCTGAGCATCGACGCCGGGTTGCCCTCGACCTCTGTTCGCAGCTTGCTCAATAACGCCAGCAGGAACTTTGCCTGGTTCGTCGTCCTGGCGACATCACCGCCGCTCAACGACTTGCGCGTGCGGACATAGGCGAGCGACGACGCCCCGCGCAGCCATTTAGTTCCCGCTGGAATCTTGGCTCCGGAGCCACCCGGGTCGAACATTCCCTGGTTGAATTTCATGGGGACTCTGCCGAGATCGCTGATAGCGCTTTGAAATCCCACGAATCCGGTCATCAGCCAGTAATCGATGCGGATCCCGGTAAGGCTTTCGACGGAACGAACAACGAGTTCGGGACCGCCCCTGTACAAGGCTTCGTTGATCCGTCCGCTTCCCGAGCCCGGGATGTTGATCCACGAGTCGCGCGGGAAGTTCAAGATTCCGCCCTTCATGGACTGAGTGTTGATGCCGGCGAGGTGGATGGCGTCGGCGCGGGAACGATCGGGATTCCCCGAGCGAGCGTCGTTGCCGATGATCAGGACGAAGATCTTGCCGTCTTTGGGTTGGAACTCCTTATGGACCCGTCCCCCGATGATCGGCGCCGCAGTACTGCTCGGGCGATCCCCGGCGAGCGGAGCCATGATGCATACGCAGGCGACGAGGGCGAGCAACGCAATGGATCGCTTGATCACGAGCCATCACCTTCCCTCTTCTTTTTCTTCGAGTCCGATCTCTTCTCGTTGCCGTCCCTTCTGCCTTGGTCCTTCTTCCCCGGCTTCTTCTTGTTCCCCTCGTCCTTGCCCTTGGGTCTGGCAGGCTTCTTGTAGGGGCCCTGCTCGATTGTGAAGGCGAACGCCTTCCACCGGCCCGCGTCCCGCGATAGATAGAGGGAGGAATTGTGCTCGAGCGCAAACCTCTTGCCCTTGGCGGTGCCGGTCGCGACGACGCGTACCTTCATCGTTGCCCGCCTGCTACCGCTCGCGTCGATGGCGATGCGCGCGATGCGCCTTCGAATACGGATGTCCTTCGCTCCCTTGGGCAGGCCGGCCTCCGATCGCTTCAGGACACCGCGCGCTTTGGGGGTGAAGACCCTCTTCATCGTGCCGTCGAGCTTCTCGGGCGAGAGAAACATCGCGTCGTAGACATCGCGTGTCACCGAGCGAAGGGCTTTGCGATGCTTGGTGAACATCTTCTTCTGTTGTTTCGAAAGCTTCCCGGACTTGCCGGCTCGTTTGACGCCGATTTTCCAGTCGGCCTGCTTGACCTTTGGATCACCGACCGAACCGGAGGGGCCTGGGTCCGCGACGGGGGGTGGTTCGTCATCGGCGGTCATCGCTACCGCTGCCGCGATTACGCCGACCACGACCGCCACCACGAGGGCCGCGAGCCACCAGGGTCGAGATCTTGATTTGTCTGTGGACTCCGACGTGGGGGTGTTCACGTCAGGTACCTCCTCGAAAGGATGCCGCACCAGCTTTCGGCACGGCTCCCGCCGGAACTCTGGCCACGAGGTTAACCATCGATTCTCCGCAATAGGTGAATTTGGCTCGCTCTGTCGAGAGGGCCCGGCACGGCGTCGGCGGGTATGCTGACGCATCTTTGACCGTTGAGCGAACGTATCAGGGAACCGAAGAAAGGAAGTCGCGCATGGAGCTCGGGATCGACGTTTCGAAGGTCGACTCATATGCCGTCGTAAGCGTCGCCGGGGAAATCGACGTCTACACCGCTCCCAAGCTGAGAGAGAAGCTCATCGAGCTCGTCTCCGAGGGCACCTACGACGTGGTGGTCGATCTCGAGAAGGTGGATTTCCTGGATTCGACCGGCCTGGGCGTGCTGGTGGGCGCCCTCAAGCGGGTGAAGGCGCACGACGGGAGCCTCTTACTGGTGTGCACTCAGGACAAGATCCTAAAGATCTTCAAGATCACGGGACTGACCAAGGTCTTCCCCATCCACGCTTCGGTGGACGAGGCAACGAGCGGCTAGTGCATTCGTGAGCCAAGTCGAGATCGAGATTCCGTCTCGATCCGTTTACGTAGGGGTGGTGCGCCTGGCGCTCGCGTCGCTGGCTCGCTCCGCCGGCATGGGCGAGGAGGCGGTGGACGACCTCAGGATCGCCGTCGGCGAAGCCTGTGCCAACGCAGTCATCGCCAACGAGGAGGCCTCGCCCGACTCGCCGGTTAGCGTCAACTGGTCGCACGAGGGTGACCAGGTGGTTATCGAGGTCGGCGATCGGGGACGTGGCTTCGATGCCGAGAACTCGGGCCGCGACGAGGACTTCGTGGCTCGCATGAACCTCTCGATGGCGCTGCTCGAGAGCCTGGTCGACTCCTGCGAGGTGGACCAGCGCCCCGACGGGGGCATGTGCGCCCGCCTCGTTATGAACCTCTGAGGCCCGTTCCCCGGTTTTTCTGTGCCGTTAGCGCGCTGGAGCGGGAGCTCCCGCGCTCAGAAACTTTTCCCCGGTTTTTCTGTGCCCTTAGCGCGCTGGAGCGGGAGCTCCCGCGCTCAGAATCTTTCTTGGTTGACTTTTTTAGGGTTTGAGAGATATCTTTCGGGCTCTCAAAATATGAACACGTCACTCTCGAAATCTGACCGCGAGACGCTCAAGTCCATCTACCGGCTCACCCGGGACGGTGCCGCCGCGCACACCGGCGCGCTCGCGGATTCCCTCGGAGTGTCTCCGGGCACCGCCACGGCCGCAGTCAAGAAGCTCGCCGAGCGCGCCCTTGCGGAGCACCAGCCTTACCGCGGCGTGGATCTGACCGACGAGGGCCGGCGCGTGGCCGTTCAGGCGATCCGCCGGCACCGCATCGTCGAGCGCTTCCTCTCGGACATGCTCGGCTACGCGTGGAACGAGGCCGACCGGCTCGCCGGAACCTTCGAGCACGAGCTGCCTCAAGAGGTCGAGGACCGGCTGTTCGTGGCGCTCGACCGACCGGCGACCTGCCCCCACGGCTTTCCCATTCCGGACCTGGACTCCTTCGAGATTCCCGAGATGCCGCCGCTGTACGCGCTCGATCCGGGCACCGTCGCGGTGGTCGCGGTGCCGGGCTCGACGGATCCCGAGGTCATCAAATTTCTCGACAATCTCGGCCTGCGCCCCGGAGTTCGGGTGGAGGTCTCCGAGAAGCATCCCTTCGACGGCCCCATCGTCGTGCGCGTCGAGGGCAAGGACCGAACGATCTCAGAGAAGGTCGCAAATCAGATCTACGTAAGAGTCGCGGAGCCCAAGACGACGGCCGAGCGAGAGCAAGCCGCATCCGGAAACTGAACCCGCTCGCCGGGTCGAGCTGATGGCGGCAACCCGCCAGAGAGGAGCAGCGCAATGCAGCATCTGTTAGCAGCGGAAGGGGGATACCAGGAGTTCACTCTGGGAGGAGCCGAGTGGTTCTGGCTTGTCTTTTCTGCCGTCACCGCACTGGTGGCTATCGGTGTGGGCTTCCAGTTGATGCGTGGCGTGCTCGCTGCGGATCAGGGCACTCCCAAGATGATCGAGATCGCCAAGGCGATTCAAGAGGGGGCCCTCGCCTACCTCCGTCGTCAGATGAAGACCATCGCGTTGATCACCATTCCGGTCGGAGTGATCGTGTTCGTAACCTCCACCGCGGTCGTGCGGCCGGAGTCCGCCGGGGGAGGCGAGGCGCTGAGCTTCTTCGAGTCTGGGTTGTTCAGAACGCTTGCGTTTCTCGCTGGCTGCCTGATGTCGGGCCTCACCGGTTTCATCGGCATGAGCCTCGCGGTGCGTGGCAATGTTCGTACCGCCGCCGCGGCCAAGTCCGGGTCGCTCCCTGCGGCCCTCAGGGTCGCCTTCCGCACCGGCGGGGTCGCAGGCATGTTCACCGTTGGCCTCGGTCTATTCGGGGCGACGTTGATCATCATGGCCTTCCAGAACACGTCCAGTGCGATCCTCGTGGGCTTCGGTTTCGGTGGTTCGCTCCTCGCGCTGTTCCTTCGAGTCGGCGGAGGCATCTTCACGAAGGCGGCCGATGTCGGTGCGGACCTCGTCGGTAAGGTCGAGGCCGGCATCCCCGAGGACGATCCGCGTAACCCCGCGACCATCGCCGACAACGTCGGCGACAACGTCGGCGACTGTGCCGGTATGGCGTCCGACCTCTTCGAGTCCTACGAGGTGACCCTGGTCGCCTCGATCATCCTCGGGGTCGCCGCCTTCAACGCAATCGGCCGGCCGGAGGCCGCGGTGATTGGACTGATCTTTCCCGTTATCGCTCGAGCGGTGGGTGTCCTGGCATCGATCGTCGGTGTGTATGCGGTGCGCGCGACCGAGAACGACAAGTCCGCAATGGCGCCGATCAACCGGGGCTTTCTGACCGCCGGAATCCTCACCATCGTTGGAACCGCCGCGGTCGCGTTCACCTACGTCGGCAACGAGACCGAGTTCAACGAGGGCACCAAGATGTTCCTCGCCGTCGTCGCAGGACTGGTCCTGGCTCAGGTTGCGAGTCGTTTGACCGAGTACTTCACCTCGACCGAGAACTCACCGGTGCGTGAGATCGCCGAGGCGACGCGCACCGGTCCCGCAACCACGATCCTGTCGGGCTTCTCCTCCGGGCTCGAGTCCTCGGTGTACGCGATCATTGCGATCGCCGGCGCGCTGGGAGTCGCGATTGCGCTCGGTGGCGGCAACCTGCAGTTCTCGCTCTACCTGGTTGCGCTAACGGGAATGGGCATGCTCGCGACGACCGGCGTGGTGGTTTCCGAGGACACCTTCGGACCGGTAGCGGACAACGCGGCCGGGATCGCCGAGATGTCCGGCGAGTTCAAGGGCGAGCCCGAGAAGATCATGGTCAGCCTCGACGCGGTCGGTAACACGACAAAGGCCGTCACCAAGGGTTTCGCCATCGGATCCGCAGTCATCGCCGCGGTGGCGCTGTTCGCCTCCTACATCGAGACCATCGGCATCGAGAAAGGCATCGAGGCCACCGGTGAAAGGCTCCTCCAGCATCCCGCCGTCGCCATCAACGTGGCCGACCCGAAAACCTTCATCGGTCTGCTGATCGGGGGATCGATAGCCTTCCTGTTCAGCGCGCTGGCGATTCGCGCGGTGGGGCGCAGCGCAGGCATCGTCGTACAGGAGGTGCGCGACCAGTTCCGTCGCAAGCCGGGAATCATGGACGGTACCGAGCGTCCGGACTACGGGCCCGTCATCGATATCTGCACCGCGGCCTCGCTGCGAGAGCTGGCGACCCCGGCGTTGCTCGCCGTGCTTAGCCCGATCATCGTTGGCTTCGGCATCAACTACTTTGCCCTCGGTGCGTTCCTAGCTGCGGTCATTCTGACCGGTCAGCTCATGGCCAACTTCCTCAGCAACTCTGGTGGCGCATGGGACAACGCCAAGAAGTTCATCGAGGACGGCAACGAGGGCGGTAAGGGTTCGCCGGCCCACGAGGCTTCGATCATCGGAGACACCGTGGGGGATCCCTTCAAGGACACCGCGGGACCTGCGCTCAACCCGCTCATCAAGGTGATGAACCTGGTGTCGCTCTTGGTGCTCCCGGCAGTCATCAGTCTCGAGGACAACAACTTCCGATTCGTCATTGCAGGAGTCGCTCTGGCGGTGCTGGCCGGCGCCATCATGTTCAGCAAGCGCCCGGTCAGCTTCCAGACGTCCGACGAACAGGCGACCACCCCGTCCTCGGAAACTCCGGTGGCCGCGCGCTGACGGCGACGCCGCCGGCAGTAGGCGGTTTCAGAGAGGCCCCCGCCCGGGGGCCTCTCTTGGTCGGGTAGTGAGATTCAGCCGCATGGTCCAGGCATTACCCTCGAGGCGCAGCCGGTCGAAGCCAACTGTCTCGTAAAGGGCAACCGCCCGGTTGTCCTGCTCCACGCTGAGGCTTAGGGCGGTGAAGCCTTGGGAGACCGCGGCATCGATCAACGCGTTCAGCAGGGCTCGACCTGCTCCACGGCCACGGTGTTCTTCGACGACAGCAAGCGAGACCTCAGGTGTAAAGGAGTCGATGAACCCATATCCGGGTTCGTTGGGCGTGAACAGGCGATGCCATGCTGCACCGATTGGCTTGCTCTCAAAGAGCGCCACAACCGCTGCGTCACCAGGACGGCCCCAGCCAGTGATGTAACGAGACAAGTGGGAATCCTCGAGCGTTTCTTCCATGGAGGAGCGAGGTCGATCCGGTCGCCAGTTGGCGGCCTCGTAGAGCATGTGACCCAGGAAGGGGACATCACTCGATGTACCCCGACGGATCGTCACACCTGCTGGCTTCATCATTGATCCGTTCCCCAGCGGATCCTGGCAAGAGAGCTGCCGCACTGGTCATGCACTAGAGCGACTCCGCTATCAGCGGAACGCCGAGCAGGACGACGGCGATGCCGAGAACGGATCGAAAGAGCTCCGGGGACATGCGGTGGTTGGCGCGCCGGCCGACGATCGTTCCCGCGATCACGGCGGGTATCGAGACCACTACCACCATGAGCCAGTTGTCCGGAAGGAGGCCCGAGGTGGAGTAGGCGAAGAGCTTCGCGATGTCGACAGCACACACGACCGCCATCAGGGTCGCGACGAATACCTTCTTATCGAGATGCACTGCGGCCAGGTACACGGTCATTACGAGGCCTCCCGAATGCGCCAAACCCGACATGACACCTCCGAGCAATCCGAAGGACGTGGCCACCAGCGAACGGGACCACCCAGGAGGGGGCCGGTCGACCGCGTGCCGTGACGACTTGGCCCGCACGATCATTCGTATCCCGATAACGAGCGCGAGGACCCCCAGGCCGAACGTTAGCCAACGGTCCGGCATCTCCACCAACAGAAAGGTTCCCGCCGCGAGCCCCAGAAGGGCTGCGGGGACCATTCGAACTACCTCCGACCACGCGATGTGCTCGCGTCCCGAGCTCACCGCGCCGAGACTGCTGACCAGCTGTACCGGACCAAGAGTCGCAACGGCTACCGGCGCCTGCACGAAGGTGGCGAGGAGGGCGGTAGGAAGGATGCCGCCCCCCACGCCGATGGAGCTCTTGACGAAGCCGGCCATCAGGGCCGCCGCCGCTACGATCCATAGGGACACGAGTGCTACGCGCTGCGGTAGAGCTTGGTCATCGAGAACTCACGATGACCCAGGGACTCGGCCGCGGTCAGTCTGCCGTTGGCCGTGCGGCGGAACACCTCGAAGAGATGGTCGCCGGCCGCGTCGAGATCCATCTCGCCGCGCAGGAGGCCGGATACATCGAGATCGATGTGTTCGCGCATCGTGGTGACCGTCAGGGGGTTGCCGGACAGCTTGATGACCGGCTCGATCGGATTTCCGATGACGTTGCCCTGCCCCGTTGGGAAAAGGTGAACCACCGCGCCACCTGCGGCCATGAGGGTGACGCACTCCGCCGCCGCCGAGGAGGAGTCCATGAAGTTCAACCCCGGCTTGGTCGGCGCCTCCGCGGGGCCGAGCACATCGACTACGGGCACGGTACCGGTTTTTGCGATGTTGCCCAGCGCCTTCTCCTCGATAGTCGACAGGCCACCGCGAATGTTTCCCTCGGTTGGTTGTGAGCCGAGCAGGTCCGAGCCGGTGTCGTTGATCATGCCGACGTAATCCTCGTAAGTCCTCATGAACCTCTTCCGAACGTCGTCGGATTCACACCGGTCGGCGATGAGGTGTTCGCCGCCGGTGAGCTCAGAGGTTTCGCCGAAGAACACCGTCCCGCCCTCTTTGACGACGCGATCGACGACGCGGGACGTCGTCGGACAAGACGCGAGCCCGGTGGTGGTGTCGGACTCCCCGCATTTGATGCTGACCCATATGTCCTCGAGCGCGACGGACTCGCGCGCCTGCTCGGTCGCGTCCTGGAGCATCGGTTGTGCCGCGCGGGCCGCGCGTTCGGCGGTCTTGAGGTCGCCGGACCGTTCGATGGAGAATGCCTCGACGGGCTTGCCCGTTGCGGCGATACCCGAGGCCACTCGCTCGGCCCAGTTCGGCTCGATACCGATCACGACCACCGCGGCGACGTTCGCGTTGGAGCCGGTGCCGATCATGGTGCGGAAGTGGAGATCGAGGTCCTCGCCGAACTGCAGCCGCCCGTAGGCGTGCGGCAGCGCGAGCGTGCCCGGGATCAGCGCGGCGACCATCTCTGCGCAGGTGTTCGAGATGTCGTCGAGCGGAAGGATCGCAACGTGGTTGCGAACCCCCACGCGCCCGTTGGCCCTTCGGTATCCGGTCAGAGGCTTTACCACCTGGCGCTCCTGATGTTGTGGGTATGGACGTAATCACCGGGTGAGATCGGCTGGCTCGTCACACCGATCTTGGTCTGATACTTGAGGACATCTGCGCCGTCCGCCAGTTCAACCAGGGCGATCTTGTGACCGAGTGGAACCGCGCTCTTGCTCGTTACCGAGACGCGGCCCCCGTTTTCCATGACCAGTCCTTCAACGTCCTCTCCGGCCTCGATGTCACGAACGGCCACTCCTACGTGATCTCCATCGTTGTGAACCAGAAACGAATGTGACATGCCTACCCCTCTCCGGCTTCGGCCCCGTCGATTGTGGCGCGTCCGTCGCCGCCGAAGCCCGCCTCCGTCGCCTCGAGGTGCGCGGCGAGAGCCTGTCCGGCGCGCTGTACGTGCTTACTCATGGCGCGCGCGGCGCGCACCTCATTGCCTTCTTTGATGGTGTCGATGATCTCGCCGTGCTCGGCGAGTGATGCATCAAGCCGGCCGGGGACGATTGCCGAGGTGCTAATCAGCAGGCGGAGTTGCCCGGCGAGGGTTTCGGCGGTTTGCACGAGCCTTTGGTTGCCGGACGCTTCCCACAAGGCCCGATGGAACTCGAGGTCGAGGTCGCCGTAGTGCTCGAGATCCTCGTGCCGGGCGCACGAACGCTGCTCCTCGAGCAGGTCGTTGAGCTTGACGGGAAGGGCCGGGTTGCCTCGTCGTACGGCGAGTCGAGCGCTCAGGCTCTCGAGAGCCTCGCGTAGCTCGTAGATCTCGGGTACGTCCCTCGCTCCGAACGTCGGGACGTAGTACCCGCGGTTGGTGATCGCGCTGACGA
Organism: Actinomycetota bacterium; assembly: GCA_050693935.1. GTDB lineage: Bacteria > Actinomycetota > CADDZG01 > CADDZG01 > WHSQ01 > WHSV01. The sequence goes on along the minus strand of JBOGWU010000183.1, from coordinate 5,151 downwards.
GGCCCTCGCGCTCGAGGGCCAGCAGGGCTTCCTTGATGGGAGTCGGGGAGAGCCCGAGCGCCTCGGACAGAGGCCGCACCGAGACCTTGCTTCCCGGCGCCAGCTCTCGGTTCAAGATGGCCGAGCGGAGCGCCCGGTAAGCCTCGCGCGACAGGCTGGTTCGCCGGATGGTGTTGTCTCGAAGGCTCATGCCGGTCACGAGCGGAGTCTAGCACGCGCTTTGAATCAAAAATCTAAAATCTGATAGGGTCCGCGGCGATGGCTTCGGCACAGTCGGTTGGTTACGGGCGGTCGGGATGAGATTCGAGCCGGCCGCGCTGCGCGACGCCCTCGAGAGGCTCTTCGCCGACCGGGGCGTGTCGCGGACGCACGCCGCGGCGACGGCCGAGGTGCTGGTGGAAGCCGAGATCGAGGGTCTGACGGGCCACGGCCTCGCCCGAGTGCCGCAGTACGTGGCGCAGATCGACAAGGGCGGAGTAAACGCGACCGCGAACCTGCGGGTCGAGGTGACCGGTCCGGCGACCGTGATCGTTCACGGCGACAACGCGCTGGGCCCTCCGGCGGGTTTCGCAGCCGTCGAGGCCTTGTGCGCGCGGGTGAACGAGATCGGAATCGGCGCCGTAGCCGTGCGCGAGGCGGCCCACGCCGGCCCACTGTCGGCCTATGTGGCCCGCGTGGCAGAGCGTGGCCACTTGGCCATGGGATTCGCCAACGCTCCGCCGGCGCTCGCGCCGGCCGGGGGCGCCACCCCTGTGCTCGGCACGAATCCCATAGCGTTGGCCGCCCCTGCTCAGGACGGACCCATGGTCGTCGATCTCGCCCTCGGTGTCGGCGCACGCGGCAAGATCCTCGCAGCGCAATCCAGGGGGGAGGCGATTCCCAATGACTGGGCCGTGGACGAGCACGGCGAGCCGACCACCGATCCCGATGCGGCACTGCGGGGCGCATTGCTGCCGATCGGGGGAGCGAAGGGATACGCGCTCGCCATGTTGGTCGAGACCCTGGCCGGCTTCGGCGGGCTCCTCAGCTCCCAACTCCCGATGCCGTGGATCGAGCCCGACCGTCCGTCGACCCCCGGCCTCTTTCTGATCGGTTTCGCACCGGAGCGTTTCGGCGTTAGAGAGGAGTACAACCAGCGCATGGGGGCATTGGTGCAGAGTGTGCGCGACGCGGGAGGACGTCTGCCCGGTGACCGTCGCAGAGCCGCTCGCACCGTGGCCGCCGACAAAGGCTTAGACATCGACGAAGCCCTGTTATCCCGGCTGCTCGATGCCGGCCTCGCCGTTCCCGACGGCAGGGGAGGTGCCGGATGAGAGGCCCCCAGATCAAGCGAGACGACAAGGGTTCGAGCTCTTTCACTGAGGTGGTGGTGTGGCAGGGCGCAACCAGCGGTGTCCTCGCCTGGATCATTCAGCGTGCTACGGCATTGATTCTCCTCGTGCTGGTGCCGCTCAAGGTGTTCTCCGGCTGGGCGTTCGTCAACCAGGGCCCGGCCTGGCTTGCGGGTCTCCACGTCAACGCACTCCTCGACTCGGTGTTGATTGCGTCGGTCGTCTGGCACGCCCTGTTCGGCATTCGGACCCTTTTGCTCGAGTTCGGCTTCGTCCGCATTGCGGACAAGCACTTCCTCGTCTTCGCCGGCGCCGCTCTGGCCCTCTCCGTAACGGGCGTGTGGATGTCCATTGGAGCGTGAGTTGACGGCTCCATGGAGTGCTATAGGAGTGTTCGACCACCACAGGAGGTCGCTCCTGCCCGGACCTGCTCACCGAGCCGGAGGGACCTCGTCGTGACTCACCCCTTGAGTGACGCGTGATCAGGGCGCGCATCTTTCGCTTCGACCCGCGCACGGATCGCGAGGCTCGCTTCGACGCATTCGAGGTCGAGCCACATCACGGTATGTCGGTTCTGGATCTCCTCTTCGAGGTCGTGCAACGGCACGATCCGGGCATGTCGTTCCGCTGCTCGTGCCGGGTTGGGATGTGCGGCACCTGTGGAATGTTGATCAACAACAGCGAAAGGCTGGCGTGTCAGACAAAGGTTGCGGCGCTCGGCGATGACATCGAGATCAAGCCCCTCAACCACATGCCGGTGATCAAGGATCTCGCGGTCGACATGGCGCCCTTCTTCGGAAAGTACCGGGCGGTCGAGCCCCACTTCCGTGATCCCGTCGACGAGGGGATCCTCGAGCTCATTCCCAACCCCGGCGATCTGCTCAACGTTGGTGACTCCTGTATCTCCTGCGGTTTGTGCGTGTCGGCGTGCACCATGACCGCGGTGGATCCCGACTTCGTCGGTCCGGCCGCGCTCTATCGTGCGCTGACCCTGATCGAGGACCGGCGCGAGCGGCGAGCGACCGATCGCCTCACCGATGCGGTGATCGGCGAACACGGTGCCTGGCGCTGTCACGGCCACATGGACTGCATCAAGGTTTGTCCCAAGGGTTTGCCGCTCACCGAGTCGATCCAGAAGATCAAGCGACTGGCGGCCAAGCGAGCGCTCACCGGCACGCTGGGCGATTTCGGCAGGCGGCGGCCGGCATGAACGAGCTCACCGCAGACATCCTGATCTTCGGCTCCGGCGGCGCCGGGATGTTCGCCGCGCTGCATGCCGCGGACGCGGCTCCCGGCCTCGAGATCGCGATGGTCGTCAAGGGCCTGTTCGGCAAGAGCGGCTGCACCCGCATGGTGCAGGGCGGATACAACGCGGTGCTGAACCCCGAGGACTCCCTGGACCGTCACTTCAGCGACACAATCGACGGCGGTGCGTGGATCAACAATCAGGAGCTCGCATGGGCGCTGGTGAACGGCGCTCCCGATCGCATTCGTGAGCTGGAGGAACGCTGCGGGGCCTACTTCGATCGCAATGCCGACGGCAGCATTCACCAGAAGGCGTTCGGTGGTCAGACCTTCGATCGCACGGTGCATCGCGGCGACCTCACCGGCATCGAGATCATCGCGCGCCTTTCCGACCAGGTGATGGCGAGACCCAACATCCGCATCCTCGAGGAGATGCGAGCCGTCGACCTGCTGAACGCTCGCGATGGGGACGGCGTCGGCGGCGCCCTGCTCCTCGACGTTCGCAGCGGTGGGTTCGTGGTCGCGCGAGCGCGTGCAACGCTCATCGCAACCGGGGGCGGGGCGCGCATCTACCGCTTCTCGTCACCGTCGGTCGAGAAGTCGGGCGACGGCGTGGCGCTCGCCTTCGAAGCAGGTGTTCCCCTCGTTGACATGGAGATGCTTCAGTTCCACCCCACGGGGTTGCTGGCCGGTAACAGCATCCTTACGGGAAGCGTGGTCGAGGAAGGGCTGCGCGGCGCTGGCGGCAGACTGCTGAACGCCGACGGCGAACGGTTCATGGAACGGTACGATCCCGAACGTCTGGAGCGGTCCACTCGAGACGTCGTCTCTCGGGCGATGTATCACGAGGTCTCCGACGGTCGCGGTACCCCCAACGGCGGTGTGCTGCTCGACATGAGCCATCTCGGACGTGAGTTCGTGGCGAAGAACTTTCCAGGAATGTGCGAGCGTGCGCGCATGGTCGACAGGGATCTCACCAGTGAGCCGATCGAGGTGTGCCCCACTTCGCACTTCCACATGGGGGGCGCGGTCATCGACGTCGATTGCGGCACCGAACGAGAGGGACTGTTCGTGGCGGGCGAGGACGCCGGCGGTGTGCACGGCGCCAATCGTTTGGGTGGTAACGGCGTTGCCGACTCCACGGTCTTTGGAGCGCGCGCCGGCGACCACCTCGCCGCGTACGCCCCGAGCCGAGCGCTCCCTTCGATATCCGAATCCGAGGTCGGCGAGCGCGTCTCCGAGGCGACCGCTCCGCTCGGCCGCACCGGGTCTGAGAACCCCTTTGCTTTGAGGTCCGAGCTCGGCGACCTGATGTGGGATCACGTCGGGGTCGTGCGTGATGAAGTGCGGCTCCGAACGGGTCTGGATTGCCTGCAGACGCTCGACGAGAGATTGAGGCGCGTTGGCGTATCCGGGAGCCCCGCTTACAACCTGACGTGGCAAGAGACCCTTAACCTGCGCAGCTTGTTGGTGGTGGGGGAGGCGACGGCGAGGGCCTCGCTGGAGCGCACCGAAACCCGCGGCTCTCACTGTCGCTCCGACTACCCCGAGCGCGACGACGATCGCTGGCTGCGAAACGTCGTCTTGCGTCGCGGCGAAGACGGGATGGAGGCCAGCACGATCGAGGTTCGGTTCACCCGGTTGACCCCTGGTGCCGGTGGGTTGCCGGGCATTCAAACGGCAGATGTGTCGGTGGGGGGATGAGGTGATGAGCGTGAACGCGCAGCAAGAGCGAGCGAAGGCGGCCGGCAAGCCCCCGTCGGGATTCGCAATGGGCAACAGCAAGCGTTTGCTTGCGGTCGACCACGTCGAGATCGGGTATCCGGTGGACGGCTCCTACCAGGTCGCCGTCGGCGACGTGAGCTTCGACATCCATGAGGGCGAGAAGATCATGCTTCTCGGACCCTCGGGGTGTGGCAAGTCCACCCTGCTCAAGGCGATTGCGGGCTTCCTCGAACCGTCCAGGGGAAGCATCCAGCTCGAGGGCCGCGCCTCTCTCGAGCCCGGGCCCGATCGAGCCGTGGTGTTCCAAGAGTTCGATCAGCTGTTTCCCTGGCGCAACGTTCTCGACAACGTCGCGTATCCACTGCGGGTAACGGGCAAGCCGAAGGAAGAGGCGCTGGCCGAGGCCCAACGCTTCGTCGAGATGATGGGGCTGTCGGAGGCGGCAACTCGCTTCCCGCACCAGCTCTCGGGAGGGATGAAGCAGCGCGTCGCCATCGCGCGCGCGTTCGCCCTTCACCCCGTGATGCTGCTCATGGACGAGCCCTTCGGGAGCCTCGACGCACAGACTCGTTCTCGTCTTCAAAAAGAGCTCATCTCCATCGCCGCGCGAACGGACGTCACCCTGCTGTTCGTCACGCACAGCATCCAGGAGGCCATCCTGATCGGCGATCGCGTCGTGGTACTGGGACAGGCCCCGTCAGAGGTGTTGGACATCGTCGACGTGTCCAGGGTTGGCGACCCCGACACCGAGGCGTTCGTTGAAGTTCGCAAGAGCCTCCGCTCGCGGCTTTCCGACGGAACGGAGGACGACGATGCAATCCTTGAGTAAGCAGGTCCCGTCGACCAGCAC
>JBOGWU010000182.1:0-3013 GCA_050693935.1 Actinomycetota bacterium | reverse complement strand
CTGGCCGGTCACTCGTATCCTCCCGACTCGCCGATGGTCGAGCGGCTGCGAGAAATGGGTGTGAGGTCGGGCGAGATGCTCGACGTCGCGCTGGCCTCGTTCGCCGGGCGCGATCTCGGTCTGGCGGAGAGCTTGCCGGTGAAAGACAACGCCATCGACCGACTCAACCGCGGCATGCTCGACGATCTCAAGCAGTACGTGGACGACGAGGCCAGCTTCGAATGGGCCACCAACATCGTGCTCGTGTCTCGTTACCTCGAACGATTCGCCGATCACGCCGTCGACATCGGCGAGCAGGTTTCCTACCTGGTCACCGGCGTCTTGCGCGAGTTCGAGGACGCATCCCACCCGGAGCTTGGCCCCGACGACACCGACAGCCGCGAGGGCTAGACCCCCGGTCTCAGGCGGAGCAGGGTTGCTTCAGGCCGCGCGTTGAAGCGGATGGGGCTGAATTTTCCGTGGCCCAGGCCCGGGCTCACATGGAGCCACGACTCCCCGACTCGATGAGCTCCCCCGGCGAGCCCCGTCGGTAGCGATGAGTTCGTAACCAAAGCGCCTGCGAAGGGGATGCGCACCTGGCCCGCGTGCGTATGACCGGCAAGGACGAGATCGAACCCGGCAAGCGCGTACTCACTGACTATCTCGGGTGTGTGCATCAACCCGATGGCGCAGGCGTCCTCGTCGCTCGTCTGGATGTGCCCGGTGCGGTGGCGATTCAGATAGGGATCGTCCACACCCGTGACCCGAATCCTCCTCCCCTCATGAACGACGAACTCGGTGCGGTTCGCCAGTGGGAGCCAGCCTTTGGACCGAAGCCCCTCCTCGAGCCGGTGACTATCCGCCGGCGGTGCGGTCAGCCTCCTCTTACCGGTCCAGTACTTTGCGTAGTTCTGAAACTTGCTCTGAAAGTAATCATGGCTCCCGAGAACGTAGAAGCGCCCGAGGCGAGCCTCGAGTCCCGCCAGCACCTCGACGATGACGTCGATACCAGAGTCGTCCTGGATGAGGTCGCCGGTGGCCACCACCAGATCGGGGGTCGTGCCCAGCCGCTCGGGAAGCTCCGACAACCACCTCGCCCGCCTGCGATCCCCGCCCCCGAGATGGGTATCCGAGAGATGGAGGACGTCGAGACGAGGGACGCCACGGCGCACCTCTAGGTCTCGGGTAACGAGGCGGTAGCGATGCGGCTCGTACAGGGCGTAAGCAGTCAGGGCGCCCCCGGCACCCAGCACTCCAAGCAGTGCCTTTCTCGCCCCCTGTTCCATCGCTTCGAGGATACTTGTGCTCGTGAGGCTGTCTCTTAGATGGAAGATCGTCGGCGGTTTCGGTCTTCTACTGGTCCTCATCGTGCTACTCGGATGGGTGACGTTGTCGCTGTTCTCGTCGCTGCGCGATGTGCAGCGACGCGTCTTCAATGATGCGGTGCCGGGAGTGGTGGCCGTCGACGAGATCGTCAGGTCATACACGGCTCAGAACGGCGCGGTGCGCGGGTTTTTGGTTCAGGCCAACGAGATCCTCCTCGAGCAGTATCGGAGCGAAGTGGTCAACGTGAACGCCGTGCTCGAGGACAGCAGCGACTTGTTCACGTCCGAACTGGAGCGCGAGCTAATCGATGAGCTCAGCGAGGCGGGCGACTCGTTCCAGAAGGCGGTCGAAGAGCAGGTTGTTCCGCTTGCCGAAGAGGGGGAGCGGGCGCGCGCTCAGGCGTTGTTCAGCTCCGACGCAGCCCCGTTCATCCTGGAGATCGAGAGGCTTGGAACCGAGCTGCGCAACCTTCAACGAGAGGTCGTGCTGCGCGCCGAGCAGAGCGTGCAGACCCGATCGAACCAGGCTCGTATCACGCTCGTGGCGGTCATCATCGGAGCTCTGGCGGCCGGTCTGGCGCTAACCATCCTTCTGCCGCGCCGACTTTCCGCCAGTCTGTCTGAGCTGGTCGAGGCGGCACGCGCGATCGGCCGCGGCGACTTCGATCAACGAATCGACATCCGATCGGGTGACGAGGTCGAGGAGCTCGGGCTTCGGTTCACCGAGATGCAGGCCGGTCTCAAGCGCCTGCAACAACTCGCTCTCCAGGACCGGGAGCTCGAGATCGCGGGAGCCATCCAGCGCAACCTTCTGCAGCGCAGCCTCCCGGCCACCTCGACCATCAAGTTGGTTCCGACTCAACGCCAGGCGAACTTGGTGGGTGGAGATTGGTACGACGTGGACGTGAGCGCGTCGTCGGTCACGGTCGTCGTGGGGGACGCCTCCGGCAAGGGGATAGCGGCGGCACTAATGGCCACCGTCGCACTTTCCGTATTGCGAGCGGAGCGAAGCCAGGGAGCATCGGTTCGGCGCATCATCGAGCGCGCCAACGAGGCGCTCAAGGAGGCAACCGAGCCGGAATCGTTCACGACCCTCGTCTACGCCACCGTCGACTCCCGGAGTGGAAAGGCGAGCTGGCTCAACATGGGCCACCCCTCACCGTTCATCCTCACCGCACGCGAGGCCGGCTCGGCGGGATCGCAGAACAAAAGGGAGGCCGGCTCGGCGGGATCGCAGAACAGAATCGGGAGCCGGCGCGGCTACTTTCTCGAGGGGCCTCGTAATCGGGCCCTGGGGTGGTTCGAGGAGCCCGGCATGGCGGAGAGCGCGGTGCAGCTGGCCCCCGGTGACCGCCTTATCTTCTATACGGACGGCTTTCTCGAGGCGAAGTCGCCGGAGGGTGCCATTTTCGGTGAGAACCGCTTCGCCGAGGCCCTGCTACGGCTCGCCCCGCTTGGTTCCGACGATCTTGGCGAGGAGCTGGTACGCGACGTGGAACGTTTCGCCGCAGGTAAGCTGGAGGATGACCTCACGATGATCGTCATCGAGTTTCAGGGCTCGCCGCTGTCCGACGACGCGGCTGATGAAGAACTAACGGGAGATGCACCTTGGCACAGCAGAAGGTAGAGATCGACATCCAGGACAAGGGGGACCACCGGGTTCTCGTGCCCGTTGGGGACCTGGACGTGTACACCGTCGGCTCTCTCCG
>JBOGWU010000181.1:0-4729 GCA_050693935.1 Actinomycetota bacterium | reverse complement strand
TCCGTACAGAGAATCGGCAGCTGGCAGAAACGTCTCTGGTCGGCGGCCTGCTGCACTGCGATTGCCGAGAGCGCAATGCCCAGCGCCAGTGCGGTGGCCCACCACATGCGGGGGACTCGACGCCTGCTGCGCCGGTCCTCCACCGAGGGCTCCTCGGGGATCTCCAGGGAGTCCTCGGCCAGATCGATCCTTGCGTCGATCAGCTGGAGGCGACGCACGTAGATCATCACCGCCGCCCAGGGATTCGAACCGCCGTACACCCACGTGCCCGGGGCGTTTCGGTCCTTGATCGAGCGCGTCTCGACGGCCGCATCGGCGAGCTTACCGAGCAACAGCGCCGCCTCGATGTCGTTTGCCGCCCTGAACAACTCGACCCAGTCGTTGCCACCACCCCGAGACCCGTCCTCCGAGCGCGGCGGTGAGGAGGGTGGCGATAGCGGGATCCCTGCGTGGCGAACCGGCATGGCTAGCGGTGCCCCAGCACCTTGCGAGCGATGACTACGCGCTGTATCTGGTTCGTACCTTCGTAGATCTGGGTGATCTTCGCGTCGCGCATGAGCCGTTCCACCGGATACTCCTTGACGTATCCATAGCCGCCGAGTGCCTGTACGCAATCGGTGGTGACCGACATGGCGACGTCGCTCGCGTAACACTTGGCGATTGCGGCCCAGTAGCTGACGTTCGCATCGTCCTCGTCCACTGCCGTTGCGGCTCGATACACCGCCATTCGTGCGGTTTCGATCTTCATCGCCATGTCGGCGAACATGAACTGCATCCCCTGGAAGCCCGCAATCGGCTTGTCGAACTGACGGCGTTCGTTAACGTAGTCGGCGGCGAAGTCGAAAGCACCTTGAGCGATACCGAGTGCCTGCGCCGCCACGGTGGGGCGGGAGAAGTCGAGCGTGCGCATCGCGATCGCGAAGCCCCCGTTGACCTCGCCGACCACCGCATCATCGTGAACGCGCACGTCGTTGAGCATCACCTCGCGCGTCGGCGAGCCACGAATGCCCATCTTGTCTTCCTTCTTGCCGAGCTCGAAACCCTCCATGTCGCGGCTCAGCAGGAAGCAGGAGATGTTCTTGTTCTTGGGCCCGCCGGGATCGCTGATCGCGAAGTAGGTGTAGAGATCGCTCGCACCGGCCCCCGTGATGAAGCGCTTTGTCCCGTTGAGCACCCAACCGTCTCCGTCACGCACCGCTCGACTCTTCATCGCCCCCGCGTCGCTCCCCGAGCCCGGCTCCGTAAGGCAATAACTCATGCGGTGCTCCCCGTTGGTGATGCCCTCGCATACGAACCGCTTCTGCTCGTCGCTCCCCTCCAGAAGGATGGGGATGGCCCCGAGCTTGTTGACCGCTGGGATCAGCGAAGTACCGGCGCTCCAACGCGAGATCTCCTCGACCAGCAGGCATAGCTCGACCGCCCCACCTCCGGCGCCCCCGTGTTCCTCTGGATAGGAGACCCCCGCGAAGCCGTTGCGAACCAGCAGCTCGTCTATGTCCCAGGGGTACTCGTCTGCGGCGTCGATCTCTGCCGCCCTGGGGGCGAGCTTGTCTTCTACGAGCTGCCGCACCGAGGCGCGAAAGGCTTCCTGCTCCTCGGTCAGATGAAAGTTCAATCCGCCGTCCACTTGGCTCTCCCTGGTGCCGAACTCTTCGAACAGATGGTCGTTGGGACAGCGTACTGGAGCGCGACTACATCTGACCGCGCGCCGCATCGTCGGTGCGCGGATCGCTGACCCCTATGGTCAAACCGGTTTCAGGATCGATTCCCGCCGCGTTCACGCGTGGGCGGATCCGGTACTCGCTCTCGTCGTTGGGGTCGATCGTGTGGCCTCGCAGGCCCAACTCGACCTCGACCTCCTCGTCCACGCGCCCATCCTCGAGCTCGAGCGGGAAGGGCGGTCCGGCCACGCCGCCCGCGGCCTCGACGCGCTCGGCGTCGAGTGCGTGAGCGAGATCGAGATCGAAGTCCACCATCCCGACGATGGCGTTGAGAACTCCCATGATGATCCGCACACCGCCGGCGCCTCCCACTACGAGCACCGGCTCGCCGTCCCTGACGACGATCGTCGGCGACATCGACGAGCGCGGTCGCTTGAAGGGCTCGGGCTCGTTGGCGGTTCCCGGATCGCCGAAGTCGGTCATCTCGTTGTTGAGAAGGAAGCCGGTCTTCGGAGCGACCACCGCGCTACCGAACTCCTGCTCGATCGTGCAGGTCAACGCGACCGAGTTGCCGTCGGCATCCACCACCGAGATATGGGTCGTGTGTCCGTTGGGGTTGTCCGCGTTGTCGGCCGTCGTCGCCGCGAAGTCGCCCGGCGGGTAGGACTTCGCCTGATTCGGATCGATCTCGACCCGACGCTCGTCCGCGTAATCCTTGCTGATGAGCTCCTCGGTCGGGACGTCTTCGAAGTCGGGGTCGGCGACGTACGCGGCTCGGTCCGCGAATGCGAGCTTCTGTGACTCGGCAACCAGGTGAAGGTGATCCGCGCTCGACTGTCCTGCCCCCGCTAAATCGAAGCCTCTCAGCAGGTTAAGCATCTGGATGGTTGCGATTCCGCCCGAGGTCGGCGGAGGCATCCCGATGATCTTGTGGCCGCGATACCGTCCGGTCACCGGCGCGCGCCACTTAGCCTCGTAGCCACGTAGATCCCCGACGCGCATGATGCCGCGATCGCCTTCCACCTCGCCCGCGTTCTTCATATCCCGCACGATCCGCCTGGCGATGACGCCTCCATAGAAGGCATCGAGGCCGCGGTGACGGATGAGCTCGAGCGTCTCAGCAAGTCTCGGGTTGCGCAGCGTCTCGCCCGGCGCGTAGGGGGTCGTCGAGTTCTTCAAGTAGATCCTCGCCGCGGGCGGAAACTTCGTGAGGCGGTCGGCGTTAGCGGTCATGGCGATGCTCAACGACGGCAGGACCTCGATGCCCTTGCGAGCAAGGCGCTCGGCAGGCTTGATCGCCTCATTCAGCGAGATGGTGCCGTAGCGTCGCAGAGCCTTTTGCGCACCCCGCAAGATGCCGGGCACCCCGACGGTGAGATGCCCCGTGAATTCCTCGTGGGGGCCCGGCCCCTGAAAGGTGTCCGGCTCCATCTTGGCCGGCGCGGTTTCACGAAAGTCGAGGGTGTCGACCTTCCCGCTCGCGCGGCGGTAAACGAGGAAGCCACCGCCGCCGATCCCGCAGGATTGCGGGCGCGCGGCGGTCATCGCGATCATCATCGTGACGGCCGCGTCGATCGCATTACCGCCGTCATCCAGCACATCGATCCCGATCTCCGACGCGGCCGGAGCCTCGGTCGCGACCACGCCCTCGGTCGAACTAACCGGTTCCCTGAACTTCGATCCCTCGTCGGCCCTTGCGGGGGCCGCGACACCCACCAGCAGGCAAACGGTGGTCACCACAACGAATAGCCGCCGCACGATCACTCCCATCGTCGTCGTCGAACTCTCTCGAGCGACCTACCCGGCTCCGGTCGCGATTCAACCGTACCGATAGGAACTTGACTGCCCGGTCAAAGTAACTCGGTAGGCTTGCCCCAGTCAGACGCCCGTGGAAAGGACGCTGCAGCCGTGGCCGGATCCATCGACGCGATAAGAGACGCGATTCTCGCCGGTGCTGGGGGCGAAGAGCTCACCTCACTCGCGCTGCCCGAGGCGGTCACCGCCGCCTTCGTCCGCAAGGACGAGCAGGAGATGTTCGAGGGTCTCGAGACGACCGAGAAGGATCCTCGGAAGTCGCTGCACGTCGACGAGGTCGACCTGCCGCCGCTGGGTCCCAACGAGTGCCTGGTGGCGGTAATGGCCTCGGCGATCAACTTCAACACGGTGTGGACCTCGATCTTCGAGCCGCTGCCGACCTTCGTGTTCCTCGAGCGCTTCGGACGCGAGAGCGACCTCGGCGCCCGCCACGACCTCGACTATCACATCGTCGGCTCCGACGCCGCCGGGATCGTGTTGCGATGTGGGCCCGGCGTAACCCGTTGGAAGGTCGGTGACGAGGTCACCGTGCACTGCAACTACGTCGACATGGAGGCGCCCGAGGGTCACAACGACTCGATGATCGATCCCTCCCAACGCATCTGGGGGTTCGAGAGCAACTTCGGCGGCATGAGCGAGATCGCGATGGTGAAGTCGAACCAGCTCATGCCCAAGCCCAGGCACATGACCTGGGAGGAGGCCGCGTGCCTCGGGCTGGTGTCGTCGACCTCTTACCGCATGCTCGTAGGGGCGAACGGCGCCAACATGAAACAAGGTGACGTCGTCTTGATCTGGGGCGCGACCGGGGGCCTCGGCGGCTTCGCCTGCCAGTACGTGCTAAACGGCGGTGGCGTTCCCATCGGGGTGGTGTCGTCGCCCGAGAAGGCGGAGATCCTCGGCTCGATTGGGGTCTCCCACGTCATTGACCGCAAGGCCGAGGGGTACGAGTTCTGGTCGGACGGCGAGCAGAACTCCAAGGAGCAGCGGAGATTCGCCAAGCAGGTCCGGTCCATGACCGGCGAGGACCCCGACATCGTGTTCGAGCACCCCGGTAGATCGACCTTCGGCACGAGTGTGTACGTCGCCCGCAAAGGAGGGGTGATCGTCACCTGCGCATCGACCTCGGGCTACCTACACGAGTACGACAACCGCTACCTGTGGATGCATCTCAAGACCATCATCGGTAGCCACTTCGCCAACTACAGGGAAGCGTGGGAAGCCAACCGCCTCGCCTACCTCGGGAAGATCCATCC
>JBOGWU010000180.1:0-13199 GCA_050693935.1 Actinomycetota bacterium | reverse complement strand
CGCCTGCGCATCAAGGCTGGATCGAGCTCTGCCGCATCTTCGACTGGCTCTGTGAGCATTGGGATCAACCGGAGGAGGGGATCTGGGAGACTCGCGGCGGCCGCAAGGACTTCACCTACGGCAGGTTGATGTCCTGGGTCGCGCTGGATCGGGCTGTGCGAATGGCACGTAACCATGGCCGACCCGGCGACGTCGGGCGGTGGATAACCGAGCGCGACCTGATCTATCAACAGATCATGGACAAGGGGTGGAGCAAGGAACGGTCGGCGTTCGTGCAGGCCTACGACTCTCAGGTGCTCGACGCCTCGAACCTGCTCATGCCGCTGGTCGGCTTCGTCGCCCCGCGCGACCCGATGTGGCTGTCGACGCTCGACGCTATGGGCGGCGAACTGGTTTCCGACAGCCTCGTGTACAGATACGACCCCAGTGCCTCCCCCGATGGACTGCGAGGCTCGGAGGGGACGTTCTCGATCTGCACGTTCTGGTACGTCGACGCGCTGACCAGGGCCGGTCGGCTTGAGGAAGCGAGGCTCACGTTCGAAAAGATGCTTACGTACTCGAACCATCTCGGCCTCTTCTCAGAGGAGATCGGCTTGTCGGGTGAGCAGCTCGGCAACTTCCCGCAAGCGTTCACACACCTATCGCTGATCAATGCCGCGATTAATCTGGACTCCCAGCTCGACCAGCGGCACGGGTGGGTGGATCTGGTTGCCGGCAGCCTGAGTCCAGCCCTGACAGAAAGCAGGGATGCCGACTAAAGATTCCCCACAGATCGGGCAGCTATGAGGGCTGAATATCCCCGACGCCCCAGTGGTTCACCCAGGTGAATCGACTCGCTGGGTGAGGGACCATTGAACGTCTCTCGCGAGTATCGAGGCCGAAAACACCATGTCATCTATATCGGAGAGTCGATGAGGCGAGGGCTGGCAGGCCAATCACGGACCATCGGAAAGCGAAGCGGTCTGAGGGTCCGGAGCCAGGACGAGGTTACCGTCCGTGATCCCTCGGTCGATAGGCACCGAAGCCTCCGGATGCCTCCGGCCACGTCCGAAGACGGAGCTCTATCGATCGGTGTTGAGGAGGAACTCTTCCTGGTTGATCTCGAGGACGGATCACCCGTGCCGTGGGCAGACCAACTCTGCGCATCGATGCCCCGGTTTTTTCGGGGAAATGTCGCAGGGGAGCTGTACCCGTGCACTATGGAGCTCAAGACCCCCGTGTACCGCGATCTTGGTGAGATCGAGATTGCCCTGAGTGCATTAAGAGCGGAGACGGCCGCGCGGGCCGCGAAACTTGGAATCGGCTTACTCGCTTCATCCACTCATCCCGACATGCCCCGCGGCCACATGATTCTGCGGGACGACTCCCGATACCACCGTCAGAGTGCCGAGTATCGTCAGTTGATCGTCGACCAGAAGGTCGTAGGTTGCCATATACATATCGGCCTTGAGAGCGAAGAAGTCATTCCCGTAATGAATCGCGTCCGCAGCCTTCTCAGTCCTTTGGTCGCGCTTTCGGCTAATTCACCCTTCTGGTACGGGACCGACACTGGGTATGCGAGTTGGCGGACCATGGTTTGGAATAGCTGGCCGATATCCGGCAGCCCACCCCGATTCCTGTCTCACGCACGGTACAAGGCGTTCGTTGAAGAACAGGTTTCAACGGGGGTGATCTCCGACGCATCGAACCTTTATTGGGATGTGCGCCCTTCATGTCGATGGCCGACCTTAGAGTTCCGTGCGTTCGATGTTGGGCGCACGGTCGAGGAAGTCGTGACGCTCGTCGCTTTGGTGCGCGCTTGTGTACGAACGGTTCGTGATGAAGAAGCTTGCGGAATCCCAGCCGAAGATGTGAGTCGAGAGTTGTTGGAGGCCGCTCGCTGGCGGGCCGCTCGGGACGGTCTCGGCGGGCAACTCTTTGATGTGGTCGAGCGGCGACTGAAACCGGCTACCGATGTCCTATCGGGCCTCCTGGAAAAGGTTCGTCCCGCCCTTCAGTTGGAGGGGGCGTGGGGCAGAGTCTCTCGTAGCGTGGATGAGGCACTTCACCGCGGATCTGGTGACCAGCGTCAGAGGATGGCGTTCATCCGTCGCGGTGGCATGTTGGATGTCGTGCGCGACTCGACGATTCGAGTGAGCTCAGGTGATGCCACGCTCGACATCAGACGTTCGAGAGTCTAAGCGGCGCCATGCACCATATGTGCGCGAGTGCTACCTGACATTTCGTCGACAGCTCCAGGAATGCGAGTGCCGTTCGGGTTGACTGTTATCTCGCTACCGCGCCACCCGATTGTCCGACCCTCTCCTTTGGAGGTCGGAATGGTGGACGAAACCAGCCGAGAGCCGTCAAGGGGATGGAACAGAAAAGGAAGAGTCAGTTGGCGGTTCAATCCGCTCGGCAGTTGTAACCGGAGGCTCAGTTAGCGCTGTGCTCCCGATTCTTGGTCCCGAGGTACAAACGCCGAATGTGCTCCATCGCGTTTGCTCAGGTCACAGGGTTGCTGGTGGGCCCCCAGGGACTCGAACCCTGCCCGCCGGATTAGAAGGACTCGGGCGTTGTGCGCTGCTAACCAGGGACTTCGCAGGTAGGGCTTGAGCGAAAACCAAAAAGTTCTGGTCTCAGCTTTCGGTGCTTGCTGTTTGCCCTTGGAGCCTCATCTCTAGCACGATTGAACGGCCGAAGACGGATCCCCATGAGGACGGGACTTGACCAGTCGGACTCGTGGCTGGCCAACAATCTGCCCATGCAGAGCAGGGCAGTGGAGGGCAAGGCAACCTGAGGTCAAGGGCAGGATGAAGGTTGTCCTGGAACCGATCCGGTTCAAGTGGAGAGGATCGATCCACACATTTCTGCCCGAGGCAGATCGCTAAAGACCTTGTTATTGATCAACCTTTTATCCAATGATCACTTTGCGGGCGCGCTCAACCAAGAGCACCGGTCGCTCGGCGATGTTCGAGCGCCTGACGCAGGTGCTAATCGCGCTCCTGTTGAGCGCATCAGCTCGGACCTGATTGGTTGCGGTTGATGGCCTCGGGCCCGCCGAACTCGATGAGTGATGGCGCGCTCGGTTCAATGGCGACGACCGCGATGAGGGCGGCGACATCGCCGGCGCTAACCCCAGCGCCGGCGGGCGTCACCCCTACCGAACACGGCCACCCCGCCGAGTGTTCCCGATCGTTCACGGGCGTCGTGAGGACCGACGAATGCGTGGTCATGATGCTCGCAGCGGAGAGTGGTTGAGCCGAATCCGTAATTCCAAAGGCTCTGCTCTCGCTACCGTTCTCGGCTTACCGCACCAGGACCTGACAGGCGGCCTCCCGATGGAGCTGGTCGAAAAGCAGTCGGTAGGAGAAGTAGCGGCCTGCAGGTTGATGGTGAGGGGACGCCCCTAACTACTGAGGAGTGACGGTCGGGTGACCCTCGTTCCGGATGCTTGGCCGAGGCGGAGCGAGAAGGACGGGGTCATGAAGACTCGCTGCAAGGACACACCTGAGCGAATCTTAGAGTCGAAGTTCTGCCTGTCTGCGCTCTCCAAGGAACTTGAGGGTGAGCTACACCTTCTCGAGCGTTTTCGTGAGAAGTGCGACAAGCCCGAATGCGAGACCCTCAAGACGGTTCATCTCCTGAAGCTCGAGGTCGCGTCCCACCGGCCCTGCGACTTCCCCGACGGAGGGCTCTTCGACGGGACCCTCTACGTCAAGGACCTCACCCACGCGTTCAGAGACGGAGACGGCAACAACCGCGGGGTCCACGCTGGCAACTTCCGCTGGCGGGGCGCGGGGATAGTGGCGGCCGGCGTCATCTCAGGCATCACTAACGCGGGCACACATCGAGAACCGCCGTTCGACCCCTGTCAGACTTGCGACGCGGCGGGCTTCATGGAGGGGAGGTTGTGCGGCACGATCCTGCGCGCCAAATCCAGGGTCCTGGTGGGCTGCCAGATATCGGGCGCCTACCGGATCAGATTCGACCCCAGCAGGGAAGGGGGACAGGGGCGGGTCGCAGGGACTCTCGAGGGTGCCTTGACGTGCGACTGCCGAACGGAGGAGTGCACCGACTTCACCACGTTCGCGGTGGGGAGCGAGCCGAACCCCTGGACCATCGGGGGCGAGACCTACCTGGTGCGCGACCACACCGGGGCCTTGATGGCGAGCAACGAGGTAAGGACCGATGGCGGATACACCGGTCTCAATTGCGGCTTCCAGCTCGACGTGGGGCTCGGGGCTCCAGCATCGACGGTCGAGCTGACCATGGTCCACTTCTCTTCGCCCGCCAGTGCCGAGGCGCTATCGGGAGGTGTGGTCGTCGCCATGGGGTCCATGAGCGGCCCTCAGAACACGATCGAGACGATCACCCTCAGCGCGGCTAGCATCGATTCGGTGGTCATCAGAGCACCGAACAACGAGGCCCTGCTATTGGAGCTCTGTACGGGGGGGTGAGTCGGAAAAGGGCTGGATTCCGGGCGCTCTGCGCGCCCCCTTTTGCCGAGGCGGCCAGGGTCGACTGAATCAGGGGCAACGCGGTGGGTGAGAAGGAGGGAGACAGATGAACACTCTCAACGCGGGGCAGCTCCTTAAGCCAGGCGAGAGGCTGGAGTCTTCCAACGGAGAGTTTGCCCTCCTGATGCAGGAAGATGGCAACCTCGTTCTCTACAGAAACCCTGCTGCCGCCTCCAGCGCTTACTGGTCGAGCGACACGTGATGGCTGCCTCCCGACCAACGCCCGGTGTCTGTGGAGATACAGACCGACGCACACCTGGTCCTGTACGACCAGGACCGGGTGCCTAGCTGGGCGTCCGGCACCTGGGGACCAGGCTTCATCGCCCCCTACGTCGTGCTGAAAGACGATGGCAATCTCGTCATCTACCACGAGGGTCCAGGGCGGTTTGGACCTCGGGGTGGTGTGGGCGGCGCCGCCCGGATTCTGCCGGTCGGCTATGTATCAGCCCCAGAGAACATCAACTTCGACGTTGACAAATGTGGCCGCATGCCCCCGGTGGTTTCGGGCTCGACCGACATCGGAGCGCCGACGAGGCCCCGGTTGACGCGAACGGGGTCCCGATGCGTGTCTAGACAGCTCTGATCGGCGAGTTGTCAGGCGGGACACGTAGCCGGAGGCCAGCAGCTGT
Organism: Actinomycetota bacterium; assembly: GCA_050693935.1. GTDB lineage: Bacteria > Actinomycetota > CADDZG01 > CADDZG01 > WHSQ01 > WHSV01. The sequence continues at coordinate 8,071 of JBOGWU010000180.1, read as the reverse complement.
TGGACTAGCGATCGAGGGGGCGATCCTGGGGACAGGTCATGTCCGACTCCGCAGGCCACGCAAGTGCCTGCGGGGTCGAGAGCTCGGCGTGACATCGGCGCCTCCTTGGTCGTCGGTCTCGCGACCGGGCAAGCGCCGCTCTTTAAACGACGGTGTCAAGGGTCCCGAAGGGATCCGCAAGGACGCGAGGATCGCCAGCGACGACGCGCCGTTTACGCGGTTGTGCGCGTGCTAGGAAGCAAGTCCGACCGACGACCGGAGTGCCGCGCGCCGCAATCGACGGAGTCGCGAGCTGATCAGGCAGTCCCGGCTCAGTACGTCACGATGGCAATCACAGACACCGCCGAAAGGAAGGCGAGAAAGCCGCTCGCGCGTCCACGTTGTCCTGGGGGAGTGCTGCGCGCCATGACGATGGCGCCGACTACCTGCCCGGCGAGTAGGACCGCAAGCTGAACGAACAGCATGCCCGAGTCGCTTAAGGGATGTGCGAGCGCCGTTTCGGACACACCGAGGGGGTCCCATCCGAGCCCGAATGGATCGAAGAGCAGGCGCGGGAGCAATTGGAGGCTCGTCAAGAGACGGCTGCGATCGAGGGCGACTGCCACGATGATGCCCGCTAGGGCCGGAACGGTCGCCCGGATGACGCTTTGTTCCGGAACTTCCCGTCTTATGCGTGTAGCCGCCCATAGCAACCCGGCGACCGCGGCCGAGGCCAAACTCACGCCGATGGTCGCGAGCCCCAGGGCGGCAGGAACGCTGTTGAGCTCACCCCACAGCGCAGAGCGCCGGGCCGCGCCGAAAAGGACACCACCCGCCAAGACTCCGAGCAAGACGTCGGCGCCGCGCGGCGGTTGCCAACCTTCCAGCGCGCGGCGCGGCGCCAGCGCCATCCATGACAGCAGGATGCCCAGGGGCTCCGCGGAAGATAGCCAGCGCCCGCGCCCCAGCGCCAGACAGCCCGCAATGATGACCACGGAGTAGAGCGCGAGCAGTGCGCCGATTGAGCGGGGGTCGAGGGGCGTGGGATAAGCGCTCAGATACCACACCCATATGAGCGCGAAAGCGACGGCGGGCCACACTTGACTCTCTGCGCCTTTCGGGTCCCCTGGCGACACAACGCGGGCGATACCATCCCACGGGTCGACCCAGCGCCACGCCGCCCCGAGCGACACGCTCCCCAGCACAAGCAGCGGCCAGCCGACGCCGATGATGAGGGCCGGCGCGAGGTTATCGAGTTCGTCTTCCTCGCCCACGCGTCCGGCGACGATCGCAAAGACGAGCAGGACGACAGCGATTACCCGTGCGACGATCTGTGCCCTCGACAATTGCTCAGCCCACGACGCGACCACCGGATCGCTCTTCTGCGAGACGTTCGGCCGTGCGGGCCAAATCAGCGCGGCAGCCGACACGATCGCCGCGACTAGAATCGCCGTGACCCATGGCGACAAGGGGAAGTGGGGGTGCTCGGACAGGGGGTGTGCCAGAACAGGGCCCATAGACGAGCCCAAGGCGAGTGCCACCACTCGCCTAGCATACGTGATTGGAATTCTCAGGTTTTGGCTATGGTCATGCGGGACAAGTAAATGAGGGCGTTGGGGCTGGACGGAAGGCGCGCGAGGAGGCGTGATGGGAAGGCTCGGTAGTTGGTTCACATTGGCCGGCATCCTCGTTCTTCTGCTGGGACTCGCCCCGCCCGCCGCGGCGGACCACACCGACCCGCGCACGCCTCTGGCCCCCACCGACGGAGCAACAGCCACCGGCATCGTGCGGGGCGAGGGGACGTGGACCCACATCGCCAACTTCCCCGGCGGCGCCAGCAACGCACTAACCGGCGGCGGCACCGACCTCGAGTTCTTCACGCCTACGGGCAGCAAAGACGTCTTCGGCGCGTTCGGCACCCTCGGGCAGGACAACGTCGGAGCCGTCGGCCAGAGGATTTTGCGGCTGACAGAAGGGGGCCGGATCGCACCGAGCTGGGTTGCCGACCATGGCTCCGGCCACTGTGAGACCTCCAACCCCAGTGGAACCACGGGCCTCCAGCACGACTCCCAGATCGCGCAGCAGGGGAAGGTAACGCTGCTGACGGACACGACCGATGCCACCGGCCGCTGCCACGATCCCGCCGGGGGAGGTATCGAAATCGTCGATGTAAGCAAAGTCGCGAGCGCCAACTCCGAGCCTCGTGAGGTGCACCTCGTGCGGCTTGCCGGCTTCTCTCACACTCACACGGTGGATGGCAATCGCCCCTGGATCATCTACAACAGCAGCTCGGACTTCAGCGGCCGCAACTGGATTGACGTGCTCAACGTTCGGTCGTGTTTCGGTTCGCAGACGTGGAGTCTGAACAAGCGCAGGGTTAGCTGCCGACCGCTCGTGTATCGCATTCCGTTCCAGCCCGAGTGGACCCAACAGCGCGACCAGAACACCGGGGAACTCGAGCCTGGCTCGGCCGCGTGTCACGACATCACCTACCGCGCGGGCCGCCTCTACTGCGCCGCTCTTAATGCCACGCTCATTCTCGACGTGTCCGGACTGACCGGCAGGGGTGGAACCGTCAAAGGGACGCCCTTCCCCTGCACCGTCACCGAGGGCACACGCACCGGCGCCAAGGTGACCGACTGCAGCGGGATGGAAGCGAGCCGAAGCGAACAGGCGGCCGGCTGGTCATTCGTGGGAACGTTTAACCACCCGGGACGGGATTGTGGTCCTCCGGGGACCGATATCCGCAACTGCAACTCGAACAATCAGGCGCGCTCGGACGATGGCGTGTCGGTGTCGCACGAAGCGGACCCGACCCACGACGCCCGCTTCATGTTTGTCACTGACGAGCGGGGCGGAGGCGTGGTCCCTCCCGGTTCGTCGTGCGTGCCCGGGATCGACAACCCGTTCGGCAACGGAGGCGCGCATGCGTTCGACATCAGTAACCCGTCGAACATCCACTACGCCACTACTCCCACGAGCGAGAAATCGGTGTACATCAGCGATGCCGTCGTCCCCGCCGAGACATTCTGCGACATCCACGTCATCGAGCACGTGCCAGGTGAGCAGCGGCTGATCGTCGCCTACTACACTCAGGGTATTAAGGTCGTCGACTACTTCGTCGATGCTCAGGGCCACCTTCAGTTCCGAGAGACGTCGTCGTTCACTCTGCCCAACGCCAACACCTGGGCGGCCGAGGACTTCAGGATCGTTGAGAATGCCGATGGAACGCGCACTTATTTCCTCGCGGCAGACGACATCCATCGGGGGATCGACATTGTCAGCTGGACCGGTAGGCCCAATCCTATCGGAGCCAAGGCGCCGGCCACGAGCTCGACTTCCACGCAGATGAACCTGGGTCTTATCGGCTTTGCGTTCCTGTTGATACCTGCGGCCGCCGCCTTCGGTCGCCGTCGCAAGGCCGACGTGCCCGCTTCGTAGCGGCGCGCCATGATGAGGACGCCCGGCGAAATAGCCTCGGGTTGCTGTTGCCGCTGAGGGCAAAGAGCCTCGGCCACGCCGTCTTCCTAGCGCCCATAGTCCCGTGATTGCGACGCCCGGAATGGAGGAGGAGGCCTCGTTCACGACGAGACCGCCTCTCGTCAGCGGACAACAGTGTTGGCCGTCTCCGAGAGCGACAGGCTGACAGCATCCGTGTGCGTACTCTGGGCGCGCCTCCTTCGATGGTTACGCGTTTCGGCACTCGGCAGACGGGCGGGCCTCACGCGCGCCAAGCGGGTGGGTCGCTAACCGCAATCCGGACTGTTGCGACCCGTTTCGGGTGTACGCGACCTCCCGGTCGTCGGTCGCCCCACTAGCCGTCGGAGGGCCGCAGCTTCTGACTCGCCCACCAGAGTCAAGCCCGGACCCCGTGGTTGACGATGAGCGGGCCCCTGTGGAGGTGAATGAGAGGCAAGGACAAGCTGAGTTCGCCTTGGTAGCCGCCTAGCACCCCGTTGTGGCGCGACTTCGGGTTTTGACGGGCTTCGTGAGTCCCGAGCAGGTCGATATGTTCGTTTCCTTCATTGGTTCGAAATTTCATCGCCTCGTTTCTTGCAGCCATAGCCACGCGCCATCCGGTTGCATGGTTTCTTGAACGACATCGAGTAGCTCGCCCGTGAGAATCTCTAGATCAGCCTCATGTTGCAGGTCCGCTGAGAATGCCTCCAGTATTGCATTCACGTCGTACTTCGCCCGGTAGAAGCGGCGGTCGATGTGCCCCTGAATTTCAGACCGCGCGGGACGAAAGCGCGCGGCGACAAAAAGAGTGGCTCCCGCCACCGCGAGGGGAGACTCCTCGGTGATGGGACTAAGGTAGCTGCTGAAGCACGAATACTCCTGTGACGTAAACCGCTCCCAGCGACACAGTAAGCACGCCGTAGACGAGTGTTCGGTTGATGATGACGTCGATGTCGTAGAGCCGGTACCTGAAGATGGCAATCCCAGCGGTGATGGGAATGAGCGGAGTGACCCACAGGGCCAGGTCGGCATCACCACCGGTAAGCGCAATGCTGGCTGCGCCCACCGCGACCACGATCGCGACGGCATAGGTAAACCATTTGAGTTGCTCACGCTCATCGCCCCGGGCGCGCCGCTGGCGCAGGAAGACGCAGACGGTGGCTGAGACCAAGAGAGCTCCCATGACACCCCCGTACAAGTCCAGCATCGTCCGCAGCAGATCGTGGGATTGGAATGGAAGTCGTTCTGTGACTGATGGAAACTGGCCTTCCGACGTGGTCGCCAGCAGGATGATCGCCACCACATTCAAAATGCCCCCGGCTACGGCCAAGTAACCAACAACTCGCCACTTCGGCGACAGCATTCGCCCATGGGGAAACAGCAGCAGGACTAATACGAACAGCGGAATTGAGATCTCAGTGCTTGCGTGTGTTACCCAGGCCAGCCATTGTGGCTCACGTAGGACGGCATGCAAGCCGGGCCCTCCTATGTCTAAGTACTCGGTGCCGGAAAACTCGAGAGCGATGACGAAGCCGAGCGCGCAGAACAGCCAACCGATCGGATTCTTGGGATGCCTCGAGGCGATCAGCGCGCCGACGGTCGCGTAGGTCGCGGCCTCGATGAAACCCCGCAAACCGATTCCTACCGGGAGGGCCGGTGGCACCGCGGCAGCAAGTAATAGAACCGACGCCAACCACAGCAACCAAGGGAGTTGTCCCGCGAAGCCTCGACCGCGCGTGGCGGCGACAGAAGGGCTCGGCCTCAGCCGGGCCACTTGTCGACGGGAAATGCGTCGGTCGGAACGACGACTGAGGAGGCGACCTTGTCGTGCCAGGTCTGCCTTTCTTCGTCCCAGAGCATCCAAAGGTAGCCGAGTAGGAAGATCACCGACACGAAGTAGGCGACAATATTTCGCACCGTAGCTCGGACGAATCCGATCGACTGTCCGTTGTCGATGTCGACCACTCTGATGTTCAGGAGCTTTTTCCCGACCGTTTGACCGGAGGCGCTGCCCTCGAAGAACGAGAAGTAAGCAAGGAGCAACAAGAGGGATCGAGGGTCGACCGAGACCTTGACCCAAGTCGAGAGCGAAGACGATCCGATCCCCATCAACGCGCCGGTCACCGCGGCGAGCAGGACGAGGTCGATCAACAGTGCGTCGAAACGGATCCAGAAGCCCGCGCGGGTGTCGGCGAGGCGCTTGGACGGTCCCTCCGCGATGGGAGGAGCGGGTGTCTCGACCCGCCCTCCCGACGCCTCGGATCGGCTTGACTCGCTGCGCGTGCCCGGCCCCTCACGCTTCGCCGGCTCAGCCATGGCGCGGCTCCAAGTTCGTGGAGTTCAGCTGCATCCCTGGGTTCCTCCCGACAAATGACGTCGGACCCGTTGACCCCCGCAACTTCACCACTACGATCGCCGCCGCGAGCCCGAAAACCAGGAACTCCGCCAGCCAAGCTGCATCTAGGGAAGGAGGAGCGAGCGGCAGGACCTCGGACCAAGCATTGCCCGACGCATGCAGCAACACCGTCAACAACACGCTGCCGCCCGAGCCGTTGTACACCCATCCGAAGAGGATCCTCACCGCGATCAGGGTCAGCAGGAAGGGTAGGAACGAGAAATCGGACTGCGGCTGTCCGGGAGTAAAGAATAGGGGAAGATGCCAGAAGGCGACCACGAAGCCCATGGCGATCCCCGCCCGCAGGAACCCGAAACGGGCCTGCAATCTGGGAAAGGCAAAACCACTCCAGCCGTACTCCTCCAATAGCCCTGCCAGTAGGCCGGCCACAATCGCGGGGATCAATGGGTTGAGCTGAGATGCATCTCCACTCGACGCCCTCGTTACGAGCCAGCTCGTCCCGAACGCAAGGCCGGGAAGGATCAGGACGATCGCGTACCATCGTGCGCCGGTCCGCCATCGCACTCCAGCGCGCCCCAGTCTTCCGATTCCTCCCCGACCTTGCTCGAGCGCGACAAGAACGAATGCGGTAAGCGTCGGAGCGCCGATTCCGAGAAGTGGTAGGTAGACGGTACCTGCCGTTGACTCTGGGTGGGTGATGTCCAATATCAGCGGCAGGAACGCCAACCAGCTAAGCCCGAATGCGCCAACCAGGAAGATGATCACCGGTTTAAGAGATGGATCCACCTCCCGCGCCGTCGTCGTCTCTGATCTCGGTCTCACAGGAGCCTCCTTAGCGCCCTGGAAAGGGTCGAGCTGGGAATCCGGTCCCTCAGGTCTCGAGGGACCTCACGCCAGCTTGACTTGTGAGGAGCAACGGGTCATCGGTCGTGTGACCGATGTTGGGAATTCGCTCCGCCCGACAGTGATGCGTTCAAGACTGTGGTGACAGCCGTCGGTACTCCTCCTTCTGGCTGAGTGCACCGGAGTCACAGTTGGTCCTCTGGGAGTGCGCACCGACTACTCGGGGATGAAGACTGCGGCTAAGAGTCCGCGTAACCTCATCTCAACCCTCTTCAACCTGGGGCGTCACCTAGATTCAAGACAAGAAAAGGGAGGAGAAACCGGATGGGTACTGCAGCCACTATCGAGAACTCTGACCGTCGTTGTCAGAGGCCATCATTCGGGTGGGACAGTCTCACCGAGGCCGAGCTCAGGGTAGTGGGTTTAACCGCGGAGGGCCTTACTAATCGCGAGATCGCGGAGCGACTGTTTGTCACCAAGCGTACGGTCGCCACCCATTTGGAGCATGTGTTCCAAAAGCTCGGCTTTTCGACAAGGGTGAAGGTTGCCGCCGAAGCAGTGCGACGGATTAGCTAGCGCTCTCGGCCTATGCCTCGGCGTCGTTTTGCAAGCAGATTATCCAGTTCTTCCAGACGCGGGGGCGGTCGTTCTGAAATGATGAAAAGAGGCTGGCTGAGGGATCGTCCGAGGCCGCCGATGCGTAGGGGCGCCTCATGAACGTGGCCAAGGACCAAGCGCCGTGGCAAAGTGCCGCCGTTCTCAGGCGTCTCATGTCGCCGCGGCGGCCCCTTCTTGAGATGAAGCAATCCACCGTCTCGCGCTCAGTCGCCCGATCGCGTGTGTTCGATGCCCTCCTCGCTCTGTTTGTTTGCGCATTCGACCTCCCCCAGCTGTTCGATCGACGGGGCGGCTCCGCTGGCACGGCGCTGATGGGTGCGCTTTTACTCGCTTCCGTTTCAGTTCCACTCCTGTGGCGCCGACGAAGACCGCTTACGGTGCTGGGCATCGTCACGCTGGTCAGCCTGGGGTGGTTCACCATCCCCTACGTCGCTGAGCCACCCCTCGCGCACTTCAATGCTAGCTTCTTCGCATTCGTCGTGAGCCTCTACAGCGCGGGTCTGTACTCAGCTAGCAAGAAGGCTTCTGTTGTCGCCGCCTTGGTGGCGCTCGCCAGCGTGTTGACCGCCGTTGCCTACTTGGATGAGGAGTTCAAGTCAAACCCTCGGGCGTTCCTCTTCAATGCATCTATCGTGACCGTATTCTTCTATGTGGGCTACATCGGCCGCGTGCGGCGCGACTATCTCGAGGAGCGAGCGGCCCGTATCGAACGCGAGCGCGAGGAAGAGACGCGCCGGGGGGTGGCAAGAGGACGAGCCCGCATCGCGCGAGAGCTGCATGACGTGATCGCGCACAGCGTCGGACTCATGACCGTAC
>JBOGWU010000179.1:0-3256 GCA_050693935.1 Actinomycetota bacterium | reverse complement strand
TTTGGTTTCCATCTCGTTCCTGCATTCGCTGTAACTCGAAGGTCGCACGAGGATCGCGGGCCGACGTTCTTCCCGCCTGCCACACCGCGACGCGGAGGCAAACCGAGCCCGCGGTCCCGAGCAGAGCAGCGGCGATCCTACCGCTTCGCCTCTTGCCCGTGATGGTGTCGACTGCGAGGCTCGCAACCGTTAGCGAGGTGGACGTCTTCCACATGGCTCCGGAGATGCCCTCTCGGTATGGGCGAGCGACCCGCTCGACGTGGCGCGCGGCCTCCTTCTCTACCGCCTTGGCCGCCACGAGCTCGGCCACCTGCGCGATGGTCCCGAGTCGCCTAACGGCGGTTAGCTCCTTCTCGGTAAAGGCGCCCGTTTCGAGGAGCGAGCATGCGGCACCGGTAGACGAGGCGACAAAGAGCACCGGCAGGAACCTCCGGCTTTCCCGCCAAACGGGCACGACGGTGTCCGATACGAGCACCGCGGTGTAGCCCGATAGCGGGAGCCCGGCGACACCGGCACCGATTCCGGCCAGACGGCCGAGCCGCCCGACGAGGCCGGACCTCCGAGAGGAAAACGCGGCCGCGACCGACAACGACGAGGCGAGGGCGAGAACCCATGATCCGACGCTCAGTGGCGACGATGGCTTGAAGACGCGCAGCATGTTGAGAAACCGCTCGGGTCTACCGAGGTCGCTTATCAACAAAGCGCTCCCCGCTACGCACCCGACGGCTGCGATGTCGCGGCAACGACGCACGAGAGATTCCGACTCCTTGCCGTCGAGCAACTGGAGCACCGCGCCGATGGCCGCGGCCGCCCCCGCGACGCCTCCGACGTAGAAGTAGGCGGGAACCTCCCAGGTCCACACGGGCTCCTTGATCGCTCCTCGCTCGTAGTAGGTGGTCGAGGCGTCCGGCGCGGTGTCGTCGCTCACCGCGTCGCCTTGCTCGAGATCACCGAGATCGCGGCGGCCGCTACCAGCGCGGCCAGCGATCCGGCCAGCGAGCGCCAGGAGGGACCGATGCCGGCGTCGGGAGCCGAGGGGCGAGGGGGGAGGTTGTAGACCTCGGGCTCGTCGACCAGCAGGAAGAAGGCGTTGAGCCCCTGCGTTCCCGGCTGGTCGCTCTCGTCGATTCCATAGAGGTGGGCCTGGCCCATTCCGCGCTCGTGCAGCTCGTCGACTCGGCGGCGAGCGCGCTGCTTCAGCTCGTCGAGTTCGCCAAAGATGATCGACTCCGTCGGGCAAGCCTGCGCGCACGCCGGTGTCATACCTTCGCGCTGACGGTCGTAGCACAAGGTGCACTTCCAGGCGCGTCCGTCGTCGGCTCGGCGGTCGATGACGCCGAAGGGGCAGGCCGTAACGCAGTAGCCACAGCCGTTGCAGATGTCCGGCTGCACGAACACAGAGTCGAACTCAGTCCGAACGATCGAACCGGTGGGGCAGGCCTCGAGGCAGCCCGCCTTCACGCAGTGCTTGCAGACATCGGACATCATCAACCACGAGAGGTTGCCGAATCCCGTTGTTTGTCCCGTCAAGGGGACCGGGCGTTCGATGAACGCTACGTGCCGCCAGGTCGAAGAGCCGAGGTCGCCGGTGTTGTCGTAGCTCATGCCGGTGAAGTCGTACCCGTCCTCGGGAAGCTGGTTCCACTGTTTGCAGGCCACCTCGCACGCCTTGCAACCGATGCACACGGTGGTGTCGGTGAAGAACCCGGTCGCCATCAGCGCACCTCTGAGGGCCGGGTCACAAACGCCCGCCCTCTCGTTCTTCGCCGGTGCCGGGGGAGCGCTCGGTGTGATGGGGTGTCTTGACATGAGGCAGGTCACGGTCGACCGCGTGCTCGTCGGAGCCGGGGATCTCGGGCAGCGGGGCCCGACGATCACGCCGCCCCGCGGTGATGTCGGCCGTCAGCGCCTTCGACTCCTGGATGGATACGTTCGGGTCCGCCACGAAGCTGATCAGCTCGTTGGCCGCGTCTCCCTTGACGAGCCCCTTGCCGCCCCAGTGATAAGGGAGCCCTATCTGGTGCACCGTGCGCCTACCTAGCCTCAGCGGTTTGATTCGATCGGTGACCAGCACCCGGGTCTCGATCTGTCCTCGACCCGTGGTGATGGTCGCCCAACCTCCGTTGGTCAACTTTCGCTCGGCGGCGAGCTCCTTACTGACCTCGCAGAACATCTCGGGTTGCAACTCGCTCAGCCACGACACCCAGCGCGACATGCCGCCGGCCGTGTGATGCTCGGTCAGGCGGTAGGTGGTGACTATGTAGGGAAAGCGCTCGTCGTCGAAGGGCCGGTGGTAGGGATTGTCGCCGCGCTTGAACTCCATACGAGCGGGATTGCACTGCTGCTTGTAGAGCGCGTTGCCGACAACCGACTCCTGGGGCTCGTAGTGCGCGGGAAGAGGGCCGTCCAACAGCCCGTTGGGTGCGAGGATCCATCCCTTGCCGTCGGCCTGCATGATGAAGGGCTGGTTGCCCGCGACCGTGTCCTTGCCACGTGCCTTGGCACCGGGACGATACGACGGGGGCCGGTTCGCTATGAAGTCGGCGACATCCTCTCCGGCCCACCTCTCGTCATCGTCGTCCCACCAGACGTAGCGCTTGCGCTCTGACCACGGGTTGCCCTCGGGATCTGCGGAGGCTCGGTTGTAGAGGAGACGCCGGTTGGCCGGCCACGACCATCCCCACTCCGGTGCTACCCAGCTTTGCTCTCGACCAGGCTTTCGCCGTGCGGGCTGATTGACTCCTTCCGCGTAGGCACCTGAGTAGATCCAGCATCCGCACGCGGTGCTGCCGTCATCGCGCAGGTCGGTGAAGCTCTTCACCGGCCGGCCGTCGGCCACAGTGAAGCCGTTGATCTCCTTGAGGACGGCCTCCGCCGAGGGTTCGGCGTTCGGCCCCTCGGTCGGGTAGTCCCACGTCAGGTGCTTGATGGGCCGGTCTCGGTGCTTGCGGGAACTCTTGTATAGCTCCCTCAGCCGCAGGCCGAGGTGATACATGAAATGAAGCTCGCTGCGCGCGTCGCCGGATGGTTCGACCGCCTTGTGGTGCCATTGGAGCAATCGCTGTGTGTTGGTGAAGGTCCCGTCCTTCTCGGTATGCGCCGCGGCCGGAAAGAAGAAGACCTCGGTCTTGATGTCCTCCGAGGAGACCTCTCCGCGTTCGATCTCGGGGGCGGTCCTCCAGAAGTCGGCTGTTTCGATGAGGTGGAAGTCGCGCACGACCATCCAGTCGAGCTCGCGCATTGCCTTGCGATGAAG
>JBOGWU010000178.1:0-1560 GCA_050693935.1 Actinomycetota bacterium | reverse complement strand
CCGAGCTCTCGCACCAGACGCTTCTCTCCGGCGTCCAGCTGGCGCACCCCGATGATGGCAACCCGACCCGCGTCGACCCACGGGGCCGGCTTGAATCCCTCCACGGTGAAATCGCAGGCACCGAGAGCGGTCGCCAACGGCATCCCGTGGACGTTACCCGAAGGCGACGTCTCGGGCGTGTTCAAGTCACCATGAGCGTCGATCCAGAGAACTCCGCCGGGACCGTTGATCGAGTGAAGCCCGGCCAGCGTTCCCATGGCGATCGAGTGGTCGCCGCCCAGAACGAGCGGCATCGCCCCCGACCGAGCGGTCGTGGTCACGTGCTTGGCGATCTGGGCGCAGGACGCCAGGATGGCGGGCAGGTAACGGGCATGCTCGTCTTTTACGGTGGCGAGCTCGGGGATCTCAGAGCGCGCGTCGCCGTGGTCTTGAACCGACATACCCATGCCCTCGAGCCGCTCCGCGAGCCCCGAATAACGAATCGCGCTGGGGCCCATGTCGACCCCTCGTCGCTGCTGCCCAAGGTCGAGGGGGGCGCCGATGATCCCGACGTCATGGCTGGTTGGTTTGGCCGGCTGCGAGTTCATGGCAAGAATGGTGGCATGAGCGACCACACTCGGAAAACCGCGGTCATTACCGGAGCATCGAGCGGCATCGGGGAGGCCACCGCCGTCCGGCTCGCCAAAGAGGGCTTCGAAGTCATCCTGGGGGCCAGGCGGCTCGACAAGCTCGAAGAGGTGGCCCGGCGCTGCGACGGCACGGCGGTGGCGCTCGACGTCAGCAACCCGGGCTCGGTCGAGACCTTCGCCGGGAGCGTCGAGCATGTCGACGTGCTGGTGAACAACGCGGGCCTGGCGTCGGGGCTACAGGCCTTCGACGAGCTCGAGCCCGAGCGAGTCGAGGTCATGTGGGACACCAACGTGATGGGTCTGCTGCGGGTTACCCAGGCGTTGCTCTCGAAGCTCGAGTCCGGGGGCGGCGGGCACATCGTCAACCTCGGCTCCATCGCGGGGTTCGAGACCTATCCGGGCGGTGGCGGCTACACCGCGACCAAACACGCGGTGCGCGCGCTAACAAAGACCATGCGAATCGACCTGCTGGGCCGGCCGATCAGGATCACAGAGATCTCGCCCGGAATGGTGAAGACTGAGTTCTCAGTGGTTCGCTTCGACGGGGACGAGGACAAGGCCGGCAAGGTGTACGAGGGCATGATTCCCCTGACCGGTGATGACATCGCCGATTGCATCGCCTGGGCCGTGACCCGGCCCCCGCACGTGGACATCGACGAGATCGTCGTGCGTCCGATCGCGCAGGCAACCGCGACCATGGTCGCGCGCGATACCTGATCGGGTCGCTCAAGAAAACAAGGAATGTAGGGTTCGGCGGTGACCGGACGATCGATGGCGTGGGTTGGGCTGTGGGCGACCTGCGCATTGTTGAGCGCGTGCGGCGGCGAGATGTCGCGCGACGAATTCGTGACCGAAGCCAACGAGATCTGTGAGGATTCCACCGAGACCCTGAGTGGTCTCAGCGCAGACTTCGACCCCAGCTCCCCGCCCG
>JBOGWU010000177.1:0-3149 GCA_050693935.1 Actinomycetota bacterium | reverse complement strand
TCCGTTCCAAGAGCGCCACCGAAGACGCCGCTCGTACCAAGGCGCTGACGCTGTCACTCGAAGGGCGGACACAGCTCATCACCGCGCCGATGCTGGTCGTGATGGGCAAACTCGATCGCATCATTCCTTGGGAGCAGGCGCAGCGCGTCGTCGACGAGGCCGCGGGGCCGACGGACTTTCTCTTGCTCGAAGATGGCAATCACGGCGGCGCCAACGTTGCCTACAAACATCGCTACCGCAGCGCCGACTGGATGGCGGATCAGCTCCGAGCCTGACGCGTTGAAGCACAACCCCGAGGGAGTGCCTGATGGATGAAGCGGACGTCGTCGTCGCAGGTGCAGGGCACAACAGCCTGATCACCGCTGCCTACCTGGCGAACGCCGGCCTCAGTGTGACGGTCGTCGAGGCTCGTGACGTGATCGGCGGCAACACGGTGACCGAGGAGCTCACCCTTCCCGGCTTCAAGCACGACTCCTGTTCGAGCGCGCACGTCCTCATCCAGTCGAACCCGTTGATGCGCAACAACGAGCTGGGTCTCGATCGCTACGGACTTCGCTACGTGTTCACCGACCCGGCCATCGTCATGCCGTTCGAGGATGGTTCGAGCATCACGATGTGGGGAGACCGGTCCCGCACCGCGGAGGACCTAACGCGTTTCTCGCGCCGCGACGCGTCCGCTTACCTCGACCTGCTCGCGGAGTGGGACGAGCTCAAACAGGTTCATGGGCGAATCAGCAATCTTCCTCCCGTGGAGTTTGTCGAAGACTCCGAGGCGGCGCGGCGTTACGCCAAGCTGGCGGCGATGAGTGCTCGCGACGTCATCTTCGAGCGCTTCGAGCACGCACACGTCCGGTCTTTTCTCATGTGGCTGGCGTTCGCAACGATCCAGGACCCCCGGCGCCCTGGTACCGGGGTGCTCCCGTCGTCGGTCACTGCGGGGCGCCAGGAGTTCGGATGGACCACCCCGGTCGGAGGCTCGGGCATGCTGCCGGTCGCGCTTGCCCGCCTCATCGAGGAGCACGGAGGCCGCATCGTCACCGGGGCGCCGGTCACAGAGATAACCGTCGAAGGCGGCCGCGCCACCGGCGTGGTCGCCGCAGACGGGACTCGTTACCGCGCGCGGCGAGCGGTGTTGTCGACCATCCACGCGGCGCGGCTCGCCGAGGTCCTCCCGGAGGGCGCGCTGCCTCGTGAATTCAGAGCCAGGATGGAACGCTGGAAGCCGGGGCTAACTCTGTTCGCCGTTCATCTGGCGCTCGAGTCGGTCCCCCGCTTCGCGATCGAGGAAGGGTTCCGGGCATCGACCGCGGGAGCCCTGGGCACGTCCGACGGACTGATCGCCCAGGTAGAGGCTCATGCCGCGGGCGAGACCTTTAGGGACGACCCGTGGATTCTGGTGGTCAATTCATGCGAGGTCGATCCCGAGCGAGCTCCGAACGGAGGGGCGACGCTGAAACTGCTCACGATCGCGCCGCGCGATCTCACCACCGGCGACTGGTCCACGGAGAGACGCCTCTTCGCCGATGCGTTGGTCGAGCGCGTCGCCTCTCGCATGAGCTTCGATCCTGGAGAGGTGCTCGCGATCCTTCCCGAGTGCCCACTCGATTTAGAGGAACGGAACCCACACAACTACTTGGGCTCGTGCCACGGTGGGGAATTGTCGCCCGAGCAGTCCGGCCTCAACCGTCCCGCACCCGGTCACGCTCATTACCGGATGCCCGTGGAGGGTCTCTATCAAACGGGGGCGACGACACACCCCGGTGGTTCGGTATCGGGGCGACCCGGTCGAAACACGGCGCGCGTGATGCTGGCCGATCTCGGAGTGGATCCCGTCACAGTGATGTCGTGAGCATCGAGCTCGACGCGCTCGCGATAATCCTGCTCGCGATGGCCGCCGGTGGCGTGGTCAAGGGGGCCACCGGGATGGGTTTGCCCCAGGTGGCCATCCCCGTCATGGCCACCTTCCTGGGTGTGGAGGCCGCAGTGGTGATCATGGCGATTCCGGGCATAGTCACGAACACCTGGATGTTGTGGAATCACCGTAGCTCGTACAAGCAGACGCGCGACCTGCCGACACTCCTAGTTCTGGGGGCGGTGGGGACGATAGCCGGTTCGCTGGCGCTGGACTCGCTCAACGAGGACGTCCTGTCGTTCATTCTCGCGGCCATGATCGGCCTGTACGTGGTCGTCTTCTTCTCTCATCCGAACCTAAGGCTGACTCCGGGCTTCACCCGCATCGCGTCCCCGCCGGTCGGCGTGGCGGCGGGCTTGCTACAAGGCTCGACCGGGATGTCGGGGCCGCTCATCTCAACTTACCTTCATAGCTATCGAATGGAGAGGGCGGTGTTCGTCGTTGCCCTGACGACGATCTTCCAGTTCTTCGCCGTGGTGCAGGCGGCCACACTGCTCGGCGTAGGCCTCTACACGACGGAACGGTTCGTCCTTAGCATCCTGTCCGTATTCGCCGCAATGGCGTCGTTGCCGCTTGGGGAGAGGTTGGGAGCGCGCTGGTCGCGCCGCACGTTCGAGATCACGGTGATCGTCATACTCGTCGCAAGCGCGACGAAGCTCATCTACGACGCCGTGACTTAGAGCCCGGCTATCTCGCCGCTTCGCCCTCGCCCTGAGCACTAGCGACCACGGCCGCAGTGGTGCCGCTCCGGTTGAGCGTCGATTGGGTCTCGCGGGTGGTGGGCAGCGGGCCGGTCGCCGTGTAGTAGCGGTGCCCCGCGACCATGAGCTGCTCGGCCGGGAAGCGCGTTATGACCTCGCAGCCGTCGGCGGTGACCACCAGCTGCTCCTCGATGCGCGCCGCCGACCATCCGTCGGAGGCGGGCCAGAAGGTCTCGAGGGCGAACACCATGTTTTCGGTGATCGGCTCGGGATGATCGAGCGACACGAGCCGGCTGAAGATGGGCTTCTCCCAGATCGACATTCCGACTCCGTGTCCGAACTGCAGCGCGAACGCGGCCTCCTCGTTGGGGAACCCGAAGTCCTCCGCCCGGGGCCACACGGACACGACGTCGGCGGTGCTTACGCCCGGCTTGATCAGATCGATCGCCTCATCGAGCATCTCGCGGCAGCGCGCGTACGCGTCGACCTGAGCCTGTGACGCGCTGCCGATTGCGAACGTCCGGTAGTAACAGGTC
>JBOGWU010000176.1:0-9894 GCA_050693935.1 Actinomycetota bacterium | reverse complement strand
GCGTGTGGGCGACGTGGGCGCTCCTCGGCGTGCTGCTGGCCGCAAGCCTGATGATCGTCACCAAGACCCCGCTCAGCCGGGTGGTGGGATGGATCCAGTTCGCGCTCGGCCACGCGGTGGCCTTTCTTAGGGGACTCATCGCCGGTCAGGACGATGAGGGTGACTCCGGCGAGTACTACGACGACGAGGAGGTCCCCGACGACGTCTACATCGAGGACGACGAGGAGGTCCTGTCGCCCGCCTCACGCCCTCGGAAGGCGGCGAAATCTCGCGACGGCGGCGAGCGGCCCCCGTCGAGCCTCGGGGCGGGCAGACCCACGCAGATGGCCCTCGTGGTCGGGGATTCGAGCAATTACAAGCTGCCGAGCCTCGATTTGCTGGGAAAAGGTGGGGATCGAGAGGTCTCGGCGCGCGGCATCGACGAGATGAGCGAGACCCTCGAGGCGACCCTTCAGCAATTCAAGGTAGACGCCTCCGTCACCGGGCATACCGCCGGACCTACGGTGACTCGCTTCGAGATCGAGCTGGGAGAGGGGGTCAAGGTCAACCGGGTCCTCTCGCTGTCCAACGAGATCAAGTACGCGCTCGCATCGGGCGAACTGCGCTTTCTCGCCCCTATTCCCGGGCGCAGCGCCATCGGCATCGAGGTCCCCAACCGCAGCCGCCAGCTCGTCACCCTCGGCGACGTGCTGTCGTCGCGCGAGGCTCAGGCCGACAAGCACCCCCTCGCCGTGGCGCTGGGCGTCGATATCTCGGGAGAGCCCGTCCTAACGAACCTGACCGAGATGCCGCACCTGCTAATCGCCGGCGCGACGAACTCGGGAAAGTCGTCGTGCATCAACTCGATGATCACCTCGGTGCTGGCCCGCTCGCGTCCCGATCAGGTGCGCATGATCCTGATCGATCCCAAGCGCGTCGAGCTCAGTAACTTCGCCGGTGTGCCGCATCTACTGAGCCCGGTGGTTACCGTGCCCAAGAAGGCCGCAGCCGCGCTCAACTGGGTCGTCAAGGAAATGGAGATGCGTTACGAGACGCTGGCGACCAACGGCATGCGCAATCTGGAGTTCTACAACGACGCGGTTCAGCGCGGAACGGTGGTCAAGCACGACGAGCTAGAGCCCGACCCCGAACCGCTTCCTTACATCCTCGTCGTCGTCGACGAGCTCTCCGACCTGATGATGGTCGCGCCGCGCGACGTCGAGAGCGCGATCTGCCGCATCGCCCAGATGGCGCGCGCCGTCGGCATCCATCTGGTGCTCGCGACGCAGCGTCCCTCGGTCGACGTCGTCACCGGTCTCATCAAAGCCAACATCCCGTCGCGGCTCGCCTTCTCGGTTGCCAGCCAGCAGGACTCGCGCGTCGTTCTGGATCAGGGTGGCGCGGACAAGCTGATCGGTCACGGCGACATGTTGTTCCTACATGCCAACTCGTCCAAGGCCCGCCGCATCCAGGGAGCCTGGGTCAACGAACGAGAGGTCGCCGCGGTTGTAGGACACACCCGGAGGCAGGGCCAGCCGACGTACATCGATGGCATCACCTCCGAGGACGTCACCTTGGGTAGCTCCGGTGGAGGAGTCGGGGGCGGCAGCGACGACGACAATCTGTTGAACGAAGCCATGGAGCTCGTCGTTCGCAGCCAGCTCGGCTCGACCTCGATGCTGCAGCGCAAGCTCAAGGTCGGGTTCGCCCGCGCCGGCCGCCTCATGGATCTGCTCGAGCAGCGCGGCGTCGTGGGACCCTCGCACGGATCGAAACCACGCGACGTCCTCATGACCGGCGAGGAGTTGAACGACAGCCAAGAGGCCGGAGGGGCCTAGCTTCCTCGCCCCAAGCGGCTTCTAATTGATGCCGCCTATACTGTCTGTTCGAATTGAATCACGCGACCGGCAACGCGGTCGCAAGGAGAGACGTCCGTGTCCGAGAACTCCATGGGTGCGTACCTGCGAGACGCCCGGCGACGCCGCCGGGTCAGTATCGACAGGGCCGCCGAGCAGACCCGCATACGACCGGACTACCTGATGCGAATGGAGTCCGACGAGTTCGATTTTCTCGCGCCCGCTTACGTGCGCGGTTTCCTCCGTACCTATGCGCGCTTCCTGCGCGTCAACGAGGAGCCATTGATCGACGAGTTCGATCGTAAGTTCGGACGGGGTCGAGCCGACACGATGGCGATTGCGGCGCTCGAAACCAGGGCCAAGTCGGTCCCTCGACAGCGCCGGCCTCTCAACAGCTGGACGCTGGCAGCCTTGCTCGCCGCGTTCACGCTGGTGGCGCTCGCGGTTGTGGGGATCATCAATGACCCTGAAGAACCGGCGCCGGCAAATGAAACTGGCAACGTCGCCGAGGATGAACCTACGCCCGAACCCGTGGAGTCGACGACCCCGCCGGCCTCGCCGAGCGCGCCTCCCACCGAAGAAGAGGATCCAACGGTTGCTCTTGCCGAGGGCATCGAACTCAAAGTGGTCGCGGCGAACGGAGACTGCTGGATGGACGTAACCGCGGACGGCGAGAACATCTACTCGGAAACTCTTCCCGCAGGCGAGTCGGTGACTTTCGATGCAGAGGATTCCATGGACATCGTGCTCGGCCTTCCCGCAAGTGTGGAACTAATCGTCAACGGTCAGAACATTGGAAGCCCGGGTGGGGCCGATGTCGTGACGTTGAAGTTGCCCGAAGACATCGACACCTTCTAACCGGAAGTCTCGAGTCCCCATGGCCAAGGTATCCATCGTCACGCTCGGCTGTCCGAAGAACGCCATCGATTCCGAGGGCCTGGGAGGGTTGCTTTCCGCGCAAGGTCACGAGGTTTCGAACGAGGTGGACGGCGCCGAGGTCGTGCTGGTGAACACCTGCGGCTTCATCGATCCGGCCCGCCGCGAGACCGTGGAGGAGACGCTCGAGCTGGCCGAGCTGAAGGACACCGCAGGATTGAGGGGCCTGATCCTGACCGGGTGCCTGGTCGCCAGGGCGGCCGACGAGCTGGACGAATCGCTGCCCGAGGTCGATGCGTTCGTCGATTTCGCCGCCTACCCCCGGATCTCCGAGATCGTGGACGGGGTTGCTGCGGGCACTCTCACCGACCGGATTCATGGAGAGCCGGGCGCGCGCTTCGATCCCGCTTGGTGGGACACGACGATCGCGGCGAGCCCGCGGCTCCGCTTCGGCCGCGCACCATGGGCGTATCTCAAGATCGCCGAGGGCTGCGACCGCGGCTGCACCTTCTGCGCCATCCCCTTGATGCGCGGCAAGTTCCGATCGCGCGATGCCTCCACCATCGAAGCCGAGGCGCGCCACCTCGTCGAGATGGGTGTGAGCGAGCTCTCGCTGGTCAGCCAGGACTCGGTCATGTGGGGCCGCCATTCAAATGAGGGGAACATGGCGTCGTTGCTCAAGAGGCTCGAGCGCATCGATGGGCTCAAGCGCATTCGTCTGATGTACCTCCATCCGCAAGGCGTAACCGACGAGCTGATCGACTCGATACTCGACTCCGAGGTCATCGTGAGCTACTTCGATCTGTCGCTTCAACACGTCGCGCCTCCGGTGCTGAAAGGCATGGGCCGGTGGGGTGGGCGCGACCGCTTCGAGTCGATGATCGACCGCATTCGCACCGCCGACCCTCTCGCCGGAATTCGCTCGACGTTCATCATGGGCTTTCCCGGCGAGACCGACGAACACGCGGCCGAGGTCGAGTCGTTCGTTTCCGACACCGATCTCGACTGGATCGGCGTGTTCACCTTCAGTCAGGAGCAGGGCACCCGCAGCTTCGAGATGCCCGATCAGATCGAGCCCGAGGTCGCGCGCGAGCGCAGCGAACGCGTGCAGGGAGCCGCCGACCGAACCATGGAGCGACGCGCTCGCTCGCTGGTCGGCAGCCGTTTCGAGGTGCTCGTCGAGCGCTTCGACATCGACGAGGACAACTGGGTGGGGCGCTCCCAGCGAGAGGCTCCCGAGATCGACGGCGATATCACGTTCGATGTAGATCTGCGGCCCGGCCGAGCCCGCTCCGCGTCCGACGCTCATCTCCACGTGGGGGACTACGTCGAGGTCCTCATCACCGAGGCGATCGGAGCCGACCTCGTGGGAAAGCTCGAGCCCTAGCCTCGTCTGACGATTGCCGAGACCGCGTCGAAGAACGGCTTGGCGTAGGCCGGGTCGCCGTCGATCGCTACCTTCGGCTTCACCTCCGCCGAAGTCGCCATCCGCATCAGGAATCGCCAGGCGGTGTCTTGATCGAGCGTGAGCCTGGTGGTCGCCTCCCGGCTCAATCCCTCGTAGAGCTTCCAGCCCTCCGCGTCCCGCCGAACGGCCCAACTGAAGCCGGCGCGCCCGGTGACGTCGAAGGCGACCGTGGTCTGCTCGGGAGCGTCGACCTCCAGGTATGCCGGGGGCAACCCGCGCATAGCGGTGGCGAGGATGGGAGCCACGAAGCTGGGGCCGTTCAACCCGGGTCGCTCGAGCGCATCGCGTATCTGCTGGTGGTGAACCCACCGCTCCGTGAACTCCCGCGCCGCAACGAGCCACCAGGGGGCCGGGTCCGGCCCCGCCCAGGACACGGTCTCGCCGGCGGCCTTCGAATCCACCCCCTCGAGGAACTCCGACATCAGCCGTCCGGTGACCTCGAGAAGCTCGGCCACAAGGCGCGTACTGAGAAAGTGCCCTCCGGAGACCCAACCTTCGTTGAGCGCGTCGAGGCCACCCACCAGGTCGTCCCAACCACCGGCGCGGTCCCCGAGCGTGCTCTCCTTACGGTCGCGGTTGCGAGAGAGGAAGGAAAGGTCGCCGCCGAGCAGGTGGACTGCGATGTCGCCGACCGTCCAGCCATCGCAGATCGTGGGCGTGCCCGCGTCTTCGGCCGTGAGCGATTCGAGAAACCGCACGAGCTCGGCGCGCTCCTGTTCCATGACCGGGAGCACGTCTACCGGGGCGGCGGCTCGTAGCATGGCGCTCATCCTAGTGGTGGCCCGAACGCCCGAGCGCGCCGCTACGGGTACGCTCGGGTCGATGAAAAGACGGGTCGAAGCTTGAGGGCAGAGGTCATCGGCGTCGGTACCGAGCTGCTGCTGGGCCAGATCGCCAACACGAACGCTCAGAAGATATCGACCGCTCTGGCTACGATCGGGGTGGACGTCTACTATCACACCGCGGTCGGCGACAACCTCGAGCGGATAAAGACCACGATCGCGGCCTCGCTGAGACGCTCGGATGCGGTGGTCATCACCGGAGGGCTTGGCCCCACGTCGGACGACATCACTGCAGAGGCCCTCGCGGCCGCCGTCGGTCGGCCGCTTTTACGCGACGAACGGCTGGCGGGGTTGATTCGAAGCTTCTTCGAGGGCCGCGACCGTCCGATGCCGGAATCCAACCTGAAGCAGGCGGATCTACCGGAGGGCGCCACGCCCATAGAGCCGGAGGGAACCGCCCCCGGCTTCTACGTCGAGGAGCGCGGAGCGATAGCGTTCTGTCTCCCGGGGGTGCCGTGGGAGATGGAAGCCATGCTGGCCAAGTCCGTCCTTCCCGTTCTCCGAGCCCGCGCCGGCGACTCCGTCACCGTCAGCCGGCATGTGCTCACGGTGGGCCTCGGCGAGTCGGCGCTGGCTCACGCCATCGACGACATAGTTCAGGCCCAGAGCAATCCCACCGTTGCGTTTCTGGCCGGAGGGGGTACGGCGCGCGCCCGGATCACGGCCAAGGCCCCTACCGAGGCCGAGGCTCAGAACCTCATACGACCGGTCGAAGCCGCCATCCGCCAGCGGCTCGGGGATAGGGCTCTCGAGCCCGGCGAGGACACGGTCGCGGGGGTGTTCTCTTCGCTGGCGCGCGGTCGCGGAATGAGGGTGGCAACGGCCGAGTCGCTGACCGGGGGACTGCTAGGCGCCACCCTCACGGAGGTCGAGGGGGCGAGCGACTTCTTCGTTGGCTCTCTCGTTTGTTACTCGACCGACTCCAAGCGTGACGTCGCCGGCGTCGATCCCGAGATTCTCGCCGAACACGGGGCCGTCAGCGCCGAGTGCGCAGCGGCTCTCGCCGAAGCCGCAGCCAAACGCTTCGATGCCGACATCGGGGTGTCAACGACCGGCGTGGCCGGGCCGGCGAAGCAGGAGGGCAAGGAGCCCGGCACGATCTTCGTGGGCGCGTACGTGGACGGTCGCAGCGAGGCGCGCTTCGTTAGGGGTTACGGCAACCGGTCGAACATGCGAGCCGTCGCGGGAAACTCGGCCTTGGACCTCGCCCGGCGGATGATCCTGGAATCGAGCTGAGTGCCGGAACGGCTCAGGCTCTTCGTTGCGGTGGACGTTCCCACCGAGCAGCTCCAGAGGCTGTCCACAGCCGTCGCCCCGCGCCGCTCGCGGCTGGAGAACGCTCGCTGGACGAAGCCAGAGAACCAGCACGTGACTCTCAAGTTTCTCGGTTGGGTCGACGCCCCCCGGGTGGACGGCATCTCCGCCGCACTCGAGCCCGTCGGCCGTTCGCACCGGGCCGCCTCCTTGAGCCTCGCCGGACTCGGGGCGTTTCCCTCCGAACGAAGGGCGAGGGTGCTATGGGTGGGCCTCGACGATCCCGCCGGGCTGCTTCCAAGCCTGGCAGCCGCCACCGACCAAGCGCTGGCCCCACTGGGATTCGAGCCCGAGTCGAGGGCCTTCTCGCCGCACCTCACCCTGGCCCGCCTCAAACGACCGGCATCCGTTTCCCCCCTGGTTACCGAACCATTTGATGCGGGTACGGCCCCATTTGTCGTCAACCACCTTGCCCTCTATCGCAGCTACCTGCATCCTCAAGGGGCCCGGTACGAGGTACTCGAGGCATATCCACTGAGGCAACAGGGCTAGGTGGTCAACTAGGAAGGTTCGTGAGTCGTTTTGAAGATCAGGTTCATCGGGTCGGTAGTGATCGCGGTCGCACTGCTCGGCCTCGGCGCGAGCGCCGCCTTCGCGCACGGCGAGACCGTGAAAACCGACCCCGAGAAAAACGCATCCCTTGACGCGGCGCCACCGGTCGTCACCGTCGACCTAACCGAGCCCCCCACCGACGGTTCGCTGTTCGAGGTAACCGACGGGTGCGGACGCAACGTCGCGGCCCACGTCACCGCGGAGGGCAACAAGCTGATTGCCCACCTCGAGGCCGGACAGCCGGGCAAGTGGAAGGCGGCGTACCGCATCGTGTCTGCGGCGGACGGACACCCCAGCGATGGCAGTTGGAGCTTCACCGTGGAAGGCACAGCCGACTGCAACGATGAGGCTGGGTCGACTACCAACACACCCGCTCCCACGGAACCGGCGACCGAGCAGGAAGACGAGGCCGAGCGCGTCGCAGGAACTCCCGCGTCCGGCTCGGATGACGGAGGCTTTCCTGTGATCCCGGTCGTGGTGGGGGCGGTTGCGGTGCTCGGGGCGGCAGCGTTCGTAAGGGCCAAAACAACTTAGTGCCCGCGATCGTCCTGGCTCATGGCGTGGGCCGGGTGTACCAATCCCCGATTCCGCTGTGGCTCTACCTGTGCGGCGCCGCCGCGACGGTCGCAGCTTCTTTTCTGCTGCGCGCGCTGGTTCGAGATACCGGCTCGACGCGGCCCGTCAGACGGATCGCCGGCGACACCTTCGCCTTGGTCGCGTCCCGCCTCTTGACCTTCATCGGGGTGTTCTTCCTGCTGCTCACGGTCGTGTCCGGAGTATTCGGGGGTGATGAGGGCTTCGGCCTCGCCTCGTTGTTGTTCTGGGTGGGACTCGTGGTGGGCACCGTGGCGATCCAGACCATCGTGGCCGGCACCTGGCGAAACGCGGATCCATGGGCGACGCTCGAACGTTTCTACAGAGTGGAGAACGACGATGAGGAGCGAGAGTCGAGCACCGCGTCGCCCGGCGGGTCCGGCGTGCGGCGGGAGGAGAAGCTGTGGTGGCTCGCGCCTCTTTCCATCTACCTGTTGTTCTGGTTCGAGTTGGTGTCGGGAGTCGGCTTCGACTCCTTCTTCATCGTTGCGGCGCTGCTTATCTACACGCTCTTCGTTTTGAGCTTTCGTGCGTCACTTGGTCCGGCGTTCGACCTGGTCGACCCTCTTGCGATCCTCTTCGGCTTCGCGGAACGCCTGGCTCCCCTCGAGTTGCGCGCCGACGGCCTCTACTACCGGGGGTGGATCGCCTCGCTGAACGAGGATCGCCCCATGCCGCGAGGACTGTATGCGGCCCTGTTCGTTCTCCTCGCCTCCACCACGCTCGACAACATTCGCGAGACGGTCGGGTGGACCGACTTTCGAGATGCGCTGGGGATCGGCGGCGCCAACGACATGCTGGTCGACTCCGTCGCGCTGGCTGCCTTTTCGCTGTTGTTCCTTCTTCCTTTCATGCTCACGGTGTGGGTGTCGCAGCACTTCATCGAGAAGCGCGTGAGCTTCGACGACGTGGCGCGCCGTTTCGGCTGGTCGCTGGTCCCCATCGGGATCGCCTACGTGCTGGCCCACAACGCGCCCCTCGTGTTGACCGGAGTTCCTTTGCTGGTGCGAGGACTATCGGATCCCTTCGGCCGGGGATGGAACCTCCTGGGCACCGGCACCCTGCTGCAGGGCTTTCTTCCTTCGCCTGCACTGGTGTGGTTCCTCGAGATCGCATTGATCGTGGGTGGTCATATCCTCGGGGTGCTGGCGGCGCACCGAACGGCGGTGAGATTGGGCAGCTCTCATCGGGCGGCCGTCCGCAGCCAGTACGCGCTCACCGCTCTGATGTCCATCTTCACCATCACGACGCTGTGGCTGCTATCGCAACCGCTGGTCAGATGAGAAGCTGGAATTGAAAGGAGAGGCAGTGGTTCTCGCTCACACCCTGGGCACGGGGGGGCCGGATATCGAACTGTTGCTTCTTGCCGCGGTCATGGCCATCCTCGGAATCGTCTTCTTCTTCCAGAAGGCAGTGAAGCCGTTGGTGAGCGTTCTCCTCGTCGTGCTCGGGCTTGGGGCGGCGGTGTTTGCGTTCGTCCTTGGAGGCGAACAGAGCGCGCAGCCGGGTGCGGACGGATCCAGTGTCTCGCCGCGCGGTGCGACGGTCGAGATCACTTCGCCCTCTGAGGGTGAGGTGGTGCCGGCGAACCAAGAGATCGAGATCGAGTATCGGATCGACCCGGGGGAGCTCGCGCCGGAGGTGCTCGCCGACATGCACGTGTACATCGACGACGAGCTGGATTCGATGCAGGTGAAGGAGGTGCTTACCGTCGAGGTTCCCAGCGGCACCCACACGCTTGCGGTCGAGGCGGCGCAGCCGAACCACGCTTCGTATGATCCACCCATAATCGACGAGATCGAGGTGACCGCGGAGTAGCCTCCGGCCATGGGACGTAGTCGAGCAGCGACGATGATGGCGATCGGCGGACTCTCGTGCGCCGGAATCGTCGTCGCGCACCACTTTGCATACCTGTTCGTCTCCCGAGGTGGTGTTCACCAGCACGATCTGCTCGCGCACACCGGCCACGGCCACTGGCCCTACTTCGTTGGGATCGCGATGGGGTTGCTCGTGGCCGGCTTCGCGGGCTTCGGCAGGAACCTGGTGGCGGGTCCGGGTCCAAGTCGCGCACGCCGGCTCTCCGTGAATGGGCTGGCGCTGAAGTTGGTCGTCTTTCAATCACTGGGCTTCCTCGCCCTCGAGGCAAGCGAGCGGACCCTGTCTGGGCTCGGTCCGGGTCACCTGTTCGAGGAGCCGGCCGTGGTCGCGGGATTGGCGCTGCAAGCGGTGGTCGCACTGGCAGGAGCGATGCTGCTGGTTGCGTTCGCGCGCATCGTCACCCTCGTGGCCACAAGAAGACATCCCGAGTTCACAACGCCCACCGCGTATTTCTTCCCACTCGTCTCATCGATGGCCCCCGTTCGTCACGAGATGGCGACCGGATCAGGAACCCTGAGAGGCCCCCCTCCTAAGT
>JBOGWU010000175.1:0-22327 GCA_050693935.1 Actinomycetota bacterium | reverse complement strand
GCGGTCGAGAGCGCGAACTGCCAGCGCGCGCCGAACCGCTTGGTCGGCAGCTTGAACTCGATCGGCTCGTAGTGCCCGTTGAAGAGCAGCAGGAAGCTCGCGTCGACGACGGGCTCGCCTTGCTGCGTCAGCATCGGGATCTCCTCGCCGTTCAGGAAGACGCCGATCGCCCGCGCGTCGCCGCGACGCCAGTCGCGCTGCGTCATGCGCCGCCCGTCGGGCCGCATCCACCACACGTCGGGCAGGTCGGCGCCGGGCGAGCCGCGGCCCTCGAGGAATGCGGGACTCCGGAAGACCGGGTGCGCCCGCCGCAGCTCGATCAGTCGTCGCGTGAACTCGAAGAGCGCACGCTGGTCGTCGTCCCAGTCCCAGTCGAACCACGAGAGCTCGTTGTCCTGGCACCACGCGTTGTTGTTGCCGTGCTGCGTGCGCGCGAACTCGTCGCCGCCGAGCAGCATCGGAACGCCCTGCGAGAGGAAGAGCGTCGCGAGGAAGTTCCGCATCTGCCGCAGCCGCGTCGCGACGATCGCGGGGTCGTCGGTCGGCCCCTCGACGCCGTGGTTCCACGAGCGATTGTCGTCGGTCCCGTCGCGGTTCGCCTCGCCGTTCGCGTCGTTGTGCTTCTCGTTGTACGAAACGAGGTCGTTCAGCGTGAAGCCGTCGTGCGCGGTGATGAAGTTGATCGACGCGTTGGGCCGGCGACCGTCGTCCTTGTAGAGGTCGGAGCTCCCCGTCAGCCGAAACGCGAACTCACCGACACCGGCCTCCGCCCCCCTCCAGAAGTCGCGCATCGAATCCCGGTACTTGCCGTTCCACTCACTCCATCCGGGCGGGAAGTTGCCGACCTGGTAGCCACCTTCCCCGACGTCCCACGGCTCGGCGATGAGCTTCATCTGCGACAGGACCGGGTCCTGATGGATGATGTCGAAGAAGGCGCTCAGCCGGTCGACCTCGTACAGCTCGCGCGCTAGCGCCGATGCCAGATCGAAGCGGAAGCCGTCAACGTGCATCTCGATCGCCCAGTAGCGAAGGCTGTCCATGATCAGCTTCAGGATCTGGGGGTGCCGCACGTTCAGCGAGTTCCCGGTGCCCGAGAAGTCCATGTTGAAGCGCCGGTTGCCGTCCACGAGACGGTAGTAGGAGGCGTTGTCGATGCCGCGGAAGCACAAGGTGGGGCCGAGATGGTTGCCCTCGCCGGTGTGGTTGTAGACGACATCGAGGATGACCTCGATGCCCGCGTTGTGCATCTCCTTGACCATGTACTTGAACTCAGCCACCTGTTGGCCGCGAACGCCCGAAGCGCTGTAGTCGCAGTAGGGAGCGAAGAAGCCGATCGAGTCGTAACCCCAGTAGTTCCTCAGACCCTTGTCGACCAGGAACTGCGGATGCAGGAAGTGGTGGGTTGGCATTAGCTCTATGGCAGTGATCCCGAGCAACTGCAGGTGCTCGATCGAGGCCGCGTGAGCGAGGCCCGCGTACGTCCCGCGAATCTCTTCCGGGATGCCGGGATTGGTGTAGGTGAAGCCCTTGACGTGGGTCTCGTAGATGACGGTCTTGTGCCATGGAGTCTGTAGCGGACGGTCGTCGTGCCAATCGAAGGTCGGATCGATCACCACGGACTTCGGCACTCGCGCGGCCGAGTCGGCATCGTTGCGGGCGAGGTCCTCGTCGTCGTCGTCGAAGGGGTAGCCGAACACCTCCTCGCTCCAATCGACGTGACCGTCGATGGACTTGGCGTAGGGATCGAGTAGCAGCTTGTTCCGGTTGAAGCGGTGCCCAGCGGCGGGCTCGAAGGGCCCATCCATGCGGTAGCCGTAGCGCTGCCCCGGCCCCACCCCGGGGAGGTAGCAATGCCAGACGAAGCTGTCGATCTCGGTCAGCTCCAGACGACTCTCGCTCGCGGTTTCGTCGAAGAGGCACAGTTCGACGGCCGTGGCGTTCTCGGAGAAGACGGCGAAGTTCGTGCCCTCCCCATCCCAGGTGGCGCCGAGAGGGTAGGGGGTTCCCGGCCAGACGTTCATGCGCCGCAGCCTAAATGTGACTGCGGGCGTCGCGTTCATCCTTTTCTCGGCGCGGGGCGGGCTCGGCCGGACCGCAGAACCAGCGCCTCACTCGAGTGGTTCCCAGGGTGCCCCCGATAGGCGAGCGTCCAGCGACAGTCCCGGGCCGCACTCGTCGGAGCGATATTCCGCGGACATGCGCGGGTAGATCTCGGTCCAATAGGAGCCGGCAAGCGCGGCGGCCCCTTCCGGGGGAGCTCCCAGCAGGTGGGCCATCCGGACGTCGTGCTGAACCGCGAGGCACTCGGTCTCGGCCTCGTTGGTAACGCCGCTCATGTGGATCGCTTCGTGGGTCAGGACGTGCACCGCGACGATCTGCTCACGTGGCGGGTCGAGCTTGTCCGACCTGAGGTACGCGGACAGGTCGCGGCACTGGTCGCGCTTGATGAGCGTGGCTCGCTCGGGAACGCCATTGGGACCGAAGGCCACGTATCCGAGGTCCCCGCCGGCATCGACGAAGGCCTCACCGAAGCTCTGACAGTTGACCTCGACTCGAGCTCCCACGAGAGCCCCCGACGCAAGCGCGAGCCGGTGCTCGAGGCGGGCTCTGAGCACCCCGGGAATCAGGGCGGCGACGGCGAGAGCGACGAGGCCGACGGTGGAGATCCAGGGGAAGGGACGCTTTCGCCCGAGGGCGTCGATGCGGGCCGGCCACCAGCGCACGAGGACGACCAGCGCGGTGGCGAGCGGCGCGAGCGCCAGCCAGCTCAGCATCGCCTGGTCATCGGGAAGCCGGGTTGTCCCATGCAGCCTGCATCGGCAGCCCGGGGTGAGGGCCTGAGCGGTCCTGCCACCCGGCTTGACCAGTATTTCAACATGTGTTGAACTCAACATACGTTGAAATCAAGCGGGTCGATCGAGGAGGTCCTTCGATGTGGGCCATGGTGCTCAAGGAGTTTCGCCAGCTGCGCCGGGATCACCGCACTCTCGCCATGATGATCGTGATGCCGCTGCTGCTGCTGGTCGTCTTCGGCTACGCGGCGAGCTTCGACGTCGATGAGGTCCCCACGGTGGTGACCGGTCCGGAGGCCTCGACGGCATCCGACCGGGCCCCCGAGCTCTTCGAGGTGGTCACCGTGGAGGAGGGATGGACCCGCGGCCGCGCCGTCGAGGAGCTCCGCAAGGGTGATGCCATCGTCGCGATAGTGACCGGCTCGGGATCCCAACCCGAGGTGCTGGTCGATGGGACGGAATTGTTTTCGGCGCGCGCGGTGGTGACCGCGCTGTCGAGCGCCCCACAGGCGCCGGAGCCCGAGGTGCTGTTCAACCCCGACCTGGAGACCTCGGTCATCATGGTCCCCGCCATCGCCGGGATGATCCTGATCTTCATCGGAACCATGATCACGAGTCTTGGTGTCGTGCGCGAGCGTCAGAGCGGGACGCTCGAACAGCTGGCCGTCATGCCGTTTAGGCCGCGGGACGTCTTCGTCGGCAAGATCGCTCCCTACTTCCTGGTTGCCGCGATCGACCTGGTGGTGATCATCGGCATGGGAAACGTGCTATTCGACGTTCCCTTCAACGGCTCGCCCCTGCTCCTGGGCTTCGGTGCCGTGCTGTTCCTGTTCGTGACTCTTGGACTCGGCGTACTGATCTCGAGCGTTTCGGAAAACCAGGGCCAGGCGATTCAGCTCGCACTCATGTCGTTGCTTCCGCAGGTCCTTCTCTCGGGCATGATCTTCCCCGTCGCGTCCATGGCTGCGAGCATCCGGTGGATCTCCTACCTTCTGCCGCTCACCTACTTCATCCAGATCGCGCGTGGGGTAATGGTGCGCGCCGAGGGGATCGACGGGCTGTGGTTCCCTCTCGCCATGCTGGCGGTGCTCGGCACGGTCATCTTCTCGCTGGCGATAGTGCGCTTCCGCAAAGACCTCGCTCCCGCCCGAGTCGGGCGAACTCCCAGGAAAGCGGCCACTCCCGTCGCCGAGAAGGTGGGCCGATGAGGGCCGGGGTCTACGGCCTGCGCGTCGATTACGGGGTGGGCTCGACCGGACCGCAGAACAAACGGGACAGGACCGCGCTCAGGAACGTCACCCTCGAGGTCGCCGGCGGCCAGGTGGTCGCGCTCGCGGGTGGTGACGGCGCCGGAAAGACGAGCCTGCTCCGAGCCCTGATCGGGCTCGTGGCGCCCACCGTCGGCGAGGTGCGCCGGCCGGAGGGGGACGCGATCGGCTACCTGCCGGCCGGCTCCGGTGTCTATCCCGACTTGACGGTCGACGAGAACCTCGGCTTCGCGGCGGCCGCGCACGGCGTGCGCGGCGAGGACTACAAACGAGTCGGCGTCGAGTTGCTCGAGCGCACCGGACTCGGGCGGTCGCGCCGCACCCTTGGGGGCGAGCTCTCCGGAGGTATGCGACAGAAGCTCGGAGTCGCCATGGCGCTCGTTCACCGCCCCGACCTGCTCGTGCTCGACGAACCGTCGACCGGTGTCGATCCCGTCAGCCGCAAGGAGCTATGGCGCTTGATCGGCGAGGCTGCGGCCGGCGGGGCCGGGGTCCTTTTCGCCACCACCTACCTGGACGAGGCGGGACGCTCGGATCTCGTCTGTGTGCTCGATGAGGGGTCGGTGTTGTTGCAGGGGTCACCCGGAGAGCTGACCTCATCGAGAGGGGGCTCGTTCTTCGAGATGAGCGACCGGCCCGACACTCCTTACGTCTGGCGCCGGGGGAGGAGCTGGCGTGTCTGGACGCCGGACGGCGCCGCGCAGGTGGGAGCCAGGCAGGTGGCCCCCGACCTGGAGGACGTGGTCGTCGTGGCAGCGCTGAGGAAACGCGAGGGGGCGCCAGTATGAGGTTCGTCGAAGCAAACGGCGTTCGCAAGGAGTTCGGCGTCCTGGTCGCAGTCGATGACGTCGATCTAGACCTGAGCTCGGGCGAGGTAGTCGGTCTTCTGGGCGCCAACGGCGCGGGCAAGACCACCTTCATGCGGATGTTGCTCGGGCTGGTGACCCCGACGCGTGGAAGCATCGAGCTCTTCGGCGAGCCTATTGCAGAGCGATCTCGCGAACGGATCGGGTATGTCCCTCAGGGCCTCGGCCTCTACGAGGACCTCACCGTGGCTCAGAATCTCGAGTTCGCGGCGTCGGCCTACGGGTTCGAGGCCCCACCGCTCGGGGACCTGGCGAAGGTCGGACCGACGCTGGTCCGCGACCTGCCGCTGGGACTGCGCCGCAGGGCCGCGTTCATGAACGCGCTGGCGCACCAGCCCGAGTTGTTGGTGCTCGACGAACCGACCTCCGGGGTCGACGTCCTCGCGCGCGCAGAGCTGTGGGGCACGATCCGAGCCGCGGCCGAGGGGGGAGCAGGCGTGCTCGTGAGCACCCACCACCTTGAGGAGGCCGACCAGTGTGACCGGCTGGTGGTCATGGCGTCCGGTCGGGTGGTGTTGAGTGGAACGATGGACGCGATCGTTGGAGACGTTAGCGGAGGTCTCGAACGTATCGATGCCTTCGAGGCGCGCTTCGAGGAACTGTCGGCGAGCGGTATATGAACGCCGAACCCTTGCGCAGGTCAGGCCGAAGGCCGGGCAACAGCGGCGCGCGCGCCGACATACTGGCGGCGGCGAGGCGCGGCTTCGCCGAACGGGGCTACGCGCGGGCGACCATCCGGGGCGTGGCGCAGGAGGCGGGCGTCGATCCCGCGCTGGTCCACCACTACTTCGGGACCAAGCGCCAGCTCTTCGTCGAAGCGATGGCGCTGCCGGCCAACCCGGCCGACCTGATCGAGGGACTGGTTTCCGAGGGGGATTCCGGGGATCTCGGGGAACGGATGATCCGCACCATGCTCGCCGTCTGGGATGACGAGGAACGAAGAGCACCGGTCATTGCCTTGTATCGCTCGGCGATGTCAGACGATCAAGCGGCCACCATGATCCGCGAGTTCGCCTCCATCGAGATCCTGGGACGGATAGTCAAGGTCGCGAACAGCGACCGGCAAGACCTCCGGATGAACCTGCTGGCCACCCAGGTCTTCGGCCTTATCTCCCTTCGCTACATCATCAAGCTCGAGCCGCTCGCCTCGGCCGACCCGGAGGTCGTGGTCGCCACCGTCGGGCCCACCTTCCAGCGCTACCTGACGGGCCCGCTCTAGAGGTCCGCCGCCGGGCGGGTGCCCGTCGGACGAGTGTTTGTTGTCCCGAAAGTGCCTGGTGCACGTGGTGCAGGTGGTGCCGGCACCAGCGGCACCAGCGGCACCAGCGCCACCAGCGGGTCGCGGGGAAACACCTTGTTTGAAACCCACCTAGTCCGCCTGGATCACCTCTGCCAGAAGAGGGAAAGCTGCAGCGGCAGCGGCTTGCTTGGAGTCGCTGTTGAGAATCCGACCAGGTTGAGATTGTGCGGACGCGCCTACTGCGATCGCTTTCGCATTCGTATGCTTGCCACCGTCATCGCCAGTGTCATCACAACCGCGCTTGCTGCGCCCATCAGTACCGCACCGAATAGATTTCTAGAGATCGCCCAAAAGGCGATGAAGATGAATCCCCCCATGATGATCCCGATTAAGAGGTTAGCTACGGCCACCCGTTGCCAATAGGGTCCGTGCTTTCGCCAACTGCGTTCCGAGTTCACGTTTCCAGCGCTCCTGACCTCCGATGGACCTGGCCTCGAGCGACCCTATCTTCTGCTCCAACGCTCTAGACCTCGATCGGCGCCTCGAGGATCGGGCCTCCACTGCCGGAGCTCGATGAGCTATCGATCGACATCTCGAAGGAGTCGAAGTCGCGGGGATCGCCCGGCAGCTCGAAGGTGGTCGTCCACTCATCTCCGCCGGACACTTGGAAGGTAGCGACCGTGATGCTTTCGCCGCCGGTCGCCACCAGGTCGAGCCGGCAGCTGTCGTCGCCAACGATGGGGGGATAGTCATCGAAGATGACCGTCAGGGCGAAGGTTCCGTCGTCGCGTTCCGCGATGATTCCGTCCACCTCGGGCCAGATGGAGTCCGGGGCGGTTTGGGTGAAGGTCACCTCACCGAGCTCGCTCCCCGCGGCCGCGAGCGGAGGTCCGGAGTCGCCCGGATCGGCTTGTGAGTCTCCAACCACCCCAGGGACCTCGTTGTCGTTCGCCAGCGCGAGGAAGCCGACGATCAGCAGCGACGCGGCGAGCGCCGGAGCGAGGTACGCGGACGCGCGCTGCCAGCGCGTCGGCCCGGGGCCGACCACGCCCGCGTGCTCCATGGAGAGCCGCTCCAGCACCGCGGGCGGTTCGTGCTCGAGCGGCGCGTCGCGAACCGCCCACGCTACAGGCTCGAGCTCGAGGAAGGTGAACACGTCCGTCTCGAGGTGAGCCGGTGCCTGGTGCTCGAGCGGGGCGCGCGCTACCAGACCGATGGCCTTGCGGACCTCGATCAATTCGTGGCGGCAGCGTTCGCAGGTGAGCAGATGACGTTCGACCGTCTGGGTCTGCGCTTCGTTCAGCTCTCCGGTCACCAGCGCGGGAAGCTCGAGCGCAATCGCGTCACAGGTGCTCACGTGCGCCCCTGGGTCATGCATCTGCAACTCCGGTGATCCCGATCTCCGCCAGCATCGGACGAAGAGTGCGCAGGCCCTGGTAGAGACGGGTCTTGACCGTCCCCAGGGGTATGTTCAGCGCCTTGGCGATCTCCGACTGGGTGAATTGCAGCACGTAGGCAAGATGAATGATCCTCTGCTGCTCGAGGGGGAGGTTTTGAACCGCCGTCGCGATCTGCCATTGCTGCCAGGACGACTCCTCGTTCCAGGGCTCGGCCGAGATGGAGACCACCGGATCCTCGACCGGCGTCGGCGTTCGTTCCTTGGCTCGCCCCAGATCGGATGCCACGTTGCGGGCCACACCGAAGATCCAGGAGCCCGCCGCTCCCTTCGCGGGGTCGAAGTTCGAAGCGCGCCTCCAAATGCGCAGAGTCACCTCTTGCACGAGTTCCTCTGCGAGAGCCTGATCGTGTAGCCATCTAATCCCAAGGGTGTACAGGGGCCTCTCGAAGGCCCGGTAGAGCTTCCTCAGAGCTTCCTGGTCACCGCGCGCGATCGCCTGGAGGAGCTCCCCCTCCTGGCGGCGTTGCGTGGCAGTGGTCTGCCCCGTGCCTTCCATTACCCGCCAATCCCGTGAATTGGTTGCATGGGAGTCGCCAGTGTCGCAGAA
Organism: Actinomycetota bacterium; assembly: GCA_050693935.1. GTDB lineage: Bacteria > Actinomycetota > CADDZG01 > CADDZG01 > WHSQ01 > WHSV01. Next base: position 14,155 of record JBOGWU010000175.1, on the reverse strand, counting down.
GGCGCGCGCTCGTCTCGACCGGCAGGCAAGGAGCCGTGTACGCTCGCCCCGATGCCAGACGACGTCACGCCCGCCGCTCTGAGGCGGCTCCTCGATCTCCAGGAGCAGGACACCGCCATCACGGTGCTCGAGACTCGCCGCTCGACGCTTCCCGAGGCCCAGCAGCTCGCCGAGCTAAACGACTCCCTGGCCGAGATGGAGGCCGATCTGGCCATCGCAACCAAGCAGGCCGACGAGATCAGGCGCGAGCAGTCCCGTCTAGAGGACGAGATCAAGCTCACCGAGGACAAGATCAACAAAGAGGAACAGCGCATGTTCTCGGGCACGGTCGCCAATCCCAAGGAGCTGAGTGCGCTGCAGGCAGAGGTCGAGAGTCTGAAGCGGCGGCGCGGCGGCCACGAAGACGCACTGCTCGAAGTAATGGTCGGTGGCGAGTCCGCGACCGAGACGGTCCAGCGACTGACCACCGAGCGCGACGGCACCCGAGCAAAAGCGAACGAGCTGAACGCCGCCGTCGAAAGGCTGACCGGGGACATCGACTCGGAGTTGTCCGGGCACCGCGTCGAGCGCGACTCCATCGCTCCGGAGATTCCCGGCAGCGTGCTCGATCTGTACGAGGGGCTGCGCGAGCAAAAGCATGGAATCGGCGCGGCCGCGCTTGTGGCCGGGACCTGTGAGGGCTGTCACACCAAGCTCCCCAACAAAGAGGTCGAGCGTCTCAAGGCGGCCGGCGGTCTCCAGCGTTGCGACAACTGCCGCCGGATCCTCGTCGTCGGTTGAGTCGAGCGACATGAAGGCGACCCTCCATGCCGACGGAGGCGCGCGCGGCAACCCGGGACCCGCCGGCATCGGCGTGGTGTTGCGTGACGACTCGGGCAGGGTCGTCGGCGAGCTCTCCGAGGTCATCGGTGAGGCCACGAACAACGTCGCCGAGTACAACGCGGTGATCGAGGGCCTCAAGCTCGCCCACGAGCTCGGGGTGACCGACATCGAGATCCAGTTGGACTCGAAGCTCGTCGTAATGCAGCTCTCGGGCAAGTGGAAGATCAAGTCCGACGCGCTGCGCGGGCTGGCGGTGGAGGCGCGCCGCCTGCTCAACCGGTTCTCCTCGACGAAGCTGACCCACGTGGGGCGCGATCAGAACGCCGATGCCGACAAGCTCGTCAACCAGGCCCTGGATGCGGCCCAGGATCTCGGCCCCCCCTGGGAGCCCGACGAGGACGACGATCGTCCCAGGCCGGGCCCCGGCCAGACATCCCTTCTCTAGGTGCCCCTCTGGCATCTTGGGATCGCGGCGCTGATCGTCTACGTCACCCTGGGCCGCCGTCGCATCGACTACCGCATGGTGCTGGTCGGAGCCCTCCTGCCCGACTTGGTGGACGGGGTCCTCGGGCTCATTTGGTTCGAAGGAGCCGCCGGCCGCTGGATCGCCCACTCGATCTTCGCGGCCATCGCGGTGACGGTCGTGATCCTGCTGACGTTCAGCGGCGAGCGTCGCCAGAGCCTCTTCGGGATCGGAGTGGGGTGGCTGCTGCATCTCGTCGCCGACGGGATGTGGCTGGCACCGCTCACCTTCCTATGGCCTGCGTTCGGGACCGAGTTCTCTACGGCGCCGCGCGAGCCCTATTCGTGGGACCTGTTCACCGAACCTCTGTCCCATTTGTCGACCTGGGGTGGCGAGCTCGTCGGCCTCGCGATTCTGGCCTGGTTTGTGATCGCTTTTCGGCTCGGTGACCGCGCGCGACTGAAATTGTTTCTGTCCGACGGATATCTGAGGCCCTGAGCCGCTATGCTCGGTCGGCTGACAACTTCAGGTACCCACGCGATGCGTTGGGGGAAGTCCGGTCGAATTCCGGCGCTGTCCCGCAACTGTAGGTGCGAAGCTTCGTTCGCACGAGCCAGGTCACCCGCGCATCGTTGGGCTCGATACCTTCGAGGCAGAGGATCGCGAGCCACGGACCACTCCGTCGCCGGCCCCTCCTCCTTTGAGGGGTCGAATCGTTTCCGGCGAGGACCGGAGAGAGGAGTGGGCCGTGTTTTCGAGAGGGGTAAGGCTGCTTGCATGCGCGGTGGCGGCCGCCGTCGCACTGTCGGTCGTTCCCGTATCGGCCGTCACGAACAAGAGCAGGGCGCGCACTGCCGCCGGTTATATCGCGCGACAGCAGAAGGACAACGGCTCGATCGTTTCCTTCTCCGTTTACGGCTCCACGGCCGACGCCATCGTCGCTCTCGTCGCGGCGCGGCGCGGCCAGAGGAACATCGACAGGGCACTGAACTTCATGGCTCGCCGAGTTCGCAGCGGCAGGGTCTTCAAGGATCCGGACGTTGGAGTGCTCGGCAAGATCGTCATGGCCGTCGAGGCCGGGGGCCGAAACGCCCGGAACTTCGGTGGCCGCAACCTCGTCAGGCGCATCGCCAATCTCGAGCGTCCGAGCGGACGACTGGGACGAGGGACCGAGGTCTACAGCCAGGGCCTCCTCATTCTCGGCCTTCGGGCTGCGGGCAAGCGCGTCCCCCGCAAGGTGTCGCGCTGGCTCGCGAAAGCGCAGTGCGACAACGGAGGCTGGGCCTTCGACAAACCTGCGGATACCAAAGACGACGACGAGACCTGCCGGGACACCACGGATCCGAAGAACGATTTCGCCATCAGCGACTCGAACACCACCGCAGTCGCGATCATGGCTCTGGAGGGCGTGCGAAAGATCAACACTCGTAGGGTAAAGGCGTTCGATTTCCTCGCGACTCTGAGGGACTCCGACAGGGGCTGGGGCTACACCACCGAGTTTCCGGACACCGACGCCAACTCGACCTCGCTCGTAATCCAGGCTTATCTTGCGGCCGGGCGTCAGATCCCTTCGGGAGCGATGGCCGCGCTCAGAAAGTTGCAGGTGAAGTTGTGCGGCCCCATCGCCGGCGCGTTCCGCTTCCAGAGCGGCGGCGGGAATCCACCCGATCTCGGGGCGACCATCGCGGCCACCCCCGCGCTGATGAAGAAACCGCTCCCGCTCGAGTCCTTCACGGTTACCAAGCCGGTGCCGGCGAGGCAGCCGTGCCGCTGAGACTTCGCTCGTCGCTGCTTGGGGTCGCGCTCCTCGCCGGTGTGCTGGTCCCCATCGCGACCGCGGGAGTCGCCTGCGCGGCGAGCAGCGCGGCCCTGGTCGTCAGTACGGGAAGCAACAACTACACCTACTGCGTCGAGCTCGGCGGGTCCTCGGTCAACGGAATCCAGTTGATCCAACGAGCCGGAAGCCAGCACGGGCTCCAGTACAAGCTGGGTTACGGGGGCAACGCAGTTTGCATGCTTGCGAACGTCGGCGCGAGTGGCAACGACTGCTTCGGCGAGCATCCCTACTTCTGGGGATACTGGCGCGGCGACTCCTCCGGCGGGTGGAACTGGTCGGGGACCGGTGCGTCGAACGTCACGGTCGGTGCGGGTGATGTAAACGGGTGGTCGTGGGGCACGGGGGACAGCGGTTCGTCGCACCCGCCGCCCCCCGCGACGACCTACGAGTCGGTGTGCGGCGCGACGCCCGCGCCCGATCCGAAGCCCGAGCCCGGTAAGCCGAAGGGCGGCCGGTCCGAAGACGCCAAACCAAGCCCCGGCACGGGCGGGTCCGGTGATGGTGGTGGCGATGTAGGCGAAACGGCGACATCCTCGGCGCCCGGCGGTCAGGACCGGACGGTCGCGGACAACTCCAAGAGCGGTGTGTCGAAGGGCAAGAAGAAAGACGGCGACGCCAAGGGCCGGGAGAAGGAAGAGCCCGGCGAGGATTACGAGGTCCCGCTGCCGACCGCTTCGCCGATCGTCACGCCCGGGGCGGTCTCCAATCCGGCCGGAGCCACCGCGCAGGATCCCGATCCGCCGGTCGCGGCCTTTGTGGCCCTGGGGCTCACCGGCGCGCTGGCGGCTCTGGGGGTGGTGTTCGCTCGAAGACGCCGCCGGCTCGAGAAGGAGTAGCCGTGCACCAGGGGGCCTGGTTGCTGTGGGCGCTCAGCGGGGGCCTGGTCGCCATCACGACCACCAACCCCTTCTATCTGTTGCCGCTGCTCGCGGTCGCGTGGGTCGTTCACGCGGCCTGCGGCCGGCCCGGCCCCCAGGCGCGCTCGTTTCGCATCTTTCTGATCTTCGGCGCGCTGACCATCTGCACGCGCACGGCGCTGGTCTTGTTCCTTCCCGACATCCAGTTGGGCAACGTTGTCGAAGCAGGCCTGGAGGGTCTGAGACTGGCGGTGTTGCTGACGATCTTCGGCGCGTACAACACGGTCAGCGATCCCTTCGGCGTTCTTCGCCTGTCGCCCCGCCGGTGGCACGAACCCGCTCTCGCCGCGTCGCTTGCGCTTTCGATAGCTCCACGAACGATCGCGGCCGTAGCGACCGTGCGCGAGGCGCAGCGGATGCGCGGCATCGAGGTGCGGCGGTTCAGGAGCTTTCCCGCCCTCGCGGTTCCAGTTCTCGAAACGGGCATGGAGGAGGCCGCGATGCTGGCCGAGTCCATGGACGCGCGCGGACACGGACGGGGCCGGCGGTCCCGCTATCGGCCCGAGCGGTGGGGCTGGCAGGCGACCATCGTCTCTATTGCATGCGTGCTCGCAGTCGGGGTTGCCTGCTCGGCGTTGTTCGGTGACGATCCCTCGCTCGCCCTGTCGGCGTTCCCCATAGTCTGGCCAGAGGTGTCTTCCCTAATGCTGCTGGCGATAGTGGCGTTGAGCACTCCGGCCTTGCTTCCGCTCGGCTCTCCGACAAGGAAGTCGCGATGACAACCATCGACTTCGAGCGCGTGTCGTTTACCTACCCCGATTCGAACGCCCCTGTGCTCGACGACGTTTCCCTGAGCATCCCCGAGGGCACCTTCGCGCTCGTCACAGGCCGTACCGGGGCCGGCAAATCGACGTTCATTCGCGCGATCAACGGCCTGGTACCTCACTTCACCGGCGGTGAGTACTCGGGCTCCGTGATGCTGCGCGGCGAGACGACTCGCAACACGCTCGATTCCGCGCCGCGCGACCTGGCCGATCTCGTTGCGTTCGTCCCTCAGGATCCGTCGGCCGCGTTCGTCGTCGACCGCGTCGAGGACGAGATCGCCTACTCGCTCGAGAACCTCGGAGTCGATCGAACCGTCATGCGAAGGCGTGTCGAGGAAACGCTCGACGCGTTGAACATCGAAGGGCTGCGCGATCGAAGCGTGCGCACTCTGTCGGGAGGGGAGCACCAGCGCGTCGCGATCGCCGCGGCCCTCGCGCCGGGAGCACGCATCCTGCTGCTCGACGAACCGACGAGCCAACTCGACCCGCAGGGGGCCGAGGATGTGCTCGCCGCGCTCCAGCGCCTGGTTCACGATCTCGGCATCACGGTCGTCCTCGCCGAGCATCGCCTGGAGCGCGTGGCCGGGTTCGTCGACCTCGCCATCGGGCTGAGGTCGGGTGCGCCGGTGGTTCTCGGCTCGCCCGCGCGCGTCCTCGAGCTACTCGAGTCGGGGCCGCCCGTGGCGCGGCTGGGACGGCTCGTGGGCTGGAGTCCGCCACCGCTGACGGTCCGTGATGCGCGCAGAGTGGCGGGAAGTCTGACTCTTGGTGCCCGGCCGGAGGTCGAGACCGTCCCATCTGCGATTCGGCCGAGCCACCCCCGTGTGAGTGGAGACCTGCTGCTCAAAGCCGACGGACTGCGCGCCGGCTACGGGAGACGCGTCGTCCTGAACGACGTCGACGTGTCGCTCGATGAAGGCGAGATCGTCGCGCTAATGGGCCGCAACGGCGCGGGCAAGACGACGCTATTGCGCTGTCTCGCCGGACTGCACGGACCGGAGTCCGGGATGGTCGAAGTTAGGGGCGGGGCGCCGGTTGCCGGGCGCAACGTGTCTCTTTGCCCGCAGCGCCCGGAATCATTGTTGTTCGCGGAGACCGTTGACGGGGAGGTCGGAGCAACCCTGAAGGCGGCCGGGTCCGACTCGTCCATCGAGACGGTACTCGACGCGCTCGGCCTTGCGGAGTTGCGCGACCGCCATCCGCGCGATCTCTCCGCCGGTCAACGGCTTCTCGTTGCGGTCGCGTCGGTCGTCGCGACGGAAGCCCCTCTGCTGCTACTCGACGAGCCGACGCGAGGCCTCGATCACGAGTCGAAAACGAAGCTGGTTGGTTTCCTGCGCGCGTGGGCGCTTGGCGGGCGCGCCGTGATGCTGGCGACACACGACGTCGAACTCGCCGCAGAGGTAGCAACGCGGGTCGTGATGATCGCGGCGGGCGAAGTGATTGCAGACGGCAAGCCGGGTGACTTGCTCGGCGATTCTCCGGTGTTCGCTCCCCAAATGGCGCGCGTCTTCGGCCCCGGCTGGCTCACGCCGGAGCAGGTAGCGGCGGCCCTGTGAGCGTTCAGGTGGTCCTAAGACGCCCGGATCATGCGCAGCGGGAACGAGCCGCCGGGGCGCACCGGAGGTCGGCGCTACAAACCGCCGCTCTCGTGGCGGCGAACCTGGTGGGGCTCGGCGCGTTCTTCTGGCCCTTCGTGCTCCCGGCCGCGGTGGGCGGCGAGCAGGCGCATGCGCTGGACGCGCCCGTGATCCTCGTCGTGCTCCTCGCTTGCCTGGGCGCGGTTCTGTTTCTCCAGCTGGGCCAGGGAGGCATGGGACCGAAGGCCGTGGCGCTCATCGGAGTGCTTGGGGCCGCGATGGTGGCTCTTCGTTTACCGGGATTCATCGCCGGCTTCTCGGCGATGTTCATCGTCGTCCTCGTTGGGGGAAATGCCTTCGGACCGCGCTTCGGTTTCGTGCTCGGCGCGATCGGCACCTTTGCATCCGGGTTGTTCGTCGGCGGCCTCGGCCCCTGGTTGCCGTTCCAGATGGTCGCAGTGGGATGGGTCGGCATGGGGGCGGGACTGCTGCCGCGGGGCGGGCTCGGCCGGACCGCAGGAAAAGGGGGCGGGCTCGGCCGGACCGCAGGAAAAACAGGATCGGTGAGCTGGCGGGCTCGGCTCGCGTGGCTGGCGGCCTACGGATTTGTGAGCGGCTTTGCCTTCGGAGCGATCATCAACCTCTGGTTCTGGCCCTACGCCGCGGGGACCAGCCCAGTCGGCTGGGCCCCCGAGTTGGGAGGGCTCGCCAACCTCGGTCGTTACCTCCGCTTCTACGCCGTCACGTCGCTCGGCTGGGATGCGTTTCGGGCCGTGGGCAACGCCGCGCTCGTGATCCTCCTCGGCCGCCCGCTGCTCGGCGCGCTCGACCGGGCCGCCCGCAGGATGAATCTGGTCGTGCGTTCGGTTGATAATGGGTGAGGAAGCAGGCCGGGTGACCGCGGCTCACCGACTGGAAACAGGGAGCGGGTCGAGGAAAGTCCGGGCTCCGCAGAGCAGGACGCTGGGGAAAGTCCCAGGCGGAGAGATCCGCGGAAAGTGCCACAGAAAACAGACCGCCGGAAGCTTCGGCTCCCGGTAAGGGTGAAACGGTGAGGTAAGAGCTCACCAGCGCCGCGGGTGACCGCGGCGGCTCGGCAAACCCCGTTCGGAGCAAGGCCAAGCAGGAGGCACGGGCGGCTCGTCCGCCGCAAGGCACCTCCGGGTAGGCCGCACGAGGCGGCCGGCAACGGTCGTCCCAGATGGATGGTCACCGCTCGCCCTTCGGGGCGAGTACAGAACCCGGCTTATAGGCCTGCTTCCGGGACCTGCGGGCCCCCGTCGTTTTAGGCGGGGGCCCGACCCGCGTTGCCGATCGAGCGTCTATTTCTGGACGCGGAAGGCGAGACTGGTTCTCGCTCCGACCTCTTGCACGCCGATTTTCTCGAGCCGAACGTGCTCGAGCTCGGAGTCCTCGAAGAGCCGGAGGCCGATGCCCAACAGCACAGGCATGACATCGACTCGCAACTCGTCTACCAAGCCCGCCTTCAGCGACTGCTAGCAACACGAATATGGGCACTGTAGGACGGACCTGGCACGACGGACTCATCGGATGCGTGGTCACCGAACCGAGCCGGAGGAACCCGACTAAGCTCCCTCACGTGACCGACGTCGGTTGCGGACGATCAGCGTTCACACCACGATCAGCCTCGACTCAGGGAGGACCTAAATGGCCAAGACGGTGATACAGACCTCGAACGCTCCGGAGGCGGTCGGCGCGTACAGTCAGGCGGTCAGCGCCAACGGTCTGGTGTTCTGCTCGGGTCAGATCGCACTGACGGCCGGCGGCGACGACAAGACCACGGAATCCGTCGCGGACCAGACCCGCCAGTGCCTCGCCAATCTCCAGGCGGTCCTCGGCGAGGCGGGCACCTCTCTCGACAACGCGGTCAAGGTCACGGCGTTCCTCACCGATATGGGCGACTTCGGTGAGTTCAATGAGGTCTACGCGGAGTTCTTCACCGGGGACGTGCCGGCGCGCGCGACAGTCGGGGTCGCGGCGCTACCGAAGGGAGCCCGGGTCGAGGTCGAATGCATCGCACTGGCCTAGCCATGGGGCTAGCGAGCGGGAGTCTCCTCGGTGTCGACCCTGGTGCCGGCCTCGGATTCGTCCTCGCCGACGACCTGGTCGCCGAAGACGATCCTGACCTCGCGCTCCTCTCCGGCCACCGGGTCGAGGCCGGCCTCCTCGGGCGTCGCCGCGTCCATGCGCCCGATCCAGTTCTCGATCCTGCTCATAGAGAAGAGCAGGGCGCCGATGGCAAAGGGCCAGATGATGATCACGAGGAGGAGAAAGAGCTGATACCCAGTCACGTAGACCATCCTTACAGAGCATGAGCGGGCCGAGCGAACAATGCAGCGCCGCCGTCGATCGAGACCGTCTCGTCGGCCGCCTGACCGAACTCGTCAGGACCCCGTCGGAGAACCCGCCCGGAGACGAGGCTGCCGCGGGGGCGCTTACCGAGTCCTTCTGTAGGGACCTCGGTCTCGCCGTCGAGGTTCACTCCGCCGAGCCGGGCCGCCCCAACGTCATCGCTCGGACCGGAACCGGCCACGGTCCCACGCTGACCTATTGCAGTCACATCGACGTCGTCCCGGCGGGCAATCCGGCGCTGTGGGAGCGGGATCCCTATTCGGCTCACGTCGTCGACGGCGTGATGCATGGGCGTGGCACCGCCGACGCCAAGGGACCGTGCGCCGCCGCACTGGAGGCCGTCAACATCCTGCTCGAGTCGGGCGCGGAGCTCGAGGGGACTCTGGAGCTGGCGTTGGTCTCCGACGAGGAGGCGATGGGCTTCAAGGGGGCCGGTTGGCTCGTCGAGCAGGGCATAGTCCGGCCCGACCTGGCGATCGTCGGAGAGCCGACCGCGCTCCGCCTCGTGCGGGCGCAGCGCGGAGCGAACTGGATCCGTCTCACGACGCACGGGCTCGCGGGCCACGGCTCGGCCCCCGAGCGCGGGCGCAACGCGATCAACTACATGAGCGAGGTCGTGAGGCACCTCGAGGACACCGTGCCGGATATCACGCACGAGGTTCTCGGGGGGCCGAGCCTCAACGTCGGCACGATCACCGGTGGCGAGAAGGTCAACATCATTCCCGCGTCGTGCACGGTCGAGGTCGACCGCCGAAGCATCCCGGGCGAGACACCGGAAGACCTGATCGCCCAGCTGGAGGCCGCGGTCGAGCTGGCCAGGGACCGTTATCCGGAGCTCAGCGCGACGGTCGAGCTAATGTTCGCCGGTATGCCGTTCGAGGTCGATCCCACCAGCGAACTCGTGAGCACGGTCTCGGCGGCGATCGCCGACGTGACCGGCAAGCCCGCCGAACTGGTGGGTTTCCGCGGCGCATCGGACGCCCGTTTCATGGCCGAGATCGGCGCCCAGACCATCGTTTTAGGCCCCGGTGACATCGCCACCGCCCACACGGCCTCCGAGCATCTCGATCTCGACGAGCTCGAGGCCTGCGCGGCCATCTACGCCCGGTCCTTCGCGCAACTTCTGTCCTGAGAGAATCCTCAGGACCTGTCGATCCATCTGTCGCCCGCTCGTCTTCTAAGTGAAGATGGAGTCCCCGGCGAAAACCGGGGCGCTTAGACAGGAGGGTGAGCATGCGCTATCTGGCACTGATCTACACCGACGAGACCGTGGTGTGGTCTGACGAGGAGCAGCAGGAGGTCATGAAGGCTTACTACGCGTTCGGCGACGAGGGTCGCAAGGCCGGCGTACTCGGCGATGCCGGCGAGGCGCTCCAGCCGACCTCGACGGCGACGACGGTGCGCGTGAGAGACGGCGAGACGCTGACCACCGACGGCCCCTTCGCCGAGACCAAGGAGCAGCTCGGCGGATTCTACCTGTTCAGCTGCGACAACCTCGACCAGGCCATCGAGTGGGCCGCCAAGATCCCCGGGGCCAAGCACGGCTCCATCGAGGTCCGCCCGATCATGGAGTTCCCCGAGCAGTAGGAGTCACGCTGGTTGGTAGCGACGACTTCACCAAGGAGGCAGCCCGGATCTTCCGCGAGCAGTCGGGCCGGGCATCAGCAACCCTGATTCGCGTCGTCGGCGATTTCGATCTCGCCGAGGACGCGCTTCAGGAGGCCTGGCTCGTCGCGCTCGAACGGTGGGCGCGCGACGGAATCCCGGACAACCCCCTCGGCTGGATCCTCAGAGTCGCGCGCAACAAGACCATCGACAGAGTCCGACGCGAGAAGACCCTCGCCGCCAAGACCGCGCTCCTCGCCGACCTCGATGCGATGACCGACCCATTCGGAGGCATGGACGATGACATCGATGCATCGACGATTCCGGACGACCGGCTCCGGCTCATCTTCACGTGCTGCCACCCGGCTCTGGCGATGGAGGCGCGCATCGCATTGACGCTGCGCACTCTCGGGGGCCTGACCACCACCGAGATCGCGCGGGCGTTCCTCGTGGCCGAGCCGGCAATGGCCCAGCGGCTGGTGCGCGCGAAGCGCAAGATCAAGATCGCCGGGATCCCCTACGAGGTGCCGGCCGACCCGCGTCTGCCCGAGCGGCTCCGCGCCGTGCTGGCGGTCGTGTACCTGATCTTCAACGAGGGCTACGACGCGTCGAGCGGTCCCGATCTTCTTCGCAGCGATCTCTGTGCCGAGGCGATCAGGCTCGGTCGTGTTCTTGGGACGCTCATGCCCGACGAGGGCGAGGTTCTGGGGGTGTTGGCGCTGATGCTGCTGCACGATGCCCGCGCCCACGCTCGCAGCGACGAGGCGGGCGACCTCGTAATTCTGGAGGATCAGGACAGGACGCTGTGGGATCGCGACCGTATCGATGAGGGGACGGAGTTACTCGAGCGCGCTCTGCGAATGAGACCCGCGGGGCCCTACGTGATCCAGGCCGCGATCGCCGCCCTCCACTGCGAGGCAGTTCGTCCCGAGGACACAGACTGGCCTCAGATAGCGGGGTTGTACTCAAAGCTGATGGTGGTCGCTCCGTCGCCGGTCATCGAGTTGAATCGCGCGGCTGCGCTGGCGTTCAGCGAGGGCTTCGAGCGCGGACTCGAGCTGCTCGACAAGCTCGAAGCAGATGGCCGGCTCGACGGTTACCACCCCCTCTACGTGACGCGAGCCGAGCTACTCAGACGGCTCGGCCGCGGCACCGAAGCGCTCGCCGCGTACGAGCGCGCGCTCGCATGCGAGCCGGGCGAGGCGGAGGCCCGTTACCTGAGAAAGCGCGTGGAGGAGGTGCAGGAGACCGACCCCCACTAAGCTAGAGCGATGAACTCGGGCAGCCAGTTCTCGTGGGGTCACCTGATCTCGAAGTTGATGCGGGGTGACTCGCTCACCGAGCAGGAGAGCTCCGACGCCATGATCGAGATCATGGAGGGTGCGGCGACACCGGCGCAGATAGCAGGGTTCGTGGTAGCGCTGCGCTCGAAAGGCGAGTCGGTCGACGAGGTCGCGGGGCTCGTCCGCACAATGAGGTCCTACGGCCGGACGGTCGAGGTCGACGGCGAGGTGCTGGATACCTGCGGAACGGGCGGAGACAGGACGGGCACCTTCAACGTCTCTACCGCGGCCGCGATCGTCTGCGCCGGAGCGGGTGCTCGAGTAGCGAAGCACGGAAACCGGGCGGCATCGTCGCGTTGTGGGAGCGCCGACGTACTCGAGGCGCTCGGGGTCGCGATAGACCTGCCGCCCGAGGGCGTCGCGGCGTGCATCGATAAGGCAGGGATCGGCTTCTGCTTCGCTCCGGTGTTCCATCCAGCCATGCGCCACGCCGCGACACCGCGCCGCGAGCTCGGCGTCGCCACGATCTTCAACTTCCTCGGCCCCCTCACGAACCCGGCCGGTGCAACACGCCAGGCTCTGGGCGTCGCGGATCCTCGAATGATCGAGAAGATGGTGTCCACTCTGGACCGGCTCGGGAGCACGCGAGTGCTTGCGTTTCACGGTCACCAAGGACTCGACGAGTTGGCGACCTCCGGGGCGTCCGACGTCGTCGAGTTGCGCGACGGCGAACTCCACCGGTGGACGATCGATCCGGCGGAGCTCGGGCTAGAGCATGCCGATCTGGATGCTGTGTCGGGAGGGACGGCCCCCGAAAACGCGGCCCACATCCGCAAGGTCCTGTCCGGCGAGGGCGGGCCGCGGCGAGACATCGTGCTGTTGAACGCGGCCGCGGGTCTGCTCGCGGCCGGTGCCGCGGACGACATGGCGGACGGCCTCGAGCGGGCGGCACGCGCCGTCGACTCGGGCGACGCGAGCGGATCGCTCGAGCTCCTGATCGAGACGTCCCGATCTTTGCGTCCGTAACTCAGCACCTTGACCGACCATCGTCACTCTGAACCCCTTAAAGGGGTCTGTGATGACAATGGTCGGGAGAAAGGCGAGCTCAGCGAGGCGGTCCTTGATCGACTTGCTAAGGTCACTGCTTGGATTCCTTCGCGGGGAGGTAAGCAGATGACAGGTGTTGCTGTAGACCGGATATCCGAACGCCTCGACCGGGCGACGGCGGATCGCAGGCTTCTCGAGCACCCCTTCTACAAGGCGTGGGCGGCGGGGGAACTGACGCTCGACGACCTCGGTTTCTACTCGGCCCAGTACTGGCGCCAGGTCGAGACCTTTCCCGCATACCTGCGCGGTCTCGCCGGACGCCTCCCCGAGTCACCTACGCGCTCGAGCGTCGAGAGCAATCTCGCGGACGAGATCGACGGCGACCACACGGGCCTGTGGCAGGTGTTCGCGGAGGGTCTCGGGCGCAGCGCGTCAGAGCTCGACGGGGCCGACATCGAGCCGGAGACGGCCGCGTGCGTCGATGCTTTCATCGAGGGCACGAGAGATCGCTCGGTCGCGTTCGGGCTCGGGATGATCTACGGCTACGAGTCACAGACGCCGGAGGTTGCGACGACGAAGGTCGATGGGCTGCGCGCGCTCTACGGAATCGAGGGCGCCGCAACCGAGTACTTCGTGTTGCACGGTGAGCTCGATGTCGAGCACGCACGGGAGTTGGCCGAGGTGATCGGCGAGGTCGCCGGTGACGAGGACGGCCTCGCGGAGGCCGAGGCCGGCGCACGCGCGGGGGCCGAGGCCATCTGGGGATTGCTCGACGGCGTCGAGCGGGTCCGCACGGCGGCTTAGAGCGCCACCCGCTATTGCTGCAGAGGGTGAGGAACTTGTCGTTCCGCACCGGCGTGACGCCGGCCGGAGTGTGGCGATGACCGAACATGCGGTGGTGAGCGCCGGAGGAGGTCCGACAGGGCTGATGCTGGCGGGCGAGTTGGCGTTGGCGGGAGTCGACATCGCCATTGTCGAGCGGCGCGCAAGCCAGGACCTCCCCGGCTCGCGCGCAGGCGGTCTGCACTCACGCACCATCGAGGTGCTCGATCAGCGTGGGATCGCCGATCGGTTCCTCTCGGAGGGACAGGTGGCGCAGGTCGCGGGCTTCGCCGGCGTCCATTTGGACATCAGCGACTTTCCCACTCGGCACCCCTACGGGCTCGGGCTGTGGCAGAACCACATCGAGCGGATCCTGGCTGATTGGGTCGGCGAGCTGGCGGTGACGATCTATCGCGGACGCGAAGTGACGGGCTTCGCGCAGGACGAGACCGGTGTCGACGTCGGGCTGTCCGACGGCCAGTCACTACGCGCGGAATACCTCGTCGGGTGCGACGGGGGACGCAGTCTGATCCGGAAAGCCGCCGGCATCGAGTTCCCCGGGTGGGATGCGACGACGAGCGCCCTGATCGCCGAGGTCGAGATGGCCGAGGAGCCCGAATTGGGCATCCGCCGCACCGCCGC
>JBOGWU010000174.1:0-5925 GCA_050693935.1 Actinomycetota bacterium | reverse complement strand
TCGAGCAGTGGCACAAGCTGGCCCTCGAGGCCGAGCTCGACATCCTGGTGATTCAGGGGACGGTGGTGTCGGCCGAGCACGTGTCGACGCGCACCGAGCCGCTCAACCTCAAGCGCTTCATCTCGACGTACGACATCCCCGTCGTGGTTGGAGGCTGTGCCTCGTACTCGACCGCGCTGCATCTGATGAGGACGGGCGCGGTCGGAGTTCTGGTGGGCGTTGGACCGGGTGCCGCCTGCACCACGCGCGGAGTTCTCGGTGTGGGCGTGCCGCAGGCGACCGCCATCGCCGACGCAGCCGGAGCCCGAATCCGGCACCTCGACGAGACCGGACGTTACTGTCACGTGATCGCCGACGGCGGGATGCGTACGGGCGGGGACATCGCCAAGGCGATCGCCTGCGGCGCCGACGCGGTGATGATCGGGTCGCCGCTGGCGGCGGCGAAGGAGGCTCCCGGCCACGGCTATCACTGGGGCATGGCAACCTTCCATCCGACGCTGCCGCGCGGCGCCCGGGTGAAGACCACCACCATTGGGACGCTCGAGGAGATCCTCGTAGGTCCCGCTCACGAGAACGACGGGCGACTCAACCTCTTCGGGGCGCTGCGAACGAGCCTCGCGACCTGCGGCTACGCCAACATCAAGGAGTTCCAGAAGGCCGAGGTCATGGTCGCTCCCTCGCTGCAAACCGAGGGCAAGGGCCTCCAGCGCTCCCAGCAGATTGGCATGGGGGCCTGACCGAAGAAAACGAAGGTAGATCGACCAATAAATTTAAGAATCTGAAGGGGGCCTCCGGGAATGCGGGGGCTTCTTTTGTGGTTGTGGCTTATGTCCTAGAGAGTTTGATTGACAGATCGGCTCACCGCCATACAGTTCTTCTGTCAATGACGGCAACGGCCTAGAAAGTTGGTGCTGATAATGTTCATCGGCCTAATAATCGTAGCCATCGCCATCGTGGCATTCGATCTTCTGGTCTACCGCTTCGGTTACGACTCCCGCGACGGTTCCGACTGGAAGTCGCACGCCGACGAGACCCTGGATAGGGCAGGCAGGGCTCACGGTTGATGCGCCCCACCGACCTCGAGAAAAGCCTCTCCCGGCTGCCGATCCGATCGTTCCCCCCGGCGGTTCGGCAGCACCCCCAACGATTGATCCGGAGAGGTCGGTAGCCGTGGCTGCCGGCCTCGACCGGATCGATCGGCACATCCTTTCGCTGCTGCGGCAGGACGGCCGCATGAGCCATGCCTCGATCGCCAAGCAGGTGGGCCTCTCGGGTCCGGCGGTGCACGAGCGCGTGAGGAAGCTCGAGGACGCGGGTGTGATCGCCGGCTATACCGCAGTGATCGATCCCGACAAGATCGGTCTGCCGCATGTCGCGTTTTGCCAGGTGACGATGTCCGAGGGCAACGAGTTCGCCATGGACGAACCCATCGTCGCCCGGATCTGCGAACAGCCGGGCGTGGTGGAGTTCCACCGCATAGCGGGCGAGGACTGCTACCTCGTGAAGATCCGCACCTCGACGAACAAGGAGCTCGAGCAACTCCTGCGGCGCATCCGTTCGATCCACGGGGTCGCCCGGACGCGTACGACCCTGGTGCTGTCGACCGAGCACGAGCAACCGAGTGTCGACGTCCCGGAGCCCGTCGGTGTGACCGAGGAACTGACGAAGCGCTCTTAAGCTTCTCGCAATGGCACTTCCGGATCAGAGCTTCGGCCCCTTCGCGGGCCGCGTCTGGCTGAATGCGGCACATCAGGGCCCGTTGCCTCATGCGGCAGTCGCGGCTGCCCGGCGTGCTCTCGACTCCAAGACCTCACCGCACCTGATCGCGGACCAAGACTTCTATGAGGTTCCCAAACGGCTCCGCAACGTTCTGGCCCGGCTTGTTGGGGGGCGGCCCGACGAGGTCGTGCTCGGCAACAGCGCGACCTTCGGCATCCAGCTGATCGCCAACGGCTTGAACTGGCGAGAGGGCGATGAGGTGTTGGTTCCTGCCGGCGACTTTCCGGCCACGGTCCTGCCCTGGACCACGCTCGAGTCAAAAGGTGTCTTGGTGCGCGAGCTTCCATCGGATGAAGGCATCATCGACGCCGGCGAGGTGGCCGAGCAACTCAGCGAACGGACCAGGGTCCTGTGCGCGAGCTGGGTCAACTCGTTCTCGGGCGGCGCGAACGATCTCTCCGCGGTCGGCTCGGTGTGCCGCGACGCCGGAGTCCTGTTCGTGGTCAACGCTTCGCAGGGATTGGGAGCGCTTCCATTGGAGGTCTCGAAGCTGCCCGTCGATGCCATTACGTCGTGTGGCTTCAAGTGGCTCTGTGGGCCCTACGGCACCGGCCTCTGCTGGCTGCGGCCCGAGCTGCGAGACCGCCTCGATCCGCACCAGGCCTACTGGCTGTCTCTGGGCGGCGAGCACTGGAATCGTCTCGACGAACTGGCCCGAGCCTCGGATGCCGGTGTGGAGCGCTTCGACGTCTTCGGCACGGCCAATTTCCTGAACTTCGAGCCCTGGACTGCGGCGGTGACACACCTACTCGACGCGGGAGTCGATGACATCGCCGCACATATCCTGGCCCTCGCCGGCCGTCTTATCGACGGCGTCGATCCCGATCGTTTTCGAATCGTCGGCGCGGGCGGGCCGTCGCCGAGATCCGGCCTGGTCGTGATCGAGCCCCACGACGGTTCGGCCGAGAGACTCGGCGAGGACCTGGCACAGGCCGGGTTCGACGTGGCCGTCCGGCGAGGGCGCGTGCGCTTCTCTCCGCATCTCTACAACTCCGCCGCCGAGATCGACGGGGCTTTTGCCGAGCTGAACCGAACCTAGCAGCCTCGTCTGGGAGACATCCGGCGATGAGAAGCGCGGACGAAGTGATCGAGACCCTCAGAGGGATGGCCAGCCCTCGTGATCGCGAAGGCATGGCTCGCTTCGGCATCAACACCGAGCGGGCCCTGGGCATCAGCGTCAGGACGCTGCGCGGCGTCGCCAAGGAGATCGGCCGCGATCATGCCCTCGCCGCCGGGCTGTGGGAGTCGGGCATCCACGAGGCGCGCCTGCTGGCCACGCTGGTCGACGATCCCAAGGCGGTGACGAGCGAGCAGATGGATGCCTGGGCGGCGGACTTCGATTCATGGGACCTCTGTGACCAGTGCTGCATGAATCTGTTCTGGCGGACACCCTACGCGGTCGAGAAGGCATCTCAGTGGGCGCGGCGCGACGAGGAGTTCGTCAAACGGGCCGCTTTCGCATTGATGGCCCGGCTGGCGACCAAGAAAGCCAAGGCCGCCGACGAACTGCTGGAGTCCTTTCTGCCCATCATCGAGCGGGCCGCGAACGACGACCGCAACTTCGTTCGCAAGGCCGTGAACTGGGCGCTTCGGCAGATCGGCAAGAGCAACCGGCACCTCAACGAACTCGCGATAAAGAGCGCCGAGCACATAGGAGCACAGGACACCAAGAGCGCGCGTTGGATCGCCAACGACGCGCTGCGAGAGCTCACCTCCGACAAGGTGCAGGCGCGCCTGTGAGCGGCTGCTTTTATACGTTTCAAAGACGATGAAGTCCTCGCCTCGAGGCGCATCATGTACAGGAACGGATAGGCGATAGGGGATTTCTTGCTGCTCCTAGCACTGCCGAGGCAAGCACGCATCAAGTACGCCACTATGATGCGCCGTCATGGAACCAAAAAGAGTCGGCGCACTCCTCGATCTCGCCGAGCGCGTACTTAACGATTCGACCCAACTGTTCGACGATCACGACCACCGCCAGGAGTCGGAGGAGCTCATGTCGGTGGTGCTCGGAGTGGACGAGGACGACCTCGACCTGGACGAGGAGCTGCCACGCCGCCAGCGTGAGCGCTTCCTGTCGTTGGTGGCGCGGCGCGCGGGGGGCGAGCCCTTCCCTCTGCTGATCGGGTTCATCACCTTCTTCGGCTACAACCTCAAGGTGAAGCCGGGCATGTTCATGCCCAGGCCCTCATCCGAGCTGATGGTCGAGCGAGCCATCCAGAAGCTGAGGGGGCGAAGGGACCCCGTGGTCGTCGACGTCGCCACCGGCACCGGGCCGATCGCACTGGCGATCGCGGCCGAGGTTCCCAACGCCGAGGTATGGGGGACCGATATCGCCGCCGACATGATCAAGCTCGGGCGTAGCAACGCACGAGAGCTCGAGCTCGACAACGCACGCTTCAAAGTAGGCGACATGTACGGAGCCCTTCCCGGCGCGCTCGAGGGGCGCGTCGACGTGATCACCGGCCACGTCCCTTACGTTCCGAAGGAGGAGCTCGAGGACCTGCCCGCCGAGGTGCGCGAGTACGAACCCATCTACACGCTGTCCGACGAGACCGACGACGGGCTGTTCCTCATGCGCATGGCTATCGGAGGGGCGGCTCACTGGCTGAAGCCGGGCGGGTGGCTATTGCTGGAGATCAGCCACGACCTCGAGAAGAAGGTCAGGCGCATGTGCATGAAGGCCGGCCTCGAGGACCACGGCGCGGCCAGTGACGAGGACGATCTCAGCATCGTGGTCGAGGCTCGCAAGCCCAAATAGCCCCGCTCGAGGGGCCCGGCGGTGTCGCCACGACAAGGCTAGTAGTCATGCGACAATGCTTCGGGGCCGCTGCCGAGCGACGAGATGCCAGGAGCAACAAAAGATGCAGCCACAGGAGGCGGCCGAGACGCGCCCCGCCGACCTGCCCGCACAGGGACCGGCCGGCACGAATGCGCTGGTGACCGCCCGCACCCTCACGAAACGCTTCGACGACTTCACCGCGGTCGACGGTGTGGACTTCAACATCGAGCGAGGCGAGGCCTTCGGCTTTCTGGGCCCGAACGGCGCCGGCAAGACCTCGACCATGCGCATGATCGCGTCCGTATCCCCGGTGACGCATGGCGAGTTGACCGTGCTGGGGATGGACCCCGCAACCCAAGGCCCCCAGATCCGAGCCCGCTTGGGTGTGTGCCCGCAGGACGACACACTCGACACCGAGCTCACGGTTCGAGAGAACCTGTTCATCTACGGTCGCTACTTCGGTATCTCGGGTCGCGAGCTGCGCGAGCGCATCGAGGAGCTGCTCGACTTCGCGCAGCTAACCGAGCGCCGCGACGACAAGGTCGAACCACTGTCCGGGGGCATGAAGCGGCGGCTGGTGATCGCAAGAGCGTTGATCAACCAGCCGGAGCTGCTCATCCTCGATGAGCCCACGACCGGGCTCGACCCCCAGGCCCGGCACCTGCTGTGGGATCGCCTCTACCGGCTCAAGCAACAGGGCGTGACCCTGATCATCACCACGCACTACATGGACGAGGCCGAGCAGTTGTGTGACCGGCTCGTGGTGATGGACCAGGCCAAGATCGTGGCCGAGGGCTCACCCGGCGCGTTGATCGCCCGGTACTCGACGCGCGAGGTCGTCGAGCTTCGGTTCGCGGTCGGCGAGCAGGCCGATGTCGTCGGGCGACTGGACGGACTCGCCAAGCGGATCGAAGAGCTGCCCGATCGCGTCCTGCTCTACACCGAGAACGGAGACGACGCCGCGGCGGTCATTCACGAGCGGGGGATCATGCCGCAGAGCATCGTCGTGCGAAGGAGCACGCTCGAGGATGTCTTTCTGCGCCTGACCGGACGAAGGCTGATCGACTGATGATGTCGCTGCGTGTGCTCGAGGCCAATGCGCGCGGTTACAGACGGACGTGGAAGGGGAGCGCGATGTCAGCGTTCCTCAACCCGGTTCTTTTCCTGCTGTCGATGGGGATGGGGCTGGGCACGCTCGTCGACTCCAATCCGGCGGTCGACACGCTCCCCGAGGGGATCACCTACGTCAGCTTCATTGCCTCCGGACTTCTCGCTGCAACCGCGATGCAGACCGGCGCGGGCGAGGGCTCGTGGCCGGTGTTCGCCGGCATCAAGTGGATCAAGAGCTACCACGCCGCGCTGGC
>JBOGWU010000173.1:0-2606 GCA_050693935.1 Actinomycetota bacterium | reverse complement strand
TGCCGGCGCTCACCGAAATTCACCAGTGTTGCTCACCGAAATTCACCAGTTGAAGACGGCTCGGTGACGGTGGATCAAGCCTAACCGGCAGTCGTGTCGACCACCCCCTTCCGCAGCTCCGCCAGGCGCTCGCGGTGAGCCCGCATGCGATAGCTGTCGCCCTCAATTGCGAGCACGGTCGCATGGTGAAGAAGCCGGTCGAGGATCGCGACCGCGACCACGGAGTCTTCGAAGATCTCCGACCACGAGCTGATGTTGCGATTGGTTGTTAGGCAGATGGAGCCATGCTCGTATCGACGCGCGACAACCTGGAAGAACGCCGACGCCGCGTCGCCCGGCATCGGGAGATACCCGAGCTCGTCGACGATGAGCAGCTGCGGTCCATTGAAGAACCGCATCGTGGTCGCCCACCGTCCTTCGAGCGCGGCGCGTCGACAACGTGCCGCGAGGTCCGCCGCGGTCGTGTAGTAGACGCGATAGCCGGCCTCGACGGCGCGGTGTCCGAGAGCCAAGGCGATGTGGGTCTTGCCGACGCCCGGTCTGCCGATCAACAGAAGATTGGCCTTCTCCTCGACGAACCGCAGCGTGGCGAGCTCCTCGATCATCTTTCGGTCGAGCCCGGGCTGTGCATCGAAATCGAAGTCCTCGAGCCGCTTGTCGACTGGGAAGTGAGCGAAGCGAAGACGACCGGCGAGCCGACGCAGCTCGGTCGCGGCGACCTCCTCGGCGAGCAGGCGCTCCAGGAACACGGTCGCAGAGGTGCGCTCGCGCTGTGCCTCTTCGAGGTGCGACGCAAGCACCTCCGCGGCACGTCCAAGACCGAGATAGGACAGGTGCGTGCGCAGCTTCTGATAGATCGAGTCGTCGTTCATCGCATCCCCTTGGACAGTCGTTCGTAGGTGGACAGATCGATGACCTCGGCATCGCTCGGAACCGTGTCACCGCGCAGCGCTGCGGCTGCGGCCTTGGCCTCGTCCCCGGGCGGCCGGTTGGTCTTGCGGCGACAGGGCTTGTCGGTGGTGAAGCCGGCGAGCACGAGTTCCTGGAGGGCGGCGCGATGGCGTGGGAGACGCACGATCTCGTGGCGGCCCTTGGGGGCCCGGTGGTGGGTCGCAACGACCACGCTGGCCGCTGACACGACCTCTATCTCCCCTGCTCTAAGGCGGGTCCTGATCACGACGTCGGTCCCGATCAGCTCCGGGGGAACGGAATAGGAGTTGCCGTCGAAGGGCACCAGAGCCGACGGTGTGACCTTGTTGGTGACCTCGATCACCGCCGGATAGGCGGTCTGAGGGAGCGCGCCCAAGCGGTCCTCGGCGGCGAGGTGGGCGACGGTGCCGTCGCCGCGCGGACGCGCGTCCGCGACCGTGGCGCAGAACGAATCGAGGCTCTGTTGCGCGTGCGCCGGAGTTGACACCTCGGCGGTGCGCCACCAACCCTGAGTGATGTATCTGTTGGCTGCTTCGACGACGCCCTTTCTCTTGGCGCGTCCCTTGGGGCAGATGTCGATCGCCACCCCGTAGAACTTGGCGACATCCGCGAACGCGGCGGTGAGGCGGTCGGTGCCGGGGACCACCACGCCGGACATGCGATCGGTGCGCCAGCGGCGCGTCGTTCCTCCCATGGCGCGCAACACCTGATCGAGCGACTCGACGAGGTGCCCGGTGGTCTTGCCATCCGAGAACGAAGCTCGGCATTTCGACGAGTAGCTGAGTGCCCCGACGAGCACGTACGCGGGCGCGCCCCACGGCGTCTCGGTCAGCTCGAGCCAGTCGAACTGCATCTCTTTGCCGGGGGGATGGTCGATCTCGATCGTGGCCACATCCGGGCGGGCGCCGGCGCACTGCTTGCACGCAGGCCTCAGGTCTCGGGCCCGGATCTCGCGCGTTAGCGTCTGATAGCTGGCGACGAACCCGAGCTCGGTGAGCTCCCGGTAGAGCACGGTGGTCCACAGGTGCTTGTCGTCTTCGAAGCGCGCCGTGATGTAGGGGATGAACGCGGCGAACCAATCGTCCGGGCGCCGGCGCATCCCGGCTTCGCGTTCACCACTCAGGTGCCGGCGGACCGTGGCACGGTCGCGCCCGAGGTGCCGGGCGATCGCAGAGATCGACCACCCTCTCTTCCGCAGTGCATTCGCTTCCACTTCTTCCTCCCGTGTGAGCATGGGGCAGGGCTCCTTCGCGCGGCGGCTTGGACACCACCAGCGTCGAAGGGGCCCCACCCTTCTCGGCGGATTTCTCCGTCACCGAGTAGCTCCCGGGTGGGGATTTTCAATGAGCAGGTCTGGGGAGATTTAGATGAGCGGGGTCAAGCCCTCTTGCCAGAGTGAACGACCTCATAGTGAAGACGGGTGCCCGACTGCCCGCGGCGCCGGCCCGTTTCCGAGACTGTGGGGACCTATCGGGCCATTCCGGGAATGAACCTTCCTCTCTACCGTCGCAGCGGTTCCCCTTCCGACTTAACCAAGGGGGGTGGATCCGGTGAGTCGACTCGACATGCAGGCAAGCGGCCTCTCGCATAAACACACGCTACTGCTTGACCCGCCCGTGCCTGACTCTAAGTCCCGCATCCGCGTGGCGATCGTCGATCCGGCACCGGTATATAGG
>JBOGWU010000172.1:0-2078 GCA_050693935.1 Actinomycetota bacterium | reverse complement strand
GTTCACCGTGAGCGCGGATACGTCGATGGTCGAGGCGGCGAGGGGCATGGCCAAGGGACGTCTCGGTTCGGCCCTCATCATGCAGGGCTCGTGGCTCGCAGGCATCATCACGGAGCGAGACATGTTGAGGGCGGCGGCCTCCGGCGAGGATCTCAACGCCACCAAGGTCAAGGACTGGATGACCGGCGATCCCATTACCGCGTCACCGGACATGGACACCGAGGAGGCGGCCGCAGTCATGTTCACCAACGGGTTCCGCCATCTTCCCGTTACGCAGGGGAGCGAGGTCGTCGGTGTCGTCAGCCTGCGAGACGTCCTAAGCGCCAGGATTCGCCGCCGCTCTTAGGTCGAGATAGCGGCGGTCGCCTCTGCAGCTCTACTCGGGCTGACGCGCCGCCACGGAGTCGCCTTCGGGATGCATGGGCGGCGGCGTGGGGGAGGCCTCCGCCTCCGGGGCCTCGGCCGTGATCCGGTCGGCGGGCTCGTTCAGGGCTCTCAGCCTGGCGAAGATGGGCAGCGTGAGGATGGTGGCCGCGCCCCCGATTACGAAGCCGGCCGGGACGGAGCGCTCCTGCGAGAGGTATCCGAGCCCGGTTTGACCTCCGACGCTTCCGAGGCTGCCGAGCAGCGAGTCGAAGGACACCAGCGTGGCTCGCTCCGAGGTCGGGATCGACTGGTGGAGGTAAGTCTGGCGAACCGGTTCCAGCACCCCCCCGGCGAGCGCGCCCAGCAGGAATATCGGCACCGTCACCCAGAAGGACTGAACGGCACCGGTGGCGACCATGGTTGCGGTCGTGACCGCCGAGAAGCAGAGGAGGATGGTCGTCCTCCTTCGGCCGGGCTTGGCCAACCGTCCGACGAGGGCGTTGCCGGCGATGCCCGCCAGCGCGAACAGCGCCGCGATCAGGCCTGACAGCCAGATCGCGTCCTCCCCATACAGCTCGAGAAAATACGGCTGCCAGGCATACCAGGCCCACGAGAAGAACCCCCAGGTGAGAAACGACTCCATGACGAGCAGGCGCACCGCGGGCGTCCGCCACCCGTAGGTCATGCCCGCGCTCGCCACCTTCTTCATCTCCCCGCCGATGCCCTTCATGCGAAGCGTACGTGGGGTGAATCCGGTGTCGTGCATGGTCCGGAGCCCTACCCCAAAGGCCATGAGGACCAGCACGGCCCGGGCGACGTACGGCAGGGAAAGGTCGACCTGACCGAGGACCCCGCCGCCCACCGTCCCGACCACCATCGCCACGCTCGAGACCATGCCGGCCCTTGCGAACACGCCATCGAGTTCGTGCTCGAATCCGGTGGCCTTGAGCGCATCCACGAGCCAGGCCTCAACCGCTCCGGAATAGAAGGTGTAGCCGAGCCCGAGAATCACACCGGCGAGACAGAAGAGCAGCAGTCCGCCCTCGATTGCGGCGACGCCAACGTAAGCGAGGGTGCCCACGGCAAGCGTGGCCTCGGACAACAGGAAGGATGCCCGGCGACCGCGCGTGTCGGCCACGACACCGGTGGGGATCTCGAACAGCGCCATGGCCGCGGTGAAAACGGCGTTCGCAACGAAAACCTCGAAGATCGACAGGCCCGCGTCGAGGAGGAAGAGGGTGTTGATGCCCCAGATCAGCGAGGCCGACAGCGTGAACAGCCCGCTGATCACGAGGTAGCTACGGATCACCCTTTGCGAGTCCATTTCTGTCCTCGATAACACGGCGCTTGTGCGGGTGATTCCATCCCCGTAGCATCATTATCTTCTCGCAGGTGCTTGCTGACGGCACCCGCAGCACCGAAACTGGGCACTTCGTTTCTTAGGCATGGGAGGCAAACACATGATCAGCAGGCTCAAGGTTTGTTCGGCACTAGGCGCTGCGCTTGTCATGGTGGCGCTGACCCCCCTCGGGGCGGGGGCGAGCTTCCCCGGCGACAACGGCCGGATCATCTTCAATCGTGGATCGATCGAGAGACCGACCTTCCTCGTCTCGATCGAGCCGGACGGATCCGACTCCACGCGGCTCACGCCACGGTCCAGTATTTCCTTCGGCGCCATCTTCAGCCCCGACGGCAGCCGATTCATCTACTCG
>JBOGWU010000171.1:0-20141 GCA_050693935.1 Actinomycetota bacterium | reverse complement strand
AGCCGTTCTCGTCTTCCGGATAGACGGTTAGATGCAGCCCCGGGTGATCCCTCGCCAGTGCCTCGAAGTCGTCGATGAAATACGCCACCGAGCGCGACTTGGTCGCGTAGTAGAGGTCGACGTCGTATGAGGGTTCGAGCGAGCGCGCCATGCTGAGAAACGGCGTCACCCCGATGCCCCCCGCGATCCAGATCTGGCGGCGGCTTTCGACGTGGAGGTGGGAGAAGCGACCGTACGGGCCCTCGATCCAAGCCTGGTCGCCCACCTCGAGATGCCGAAGGGCGCCGGTGTAGTCACCCGAGGCCTTGATGGCCACTTGCAGCTCGCGTCGAGCGGGCGACGAAGTGATCGAGAAGGGATGGAACTGCTTGCGAATCGCTCCTGCGCGCAGCGAGACGAGCTCGGACTGACCCTCACGCTCTCTCGAAAAGGGCCGGAACTGCTCGCTCATCGAGCGCGATTGAAAGGTGAGGAACACGAACTGGCCCGGCGTGAAGTCCAGCTGCGAATCGAGCGGGTCCAAGGTGATCTCGGAGACCTCGCCGCCGCGCCGGTTGATGCCGGTCACACGAAAGTACCGCCGCCTCACCAGCAGATCGCCGAGCAGCGAGCGATACGCGTAGGCCGCGAATCCGGCCGTCACCGCAATCGCGAGATAGATGGTCAATGCGGGCGACAGCGCCTTGGTCCCCGGCGTCCTGAAGGCGTGCAGCGCGCCCAGCGCGAACACCGCCCCGAAGAACCGGTGGACCCAGAGGTAGACCTCGTGGCCGAGCCGCGCGTAAAGAGTGAGACCGATGACGATGCTCATGGCGAGCAGGGCCAGCGCGCCGAGGGTGACCGTCCAGTTCGGGGAGGGAAGGACGAGACGGACGGCCGCCCCGAGCGAATCGGTGGCCGCCGACGCCAGCATCAGCGCTCCGTGGGCCAGCAGCAGGAGAAAGGAGGTGACGCCCGTCCGGTGATGGACGCGGTACATGCGGTCGAGGCTGCCGAACAACGGCTCGAGCACCGCAAAGCGGCCCCCGATGACGAGGTTGCAAGCAAACGCGGTGATGCCGGCGAGTCCACACAGCACCGCGATCGACCGCAACGTGGCGGCTGAGTCTCCGAAGCGAAGGCCGAAGGGAGCCGCTTGAGCCCACAACGCCAGCGGCAGTGCACACGCAACGACTATGAGAACGGGACCCAGGTACGACGACGCGCGCCGCATCCGCCAGAGCTTCACGCGCGCGAGACTACCCACTGCCGACGGCGACCGGTCCTTCGAGTAATCCGGCACGCAATTGGCTGGCAGTCCGGTGGAGGGCGTGTCAGCATGCTGCGATGGAGATGAGTCCCAGAGACGCCATGGCGGTGTGCCGAGCCGCCCAGCAGAGGCTTCTTCACACTCTTGCTGACATCGACGACTCGGTCCCGCGACGGCCCAGTCGACTGTCGGGCTGGAGCGTCGGCCACCTGCTCACCCATCTGGCACGAAACGCAGACGGGCACGCCCTGCGCCTAGAGGGGGCATTGCGGGGGGAGGAGGTGCCTCGCTACCCGGGCGGGCAGGAGCAGCGCAACCGGGATATCGAGGAGGGGGCCGGGCGTCCGGCCAAGGAACTGGTTGCGGACGTGGCCGACTCGGCTCGGCGCCTAGAGGAAACCTGGATTCGTTCGGACCAGGCGGGCTGGCCGAACCGCGAGCTACTCGCCGCGGACCGCTGGCCGACCTCGGGGAGCCCTCTCCGCCGGCTCCGCGAGGTCGAGGTGCACCACGTCGACCTCGATCTGGGCTACGAGGTCGCCGACTGGCCCGACGAGTACGTTGGGTGGGAGCTTCCCCTCAGCCTCGAGGGTCTGCCGGAACGCCTCGACTCAACCGACTCTCGCCGGCTCCTGGCCTGGATCATCGGCAGATCGCCGTCTCCCGATGGCGTCGACCTGGGGGACTGGATCTAGCCGGCCGCGTGCCTCCTACGGCTTCCAGGTCCGCTTGATCGGCTCGTTGCCGTCGAGGAACAGATAGGTGAGCGTCACGCGCGTCCCCTCGGGAATCAATCCGTTCGCGTTCAGCGCACGGGCGTAGAGGTCGAGCTGGTCCAGCTCCCCCGGCTCGAAGCGTCTCCCCGACTTGAAGTCGACGATCTCGAGGCCGCCGTCCTCGGTCGTGTAGACCGCGTCGATTCGCCCGCGCACGATGCGGCCGTCTTCGAGCCGGAGCGTGAAGGGGAGCTCGATCATCGGTTCGCCGGAGGGCAGCGTCGCGGGCTCGCGCTCCGCGTATCCGGAGGCCTCCCAGTGATCGAGCAGCGATGTCATGACCCCCGATCCGGTGACTTCGCCGGGTTCGTCGAGTTCGCTCTCCTCGGGGTAGGGAGCGATGCCGCGCGAGCGCTCCTCGATCAACCGGTGGATCTCGGTTCCGAGACGCCGGGCCGAAGTGGGCCGGTCCGGCAGGGGCCGGATCAGGTCCCAAGGTTCGAGACGGCCGGAACCGAGCGCGACGTGGGCGGTGGCGGAAACGATTTCGGGCAGCTCGGCTCGCACGGGCTTGGCTTCGGTCGCGGCCCGTGCGATCAAGTCCAGTTCGGCTTCTCGCTCGTCGATCAGGCGGCGCGCCTCGTCTCGCTCACCGTCGCCGAGCCCGTCGATCAGGGTGTCGGCCCAGGTCGGATCGGCGAGCGCACGATCGGCCGCTGGACCCCATCCCTCGGCAAACAGGGCGTCGTCGATGCCGGCCCGGGCTGCGGGGGGCCACGCGCGCCGGCCCTCGAGCGCGTCGACCACCGGGTTGTCCGGAGGCATCTCGGCGTCGTGAAGCACCTCGATCGACTGTTTTTCTGACATCGAACGCAGCTCGTCGAAGAACTCTGATGGACCCTTCGCCAGACCGCCGCGTCCGTACCACCAGGCCGTCGTGACGTACAGCCGCTGCTTGGCCCGGGTCAACGCGACGTAGAACAACCTGCGCTCGTCCTCGAGCGTGCGCTCCTTGACCTGAGCCTCGAAGTCGGAGGCCTTGCCCTTCCACACCGGCAGGTGCTGGTGGTCCTCGCGCACCTCGTACGGCAGAGCGTCGTGACTGCGCAGCGGGTTGGACGAGCGTGTGTTCGGAAAGACCGAGTAGATATACGCACCCTTGCGGTTCTTGCTGGCCGCCACCGACGGTAGAAACACACACTCGAACTCGAGGCCCTTTGCCGAGTGAACCGTCATTAGCTTCACCGAGTTCTGTTCGGCCGGCTGAGCGGACTCGAGCGTCTCCTCGGCGACCTCGGCCGCGTCCAGGTAGCTGAGGAAGCTGCGCAGCGTCGCCTCGCCCTCGATCGGGGCGAAAGCCGCGACGTGATCCACGAAGTTGGCCACGTTCTGCAACGCCGCAGGGGCCGACCGCGAGGGACTGGACTCGAGCGTGTCGCGCACGCCGGAGGCCTCGATCACCTCGTCTACGAGCTCGAGCAGGGGCAGGTGGGTCTTGTGGCGCAGCTCGCCGAGTCGCCGGTTGAAGGACTTCAAACGAGCCAGCGCCTCGGGACCCAGGCCCTCGATCTCCTCGACGTGATCCAGCGTCTCGGACAGCGAGAAACCGACATCGCCGGGCGCCAGGTCGCGGGCGCGCTCGTGGTCTCCTGCCGCGAGCCTGACGCGCAGATCCCAGTTCTGCCCGGACGCCCAGCGCGCGCAAAGAGACAGGTCGCGATAGTGGATGCGCCAGCGAGGTCCGAGCAGCAGCCGGGCAAGCCAGCGATTCGCCACGGGCTTGGACTCGAGGCTCCGGAGCCAGGCGACGATCTCGACGACCTCGGGGGTGTTCAACAGCCCGCTGAGCCCCACGACCTCGACCGGGATGTCGTGGGCCTTGAAGGCCTCCTGGATGGGCTCCATCGTGGCGCGCCTGCGAACCAGGACCGCCATGTCCTTCCACTCGACGTCACCTCGCCCCTCGGCCGCCGGCTTGCCGTGCAGTCGCTCGCATTCGGACGCAATGAACTCGGCTTCGGCGCCCTCGTCGGTGAACAGGCCGAGTGCGACGGCGCCCTGCCCGTTGGCCGGGTGCGCGCGCAGCGGGAGCCCCGGCCGGCGCCGCTCGTCGATGCCGGTGGCAACCTCGTTGGCTACATCGAGAATCCGCTCGCCGGAGCGGAAGTTCTCCGACAGTGAGATGGCTCCGTAGCGCGCCCGATCGGCGCGCGGGAAATGGTCGGGGAAACCGATCAGGTTGTACATCGTCGCCCCGCGCCAAGCGAAGATCGCCTGACGGGCGTCGCCTACCGCGGTCACCGAGTCCCCGCCGCGCGTGAGCGCCTGCAACATGCGCCGCTGGGCGACGTTGGTGTCCTGATACTCGTCTAGCAGCACGATCGGATAGCGCTCGACGTATGACTCCTGGATGTGCGCGTAGTCCTCGAGCACCTCGACCGCCTTGAGCACCTGGTCGCCGAAGTCGATGCGCTCATGGCTGCGTTTGGCGCTCACGTAGGCGTCCACCGCGGCACAGAGTTCCTGCCGTTTGGCCGCGGTCTCGCGCATGTCCATGGTCGCGTCCTGAGACGACAGCGTGCGCTCGTCGGCGGCGCGCACGCTGGCCGTCGTAACTATGTGATCCGACAGCGACGAAGCCAGAGCCAGCGTGGCTCGCACGATGCTTCCCGGAGTTCGGAGTTCGATGGCCTCGAAAGGGGGCAATTCGTCGATGCAGTTGAGCACCAGTTGCCACTGCTGCGCGTCCGTCAGGAGACCCGCGTAGGGCTCGACGTCGACCAGCAAACCATGGTCTCGGACTATCCCCGCAGCAAACGCGTTGTAGGTCTGCACCGTGATGTCATCGACGCGATGCTCGCCGCCGACCATCAGCGCGGTGTGCACACGCTCCTGCAACTCCTCGGCCGCCTTGTTCGTGAACGTCAACCCGAGAATCTGGGTGGGCCCGTAGTTCTTGTTCTCGATGAGCCACACGATGCGGGCCGCCATCACCGCGGTCTTGCCCGAGCCCGCGCCTGCTATCAGATAGGAGGGTCCTCCGCCGGAGGCGATCGCGTTCCACTGCTCGCCGGTGGGCTCGTAGCCCTTGAGAGCGGCGCGGATGCGCTCGGACGAGTAGCGCTCGTTCATGACGGCAGCTCCTGGCCCTGAGCCCACAGCGGACAGAGCGGCTTGAACTTGCACCACATGCATTCGGCTTCCGGGCTCGGGCGAAAATCCTCGTCGAGAACGCCCTCGATGAGCTTGGGGAGGCGCTCGAGGACCTGCTCTGCCTGCTCGGGCTTCTGGCAGCGCACCGCGACGTCCTCGTAGTAGGTCTTGCCCGGATACACCAGCTGCATCCCGGCGGGTTCGCCGTAGGCCGCGATGTCGGGGTTGGCCTTGGCGGCCAGGTAGTAGATCGCGAGCTGCAGCGAGTCCCCAACCTCGTCCATGCGGATCGGATGTCGCGAGGTCTTGTAGTCGCTCACGAGCACGCCGCGGCCGGCTTTGGTGACGCGGTCGATACGCCCCGTTATGCGATGGCCCTGGAAGTCGACCGCAAACTGCTGCTCGACCAGGACTGCCTCGCCCGGCTTCAGCTTGTCGATGAAGCGATTGAGCATGACGCCGCCGTCGTGGCGGAACTGACGCGCGATCGCCCGGTTCGGAAAGACCGACTCGTCGAACAGCTCCTCGTATCGCTCGAACACCGCCCGGCGACTGCGAAGACGACGGCGGCCCGAGAGTTTCTGGTCGTCGGTGGGCTCTTTCTCGCAGTCCTCGAAGATCTGATGGATCCAGGTGCCGAACGCCATGTTGTGCGACGTCTCGGAGTCCAGCCCGAGCACCACGCCGAGCAGGTACTGAAGCCCGCAGTTGTCGTAGTTGGAGATGCGCGAGTAGCTGGTACGCAGCTTGTCGGGCGGAAGATCGGCGTCGGCCTCCGGGCGCTGGGCGTTGATGGGAAGCGCGCCCTCGGTCCAGTCCCAGCGCCACCACCACTCGCTGGGGCGAGCCGTGGTGCATGACGGGTCGAGCGCGCAGATCCTGGCCACCGCGGCGAGAGCGGTGAGGCGTTCGGCGGCACCGACGGTTTCGTCGGCGAGCGTTCGCCGGGCGCGCGCCGCGGCCTCGCGGTAGGTCAGCGAAAGCATCTCGACGCCTCGTTCGACGTCGGGCATGACGCCCGCGATCTCGGCAACGAAACGGCTGGGCGAGCCCTTGCGGGTGGGGCCCGGCGAGGCCGACACGATGCACCGGCCTCGTGCCCTGGTCAGTGCGACGTAGAACACCCGGCGATCCTCGGCGTCGTTGCGCCGTCGCCGGTCGTTCTCGTCTAGTCCGTCGAGGAAGTAGGGGTCGAACAGACCTTGCGCTCGCCTGCCTTTCGGAATCGCGCCCTCGACGCAGCCGGCGACGCACACGATGTCCCATTGCCGTCCCTTGGCGGCATGAAACGAAAGGATCTCGACCCCCCCGCGACGCCGCTCGGGCGGCAGCCATGGGTCCGACCCGAAGTCGGCGCGACCCATCGATGACACGTACTCGTCGAGCGTCCCGTTGCCCCTTCGGCGTTCCACGAAGCGGCTCAGCGAGCGAGAGAACGCAACCAGCGCGTCGAGGTCGCGGTTGGCGGGGTGCTCGAGATCCCCGCGAGCGGACGCCACCAGCGACCGGTAGTAGTTCGCGACTTGCCAGATCCCCCAGAAGGCTCGGTCGGCCGGCTCGTCAACGGACGAGCGCAACAGGTCGCGCAGCTCGAGCAACTCGCGCACCGACTCGCCGGCAGCCCCGTCGGCCCTGGTGGTTGCAACGAGTTCGGCGAGCGACAGCTCTCTGGTGCGCGCCTCGCGCTCGAGCTCGAGCGCGTCGTGCGCGCTCAGTCCCACGAGCGGCGAGCGCAGCAGCTCGCGCAGCGTGTCGTCGTTCTGCTCGTCGGTCGTCGCCCAGCGGGCCAGCTCGATGAAGGAGCGCACCGCCGGCTCGCGCTCGAGAGGGCGGTCGGGTGCCGAAATGGAGTACGGCACCTCGAGCGCGCCGAGCGCGCGTTCCAGTGGAGGCAGCATCTGGCGCGGCGAAGTCAGCAACACGGCCATATCGGCGTAGGGAACTCCATTGCTCAGGTGCGCCAGTCGGAGAGCGCGCGCGATCGCATCCACCTCGGTGGCGAGGGTCTGGTAACGATGCACCTCGAGCGAGGTCTCTCCCGCAAAGGCGGTGGGCCGGTGCGAGCCGTCGCCCTCGAGCGATATGAAGTCGCGCGCCTTGGATCCGAGAGCCGGACCGAG
The DNA here is from genome assembly GCA_050693935.1 of Actinomycetota bacterium. GTDB lineage: Bacteria > Actinomycetota > CADDZG01 > CADDZG01 > WHSQ01 > WHSV01. The sequence goes on along the minus strand of JBOGWU010000171.1, from coordinate 12,903 downwards.
CCGGTAGGACGTCGGCAACACCACGCGCTCGGCGGCGCCGAACTCACTCTCGAAGGAATCGAGCCAGTCGGGCTCGGCCCCCCTGAAGGTCTCGATCGCGGAATCGGGGTCGGCCGCGACCGCCAGCGAGCGATCGATCCGCGCGCCGTCGCCGCCTGGTGACCCGGCCAGGAACAGCAGAAGCCGTTGCTGGACGCGCGCAAGCTCCTGCGCGTCGTCGACGAGTACGTGGAGGAACCGCTGGTGGAGGCCGGCCCGTACATCGTCGTGGTTGGCGATCAGGTCGGTCGCATCGTGCAGAAGGGTCGGATAGTCGATGCGCGAGCGCTGTCGCAACCGCTGCCGGTGCTGGACGAAGAAGCGGACGAGGTCGGTCCACGCGGGCCTCAGTTCGACGAGGCGGTCGAGGTCGGCGGGTTCGAGCAGGCGTTGCTCGGCCCGGATGCAGAAGTCCACTACCTCGTCGACGAAGCCGCGGTTCTTCAGCAGGGGCCGGTACTGTCTGCCCCAGTTGGCCTCGGACTCGCTCGTCAACGCGTCGCGCACGTCGCCCCACTGCTCGGGGCTGGTCAACAGCACCGGCGGCTCGGCGTATGCCAGGCGGTCGTAGTGACGGCTGACGAGGTGGTTGGCGAGGCCGTGCCAGGTATAGACCGGTACCTCGATGAGCGCCTGAATCCCCTCATCGAGCAACCTCCGGGTGATGCGGTCCTGGAGCGCGATCTTCTGAGCCCGATTCGGCACCAGGAACAGGATCCGGTCGGCCGAGCATCCGGGGGCCAGCGCGAGCCGTAGGAAGCGCTCCTCGAGCACGGTCGTCTTGCCCGTGCCCGGCCCCCCGAACACGCAGATGCCGCCGGCCTCGTGATCGACCACGCGGCTCTGATGCTCGTCGAGCTTGGCGGTGATGGTCTCCGTGATTGCCATTGGGCTCAACCTACATGGGGCCTGTGACAAGCTTTTTTCTCTTGATTCGTGGGCCAACTGTGGCGCGCGCCACAGGCGGAGCGCCGCTTAGCGCCTAGCTTTCGCCGAGTCATCGACTCGAACGAAAGGAGCAACATCGTGCGCATCAAGGTCCTCGCGCTGGGAGTGGGGCTGACCCTGCTGGCGGCGCCGGCCCTGGCGGGCCCGACGGGCTGCCAGGAGGGTACCGAGGGCAACGACGTCATCGTTTGCTCGCGCCTCGACGATTTCCATCCGGGCGACGCGGGACATGATTCGATCGCCGGAAAGCGAGGCGGCGACTCGTTGCACGGGGGTGTCGGCCACGACGAGGTCCTCGGCGGCATCGGCCCGGACGTCTTGTGGGGGGACACAGGGCACGACCGCCTCGACGGTGGGAGAAGCGCCGATATCCTGAGTGGAGGCGCCGGGGGGGACGAGGTCGACGGCGGCCGCGCCGCCGACTTCCAGCGCGGCGGGCCGGGACCCGACCTGCTGGTCGGTGGGGAGGGACACGACCGCCTCCTGCTAGGGGGCGGAACCGACCGGGTTCGAGCCGGCCTCGGCGACGACACGGTGGATTCATCCGACTCGGATCGGGATCGGATCTCGTGCGGAGCCGGCATCGACCGAGTCGAGGCCGATTACCTCGACCAGATCGCCAGCAACTGCGAGCGGGTGACCCGCAACTCCTAGCCACGGCGAACGCGGCGGGGGGCCGAACGCGAATAGCCGGCCCCCCGATCTGCCTCGGCACGAATTACACCAATGAAATCCGGCATCTTCTCCGGCGCGCGGCGCATAATCCTGTTCCCCCGGGCACGGCCAGGGGGTACTTCTTTCTGGGAGGCTGGATGCAATCGCAACTGCCCGAATGGGAACCGCAGCTCATCGACGAGGCGATCGCCACGGCGCAATCCAGGCTCGAAGCCGAGCGAGCCCGAGCTCGCCGCCGAGCAGTTCAGCTCGCCAGGGAGCAGGCCTACCACCGGCTCGCGGTGGCCATCGACCGGCCCGTCCGCCAGCGTGTCTCCGGCGACCAGCTCTCCCTGTTCGGCTCGAATCCGACGCTGTTCGACGTCTCCGAGGGAGCCGACGACCCGGACCTCGGCTGACGGCCGGATCATGGACGAATAGACCAAACCCCGTCACAATGCCCCGGTGCGCCGTCTCGCCGTATTCGTCTCGCTGATCGTCGTCGTCTTGTACGCGCCGGCGCCGGCATTCGCCCGCGCCCAGTGGAAGAGCGACCTCGACAGAATCGCAAGAGGAAAGGCGATCGGCATCTCCGCCACCAACGGCAAGAGAACCCTCTACTCGTGGTCGGCTCGCGACCGGCGAGTCCCGGCCTCGAACCAGAAGCTGCTGCTATCGATGGCGCTGCTCGATCGTCTTGCGCCGGGCAGCAGACTCAGGACCGCCGTGCTCGGACGGAAGCTCGACTCTGCCGTCTTGAGGGGAAACCTCTACCTTGTGGGTCGCGGTGATCCCACGCTGGCGACCCGCGGCCGGTTTGCCAACGACCTCCCGTTCGACCCGACCTATCTGGGACGGCTAGCAAAGAAGGTCAAGAGGGCCGGCGTGCGTCGAATCTCGGGCCGCGTCATCGGTGTCAAGAGCTATTTCTTCCACGACTGGTGGGCAAGCGGATGGAAATCCTCCTTCCCGAGCGAAGAGGTAGCTCTTCCGGCCGCACTCAACCTCAACGGCAACAAGCACAAGGGCAAGCACATCGGCAACCCCGAGTGGCGCGCCGCCTACAAGCTGACCAGAAAACTCCGCTCCATCGGAGTGCGCGTGGGCGGTCGTCCCAAGGTTGGAGGTCGACCCTCACGGGCGGCGCGCAACCTCATCGGCAAGGTGACCTCTCCACGGCTTCGGGTGATGCTGAGGTACATGAACCGACAGTCGGCGAACTACTTCGCCGAGGTGTTCGGCAAGCTTCTAGCGGTGGCGCGCTCGGGACCACGCGGCTCCATCGCCAAGGGAGCGAACGCCATCGAGGCGTTCGCCTCCCGGCATGGGATCAGGCTCACTGCACGCGACTCGTCCGGACTGTCCTACTCGAACCGCGTGTCGCCCAAAGCGCTGACCAAGCTTCTGCGCTACTCCGAGAAGCAGGAATGGGGCAAGAAGCTTCGGGAGATGCTCCCCACCGGTGGCGAGGGAACGCTGGAGGACCGGTTGCACGGCGTTCCCATCCGGGCCAAAACCGGAACGCTCGACTCCGTATCCACACTGACCGGGTGGCTCAGACTCGGGCGCACCGGCACCTGGGCGGAGTTCTCGATCATGTCGCGCGGCATGCCCAAGTACCGCGCCGTGCAGATCGAAGATCGAATCGTGAAGCTGCTCCGCAAACGAGCCCGCTAGTGCACCAGCAGCCGGCTCGGCTAAAGGACGTCGCGGCGCTCCTCGCGCACTACCCGTCCGTCGCGCGGCTCCTCTTCACGAACCACCGTGCGAGTGCCGGAGGTGCGGCTGCGGCTCATCCAGAAGAGCGAGAACAACAGGCCGATCCCACCGACCACCATCAGGATGATCCCCATCGTGTTGATGTTGAAGCCGGAGGCCTCGACGTTTACGGCGAACGTCAGGATCGCTCCGACCGCCAGTAGAAACAGACTTGCTCCAAGACTCAATTCGTCACCTCCAGGGGAAATCCCCCCACAGCCCACCACCGCGTAGCGCGGCCTTCACGTCACCGTGAGTTACCCGCAGGGGCAAGCACGAAACTACGACCGCTTCGGTGGCACGGCTCCACCGGCTGATACCAGGTCCTCGAGCACGCTGCGCGCCGCGTTGCGGCCCGGCGCTCCGCACACCCCGCCCCCTGGATGAGCTCCCGATCCGCATAGGTAGAGACCGGCGAGGGGCCAGCGATGGCGATGCCAGCCACGGGACGGCCGCCTGTCGAAGAGCCAGTCCGGCAACAACTCGCCGTGAAAGATGTTTCCCCCCGTCAATCCGAAGCGCTCCTCGAGATCGGGGGGGCCCAGAACGAGGCGATCCTCGATGAGCCCACTGAGGCCGGGAGCGTAGGTCTCGAGCGTCGCGACGATCGCGTTCCCGATCTCGTCGCGCCGCTCGTCCCACGTGCCGTCGGCAAGGTGGTAGGGCGCGTACTGGGCGAAGATCGACAGCGTGTGCTTACCCTCGGGAGCGAGCTCGGGCTCGGTCGCGGTCTGTATCCATGCCTCGACGAAGAAGTTCTCTGCAGCCCGGCCCTCGGCTGCCTGGCGGCAGGCCTTCTCGAGATAGTCGATGGACGGGCTTACTGTGATGGTGCCGGTGTGCTCCGGGCCGACGGTGCCTTCGGTTCCCAGCCCCTTGAACTTCGGGAGGCCGGAGAGCGCGCAGTTGACCTTCACGACGGTGCCCTCGGTGGGAAACAGCTCGATGTCGGCGACGAAATCGGGGGGAAGCCTCTCCGACCCCGCAAATTCGACGGTGCGCTGCGCGGTCGCGTTCGAGCACACGATCGGGGCCTCGAGTTCCTCGCCCGATGAGAGCACGACGCCGGCGGCGCGCTTGCGCTCGTCGAGCTTCAAGTCCGTGACCTCGGCCTCCGTGCGTATCTCTCCACCGTGTGCGCGCACTACGTCTGCGAGAGCCTGAGTGATCGCGCCCATTCCCCCGCGCACGAAGCCCCACGCGCCGTCTTCACCAGTCGCCTGGCCGAAGGCGTGATGCAAGGCTATGTAGGCGGTGCCGGGGGTGCGAGGGCCTGCGAGAGTCGAGACGATGCCCTCACTCGCGAGCATGCCCTGCAACAGCTCGGTCTCGTAGTACTCCTCGGCGAGGTCGGCGATCGAGCCGTCGACGGTCTTCGCGAACAGCCGTTCGATCTCGCTCTGGCGAAACGCCCGGCGCACCTGTTTGCGGGTCGCGGGGTAACTGAGGAAGGGACGCAGGCGTCGGGCGGCCTCGTCGAAGAGCTCGTGCACCTTGACGTAGGCGTCAGCGTCCTTGCTCGAGAGCTCGGAGATCGCCGCGTGTCGCCTCGCGGGGTCTCGCCAGATGATCAGCCCGCCGCCGTCCTCATAGGGATGGAATCGGCTCGGGTCCTTCATTCGGATATCGAGCTCTAGTCCGAGCTCGGCGATGATCTCGGGCAGCAACAACGACAACGAGTAGGCCGCGGTGGACAGGTGGAATCCTTCGAACAGCTCCTCGGTGACGCAGGCCCCCCCGATCCGATCGGTGCGCTCGGCGACGAGAACGCTGAGGCCCTGCTTGGCCAGATAAGCGGCGCAGGTCAGGCCGTTGTGACCCGCCCCCACAACTATCGCGTCGTAGCTCATCTGCTCACACCTCGATGGCGTTCACGGCCTCACCGGGCACTGCCGAAAGGCGACCCGTGCGGAATTGCGGAAAGCAGGCTACCGTGCAACCCATGGCTCGCACCGCTTTCTGCCCGACCTGTGCCCGCACCGTCTACATCGAAATGGCCGACTCCCTGGTCTGTCCGGTGTGCTCGGGCCCGATCCTCGAGGCCGTTCCCGAGACCGCGGCCAATGAGGCGCCAAAGCCGTCGAGTGAGACTGAGGGCGCTCGCTAACCCCTGTCTCTGAAGTAGTTCGCGGACAAGACCTTCCCCTCGTCGAGCACCAGCGTGGTCACGGAGCCCGTTTCGCACGGGAGCCGGTCGAGCCACGGAGGCCTGCGTCGCCGAGCGAGAGCGAGGCGGGCGGCCATTACCGGCGTCTGGTGCGAGACGATCACGAGCTCGCCAGAGCGCGTGAGCTCGAGGGCCTCGACGATTGCCTCGAGCATTCGGGCCCTGATCTCCGAGAAGGGCTCACCCCATGACGGAGTAATCGGGTTCCGGAACTGCCACCAGCGCACGGGGTTGCGAAAGACGCGCCACAGCGTTCGCCCGACTCCCTCCAAGGTCGAATCACTTTCGATTAATCGTTCGTCGGTGGTGATTTCCACCGCGTGGTGTGCCGCAATCGCCTGGGCGGTCTCCTGTGCTCGCTCGAGAGGGCTGGCCCAAACGGCCTGCACGCGTGCGTCACGCAAGTGCCGCCCGGCAGCCTCGGCCTGCCGCTGACCTCGCTCGGACAGGTTGTAGCCGGGAAGACGGCCATAGATGATGCCTTTCGGGTTCTCAACCTCACCGTGTCTTACGAGGTGCACCGTTCCGCTGAGCGTGACGATCGACAAGATGAATCCCCATTCCTAGCTTGGCCCGAGGCCATTCCCTTCGCGGTCGCGTGACCCAAGAGAGTACTCATGTAACCGGCGATGGCCGAAGTGGGTAGGCTCATTCGATGCCCGACGTTTTGGTGTTCGGCGCCACCGGCTACACGGGAAAGCTAGTAGCCCACGCGCTGGCCGAGCGAGGTGCCAGCTTTGCGATCGCCGGGCGCAACCGGGACAAGCTCGAAGCGCTCGCCGCCGCAACCGGCCATCCCGACGTCCGCGTCGCGGACGTCGCCGACGTCGACTCGTTGGTCTCCGCCCTCGAGGATTGTCGTGTGCTCCTCACCTGTGTCGGACCCTTCGCAGAGTTCGGCTGGACCGCGGTGGAGGCCGCGCTGCGGGCCAAGGTCCACTATCTCGACTCGACCGGAGAGGCCGCCTTCATAGGTGAGCTCATCGAAAGGCACGATCGCGATGCGCGATCGAAGGGCATCGCGATGGCGCCCGCGATCGGCTTCGACGAGGTGCCGGGAGACGTCGCCGCGACACTTGCGGCCGAGGGATTCGATCATCCCGACGTCGCGCTCACCTACGCGATTCCATCGAGTGCATCACACGGAACCATCAAGAGTTCGCTGCGAATAGTGACTGGCCGCGGCCCGTGGATTGTCGACCGGCAGCAAGTCTCGATCTCCGCCGGCCAGTACTCCCGCTGGGCGCCCATGCCGCCACCGCTGGGTCCGAAGCCGGCTGTGTCGTTCCCACTGGCGAACGGGTATCTGGTTCCTCTGCACATCGAAGTGAACAGCCTGCGGTTGTACATCACCACCAACCCCCTACGAAAGCTCGGGCTCAAACCGATTCTGCCTTTGCTCAGAGCCGGATACGAACTGCCGGGCGTTCGGGCTCTCGTCGAGCGCGGGGTCGAGTTGGTGCAGCGAGTCGAAGGTCCGGACGAACGCCAGCGCCAGCGGTGGTGGACCATTCTCGCAGAGGCTCGCAGCGGCGAGCGCTGGCGCAACGTGACGATCATGGGTCGGGACGTCTATGGGCTGACCGCCGAGCTCCTCGCGTCGACCGCGATGAAGATGGCACAGGAGGATTACGAGCGCAGCGGAGTGCTCGCGCCGGTGCAGGCCGCGGACCTCGACTGGCTCGAGAAGCGGCTACTGGAATGCGACTGCTCCATCGAAACCTACGCGCCTACCAACGCTGCATAAGGCCAGAGGAAGGGAGAGGGATGGGAGCGAGACTTCGCTACGCGAAGGTCATCGATCGCAAGCTGTTCTTCGACCAAGGAGGAAAGCTTCATCCGGGTCTCGAGAACGTGATCGTCGTCGACGGCGAGCCTTCGGTGGCCGCGGCCTTCATGGTATTGCGCGCGTGGGCCGACGATCGCGGCAGCGCCACCGAGCAGTGGCGCATTCAGGGACCGAGCGGAACCATCTACGAGAGCATCCCCCGCGAGATGCATCTCGCGACGGCAACTCACATGGAACGACTCCAGGACGAAATCTCGGACCTCAAGATCGAGCAGGTCGAGGGCAACTACTCGGTGGCCTTCCTGCTCGATGACGAGGAGGTCGCCCGCGTGCCCTTCGGAGTCCGGTTGGTCGGCGGCGGCGATCGATAGCAATCAAACCCTTTGTACCGCGAGAACGCCGGCCCCTTCGGGCCGGCGTTTCGCTGTAAAGGGGCGGGAGTCTCCGACGCTCGGGCAGTGCGTCGGATGGCTGCGGCGGCGAATGCGACTAGGACCCCCGCCCTTACCGAAGTGTGGGCGTTGGGGCGAAGCCAGGCCAATAGCCAAATCGCATCATTTTGTTGGAGCGTAGATGACTAGTTCCGCAAGGCGGCTATTACCCGGCACCAGCCTCAGAAGAAAACACGTCCGTTCTGTCCCGATCGTCGAGACGATCGCGTGTAACCGCGCCGAGCGACGCTACGTCAAAGCTTGCAAGTGGGCGAAAACAGCCCCCTAAAACGGAGGTATCAAGTGTACGAGTTCGCAATCGTTGTGCTGCTCGGCATCGGTTCGTTCAAGCTGGTCGACATGGTGGGCGAATACCTCAACCTGTCGAAGATCACGACGCTGTTCACGATCGTCGTTGGAGTATTGGTCGCCTGGGCGCTCGACTTCTCGCTCTTCACGCAGTGGGGTGTCGAGGTTCGCTCCGAGTTGCTCGGCTACGTCGGCACCGGTCTGATGATCGCCGCCGCCGGCTACGCCGCCCCCAAGGTCTTCGACCACGTCGCCGAGGTAATCGGCCGTCCCCGTGGGACGGACAGCCACATCAAAGCTGCCTAGCTTCACGGCTACGGGTGACGAGGGGCCTCCCTAGGGGGGTCCCTCGTCGCGTCCGAATGCTCAATTGAACGGGCCCGGCGGCCGATAGAGCCAAGGCATGACCAGACTCAGCGACACCCGACGTTTAGAGCAGGGGCTGACGTACGTTCGCCTCTTCGGCGTGGTGTCCGCGGTCGCGTCGATCGCCACCACCGGGGGATGGCCCGATCACGCCACCGAGAGGCTCGCCTGGATCACCATGGTCTTCTTCGGGTTGGGCGTAATGACCATCTGGGGTGCCTCCGCACGGCTCGGCACCCCCGAAGATCACGACCGGCTAGCGGCCGTGGCGTTCGTCTTCGACGGTCTGATCATTTGCTCGATGGTGTGGATCTTCGCCTGGGAGACGCCGTACGTCGCGTGGGCCCTGGTGCTGCTCATACCGCTCGAGGGAGCCATCAGGTACGGATTGCCCGGCGCCCTCCTCTCCGGGGCGATCGCGGCGCTCTTGTTCTTGCCGCAAAGCCTGCACCGGACTGAGCTCACCGGCGAGACCTTCGATCTGAGCACCTACATATTCCTCGTGGGTCTCATGGGTTTGATGGCGGGAGCAACCGGCGTCATGGCCGAGAACTGGCGCCGGCAGAAAGCGGCATTCGAGCATCAGGCGCTCGCCCTGGCCGACGCCGATCGCATCAAGGACCGCTTCCTAGCCATCACCTCGCACGAATTTCGGGGGCCGCTCACCGCGATAATCGCCGGCGTCGACACGGTTAGCAAGAGGCGCGATCGTCTGACACCCGAACAGCTGGACAAGATGCTCGAGATGGTATCCGGGCAGAGTCAGCAGCTCGCTCGACTCGTGGACGACCTCCTGATCACCTCTCAACTGCAGTCACACACTCTGAGTCTGCAGCCCGAGTGGTGCGATCTTCAGCTCACTATCAATCGGGCTCTCGAGGCGGCCGCCCCCAAGCGTCGCGACCATCAGCTCGAGGTCTTCGTCGAGCCCCTGTTGTGCGTTCTCGATCCCTCGCGCACCGGACAGATCGTTCGCAACCTCGTCGAGAACGCCTATAAGTATTCGGCCGAGCGGGCGCGCGTCGCGATTAGCGCCAAGGCGAGCGAACACGGCGTGGCCATCCAGATCGCCGATGAGGGGCCCGGTCTCCCCCAGGATCGACGCGCCGAGCTGTTCGAGGCCTTCACCCGGCTCCACGAGGCCTCCAGCACCGATGGGGTGGGGCTCGGGCTCTACGTCGTCAGCCAGCTCGTGAACGCCATGGAGGGCCACATCGACGTCGAGTCCTCTTCCCGGGGAACGACCTTCTCCATCTACATCCGCTGCGAGACGCGCCCGTCGCCGGCACCCGCGCTCGGTCTCGTGGCCGAAGATCGGGCGTTTGGCTAGGACCTTCTAAATCCATGGGGGGCTCACGGCTCGCCCGTATGGTCGAACCATGGAACAGACGCTTCTCAACCTGTCGCCGTCGAGCGCCGGCGACTTCAAGAGCTGCCCCCTGAAGTTCAAGTTCCGCTCGATCGACCGCCTCCCCGAGCCCACCTCGACGGCCGCCGCACGAGGCTCTCTGGTTCACGCCGTGCTCGAACGTCTCTTCGCCGAGAGACCGCAGCAGCGCACCCCCGAGCGCGCGGAGTCACTGCTGGTGGCGTTGTGGAACGAGGTCAGAAACGCCCCCGAGGTGCGCCCCAACGACCTCGTCGAGGCCGAGGAACAGGCCTGGTTGTCGGCCGGCAAGTCGCTGTTGCGCAATTACTTCAGGCTCGAGGACCCTCGAGTACTCACGGCGAGCAAGCTGGAGTGGTGGGTCGAGTACGAGCTCGCCGACCTCCATCTGCGTGGGGTCATCGACCGGGTCGAGGAGCTCGGCGACGGCTCCTGGGTGCTAACCGACTACAAGATCGGCCGCGTGCCGGGGGAGATGCGCGAGACCAACGCGTTCTTCGGCCTTCGCTTCTACGCCTTGGTGTGCTGGCGAGCGTTCCACGTCATGCCCAAGGAGATCCGCCTGGTCTACCTGGCCCACCCCTCGGTGCTCACGCTCAATCCCCACGAGCAGATGCTCGTCGCCTTCGAGCGGCAGATGGTCGCGCTGGGAAAGGCTATCAGGCGGGCGGCTGAACGCGACGACTGGCGCCCGAGCCCCTCGCCGCTGTGCATGTCGTGCTCCTTCCAGGGCCTCTGCCCCGCGTGGTCGGCCGCCTGAGTCGGTTCGCCCCTTGACGCAACGAGGCCGCCCCCTTGGGGGCGGCCCGTGCTGCAACTACGAGGGTGGCTAGGAAGCCGTAGCGCTCTTGGGAAGCATGCGGGTCATCTTGGTCCCGCACACGGGGCACTGGCCCTGAGCCGCCTTGGAGCCGTTGGCCAGCTCCTTGACCTCACCCTCGAAGTCGCGCTTCTCGCGGCACTTGACGCAGTAACCGTTGTAGGTCTCCGCCATCGATGTCTCCTCTCTGGGACATGTTCATCGGGCTGGTGATACCCATGGTGCCACCTATCGACGCCTGCAGCGCGGATTGCAACCACTCTTTGTAGTTTCGGATGGCGGAATCACCCTATATATCCGCTCGCGGTCACTCTTCGTAGTCATGAGGGAAAAGGTCTTGCGCTTGCCGCCCGCCTGGAGATGGGGTGAAGTGGGCTTGCGGGGCGCCGCCCGGCCCCGTATGTGACCCAGCACCGAGGGGAGAACTAGCACATGAGAAGCATCACGGCGCCGCGCGGCGGGGAGCTCACCTGCAAGGGGTGGCCCCAGGAGGCGGCCATGCGCATGCTGATGAACAACCTCGATCCAGAGGTCGCCGAACGACCCGACAACCTGGTCGTCTACGGGGGCACGGGGCGCGCCGCCCGCTCGTGGGAGGCGTTCGACGCGCTGGTGGCGTCGCTGAGGGACCTCGCTGGAGACGAGACCCTGCTGGTCGCATCGGGCAAGCCGGTGGGTATCTTTCGCACCCACGAGCGCGCCCCACGCGTGTTGATCAGCAACGCCATGTTGGTGCCGGAGTGGGCGACGGCCGACGAGTTCAACCGGCTCGAGGCGGCAGGGCTCACCATGTACGGGCAAATGACCGCAGGCTCGTGGATCTATATCGGCACGCAAGGCATCCTGCAGGGCACCTACGAGACCCTGGCCGAACTAGCCGTCCGGCGCTTCGGCGGAAGCCTCGCGGGACGCATTGTGCTAACCGCGGGCCTGGGAGGCATGGGCGGCGCTCAGCCGCTGGCGGTGACTATGAACGAGGGCGTCGCGCTGTGCGTCGAGGTAGACGGCGATCGCATCAGGCGGCGGCTCGACACCCGCTTTCTCGATCGGGCAACCGACAGCCTCGACGAGGCCGTCGCCTGGGCCACCGACGCCCGCGCCGCGAGCAGGGCTGAATCGATCGGGCTGCGAGGCAACGCGGCCGACGTCCTTCCCGAGCTGCTCGAACGAGGCTTCGCGCCCGATGTCGTCACCGATCAGACTTCGGCTCACGACATGCTCTCCGGCTACGTCCCCGCCGGCCTGCCGCTCGACGAGGCCGTCGCCCTGCGCACCCAGGATCCCGAGGGCTATACGAAGCGCTCGTTCGAGTCGGTCGCGCAACACGTCGAGGCGTGGCTTGGCTTTCAGCGCGTCGGCGCGGTCTGCTTCGAGTACGGCAACGCCATCAGAGCGCAGGCCCGCAGCGCGGGGGTCGCAGACGCTTTCGACATCCCCGGCTTCGTCGAGGAGTACATCCGCCCTCTGTTCTGCGAAGGCAAGGGCCCATTTCGCTGGGCCGCGCTTTCGGGTGATCCCGCCGACATCGCGACGACCGACGATGCGATCCTCGAGCTCTTTCCAAACGACGAGCGGCTAGGCCGCTGGATACGCATGGCGTCGGAACGCGTCGCCTTTCAAGGCCTTCCCGCTCGCATCTGCTGGCTGGGCTACGGCGAACGCGACCAGGCGGGAGCCGTGTTCAACGATCTCGTGGCCGACGGTCGCGTGGGGGCACCCATCGTGATCGGACGCGACCACCTCGACGCCGGCTCGGTGGCGTCCCCTTACCGCGAGACCGAGGGAATGATCGACGGCTCAGATGCCATCGCCGATTGGCCGATCCTGAACGCTCTACTCAACACCGCCGCCGGCGCACATTGGGTGAGCGTGCATCACGGCGGAGGCGTCGGCATCGGACGCTCGCTTCATGCCGGGATGGTGGTCGTGGCGGACGGGAGCCGCGACGCGTCGGAGCGCCTCGAGTGCGTGCTGACGACCGATCCGGGAACCGGCGTCATGCGTCACGTCGACGCCGGCTACGGCCGCGCCGCAGACGTCGCCGCCGAAAGGGGCGTGCGGATCCCTATGGAGTCACCGCGACTGGACTGACGCTCAGGCCTCTGGCGTCGCGGCACCCGCATCGAACTCGGCGCGCACCGTCTCGAAGGCACCTTGTGTGGTAGCCAGATCGACGACCGTGTAGGCCATCGCCGTCGCCGCGTCCACCACGGCCCGGTCGCCGGCCGGCGAAAT
>JBOGWU010000170.1:0-5168 GCA_050693935.1 Actinomycetota bacterium | reverse complement strand
TGCCGGTTTTGGGGTTTGCTCAGCCGGTTCTGAACCCCTGGATGCCCTCCGGCGTTTCCTCGATCACCTCGAGGTCGTTCACGTCGGCGTGCCGGGGACCACTGCGGCACCACTCGATCATGGCTTCGACCGCGGCGGCATCGCCTTCCAGGATGACCTCAACGCGCCCGTCGGGAAGGTTGTCCGCGGACCCCGCCACCGCGTGGTGTTGCGCCTCCTGCCTGCAGGAGTCTCTGAAGAACACCCCTTGCACGCGCCCCGACGCCAGGACCCGCCGTCTCACCATCGCTAGCCGGCGGGGCGGACGACTACCATGTCGTGCTGAGGTTCCACGGCGACTACGGCATCGGGAATCGCCTTCGTCAGGCCGGGATCGACGAACAGCCTTATGCCGTCGGTGGTGACGGTGGTCTCCCCATCGAGGGGTCCATCGGCCAGCTCGATCTGGACGTCGAGCCCACCTCCGAGCCCGTGAGCGGCCCGCAGGCGGACACCGCCGAGGTCCCGGTCGACTCCGCCGAGCTCGAGCGATCGTTTCAGGACCTCGACCGCCTCTTCGGTCACCTGGATCGACATGGCCCAAGACTAGGTCAAATGGTGCCTCTGCACCCCCGGAGATCTGAGGCGACTGTGCAGACTCGAGGTTCAAGAGGCGCCTTTGGCGGACCGATGATCTACCTAATAGTGGCGGGATTGCGGGCGGAGGTAGAGGCCTGGAGGACTCTGTGCTTGATTCGACGATTACAGGACATACGGGCGAAGTCGAGGCGCGCCTGGATTCCTATCGTCGTCTCGCAGAGGTGTTCCACCACGTGCTCTCCGAGCAGAGCCTGGCGACGTTGCTCGAGCGGATTGCGGACACGCTCATGGATCTCCTCGAGTACGACACGCTGATCATCTACGAAGCGGACGAGGCCCAGCGCGTTCTGGTTCCAGTCCTGGCACGGGATCACTACGCCGACGAGATCATGCAGGACCGAGCTCCGTTCGGGCGCGGGATCACCGGCTGGGCGGTCGAGCGTCAAGAGGCGGTCCTTGCAAACCATGCTCATCTAGACCCTCGCACTCAGGTGATCCCCGGAACGCCGGACGACCCCGAGTCGCTGCTCAGCATCCCGCTCATCACCAAGGGGTCGATAAAGGGTGCCCTGAACATCTACCGGCAGGGCACCGATGCCACTTTCACCGAAGAAGAATTCGAGATCGCCAAGCGATTCGGGGACGCGGCGGCACTGGCGATAGAGAACGCTCATCACAGGGCGGAGCTCGAGTTCGCAGCGCAAACCGATTCCCTTACCAACCTCTACAACCACCGGCACTTTCACGAGCGGTTGCGCGCAGAGCTGAACCGAGCCAGTCGCAGTAACGACGCCTGCGCATTGCTCGTTGCCGATATCGATGACTTCAAGAAGGTCAACGACGTCTTCGGTCACGCGACGGGAGATGCGGTACTCGTGGCCATCGCCGAGGTGCTCAAGTCTTTGGTACGTGTCTCCGATGTCGTCTGCCGTTTGGGCGGTGAGGAGTTCGCGGTCATCATGTCGTCTTGCGATGCGGGCGACGCGCTGGGCCTCGCGGCGCGGATTCACCAAAGGCTCGAAGAGATGAGCTTCGATCCGGCCGGAAAGATCACCGTGTCGATTGGGATCGCCCAAGGTCCGGATCATGCCGCAAATCCCAGAGAGCTGGTTGCCTGCGCCGACGTTGCGATGATGACTGCCAAGTCCCAGGGGAAGGACCGAACCGTCCTCTTCGAGGAGGGCGCGAGCGCGGGCGCGAGGATCGGCGAGCATCACAAGGGCCGCGACGTGCGTTCGATCGCTCACCTCAAGATGTTGCAGAGCTTGTCCGGCAAGCTGAATCGACTCAACGACGTTAAGCAGATCGGGGACACCATTGCCACCGAGCTCCGCACTCTTATCGACTACCACTCCTGCCGCGTCTATCTTGTCGACGACCGCGACCTAGTTCCCATTGCGTTCAGGGGCGACGTACTCAGCTCGCGAGAGGATGTCGAGACTTGGAAGGTAAGGATCGGAGAGGGCATTACCGGAAGGGTGGCCGAGACCGGTCGAGCTCTCCTCGTGCCCAACGCTTTGCATTGCGAGTGGGCGGTTCAAGTTCCCGGGACGACCGAGATCGAGGAGTCGCTCGTCGCGGTGCCCCTCAACTACGGAGCCCGAGTCATCGGAGTGGTCATCATCTCCAAGCTCGGGGTGGCCCAGTTCGACGAGGACGACGTCAGGTTGCTCGAAGTTCTCGCGGGCCACGCTGCGGTGGCCCTGGAAAACGCCCGTCTGTACGAGAACCAGAGACAGGAAGCGGATCACGCAAAGGCCATGCTCGAGTTTGCGGACTCGACGTCGATGGCCCCATCGGAGTACGCGGTCGCAAACGAGACCGTGCGCATGGCGGCACGCGTCATGGACTCCCATCAGGCGTCGCTGTGGCTCGAGGACGAGCGCACCGGTGATTACGAGTGCATCGCGCACCACGGCTACATCGGAGATCCGACCGTCGAGCCGGTCGTCAGGGAGAGCGTTTCCCGTACCGATGGACAAAGGCTGGTAGGAGGCAGACGCGGTCCGTTCGTGTTGACCAGCGAGAGACCCGAACACCCAATTGCTTCTCCGCTGCGAGGGTCCAGCCGTGCGCTGGCCATCGGCCCGTTGAACGGGCTCAACGGATGGATCGTCGTTCGCCACTCCCGGCCCGAGGGAGCTCACTGGCCGGAGGATCGTCTCCGCCTACTTGCGGGAGTCGGCTATCAGGCGTCGACCGCTATGCAGAAATCGATTCTCTATCGGGACCAGAGGGAGAGTGCGGATATCGCCAACTCCCTGCTCGATTTCAGCAGAGAGCTCGCGGCCGCTCAGGGTGTCGACGAGATCCTGACCCGCATCGTCGAGTCGTCGGCGCGCATCCTAGGTTCCCCCCGAACCAGCGTGTGGCTATCTGAGACTGAAACAGGAGACCTCGTGGCGGAGGCGCAGTTCGGCTACGAGGGCAAGCTCTTGGCGGACCTCAGCGCCTCGCGCTTCCCAGGAGCGGACGTTCGTTCTCTGCTGACACCGGCGGAACCTTTCACGCTCACCGATCAAATGCTCACGGAGAGGCTCGGTCTTCCCTTCGGGTTGCTGCGAGGAAACCTGGCCGTTGCTCCGCTGCGACTCGACGGCAATCGGTTCGGTGCGATCGTGGTCGGCGCTCCGGCCTTGGGTGACTACCAGTTCTCGGAGCGCAAGATGAAGCTCCTTGCCGGCATCGCTCACCAGTCACAGCTGGCCATCAACAACGCGGCGATGTTCCTCAGCCTCGAAGGCACCTTCATATCGACCGTGGAGGCCCTCGCCAACGCGCTCGAAGCCAAGGACGAATACACCTCTTCACACGCGCGCTGGATCACGGATCTGGCTCTCGAGGTGGGACACGAACTGCGACTCGACGCGAGCACCATGAAGAACCTCGAGCTGGGCGCGCTGTTCCACGACATCGGAAAGATCGGCATCCCCACGGACATCCTCCTGAAAGAGGGCCCGCTCGACGACGAGGAGTGGGCGATCATCCGGACTCATCCAGAGCTCGGCGAGAAGATCCTGGCCCCCATCGAGTTCCTAGCCGACGTCCGGCCGATCGTGCGCGCCTGCCACGAGCGTTGGGACGGCAACGGCTACCCGGACGGCAAGAGGGGTGAGGACATCCCCCTCGAGGCCCGCATCATCCTGGTAGTCGACGCGTTCCACGCAATGACGAGCGATCGGCCCTACCGGTCCAGGATGAGCACCGAGGAGGCGAGCCGGAGGCTGCTCGAGGCCAGCGGCACGGAGTTCGACCCGCGCGTCGTCGACACGCTTCTAAGTCTGATAGCCGATCGCCCCGAGTTGGCGCTCGTCGACTAGGGGGCCCTCTATCGGCGACGTTCGGGGAGGTCGGATGGTCCGACGTACGTCTTCAACCAATCGCCGACCGGCTTGGAGAGCTGGAGGAACTCGACCACGCGGTCCTTGGCTCGTTGCGTTCCAAGCCACGCTCCCGGCGCCCACTCCCGCCACGCGACGAGACCCTTGAAGCGCAGGAATTCGATGCGCGGATGGTCCCTGGCGTAGCCTCGGGGGGCCGTCTTCAGGACATCGTGGCCGGTGACCTCGAGTCCTTCCTCCCTTGCCTTTGTCGCCAGGCCAACGAGCTCGCCCCCGGACCGCTCCTCACTCACCGCCTCCCGGTAGCGCTCGAGTTGGTCCGGAGCCATGTGCCACATTCCGCATCCCGCCCCCAGTCCGGCTGCTCTGAGCTGAACGTAGCCGTCGCCTACGGTCGCCGCGATGTTGGTCTTGTAGGGCGACTTGTCGGAGCTGAAGCGAATGTCCCGGTAGGGACGAAAGATCTTGCCCTCACCCCAGTCCGGCGCGAGCTCTTCCAGCAACTCTTCCATCGGAGCCCGAACCAAACTCTGGTAAGCATCCTTGTGCTGCTGCCAGTAGGTCTTGGAGTTGTCGGCCTCGAGTCCCTCGAAGAACTCCAGGGCTTCGGCCGACCAGCCTCGAAACGCCACACCGTTCCCCCTTAGACGGGCTTGAATTGCTCGAAGGGCTGCTTGCAGTCCTCACAGTAGTAGAGCGCCCGGCACGGCGTCGGTCCGAAGGGGTTCTCGTTGTGAGTGTTGGTACCGCTGCAGAAGGGGCACTCCGCCCGTGCCGGTAAGCCGATCTCGGTGATCAGCACCGGACCCTCGCCCGTAGGCGGCGCGAGGCCGAACTCCTTGAGCCTTGCCCGTCCTTGTTCGGAGATGCGATCGGTGGTCCACGGGGGATCGAAGGTCGTGGTGACCTCAACCGCGGCGACCTCACGCACGTTTGCTACCGCCGCCGCAACGTCCTCCTTGATGACCGCGATCGCCGGACATCCGGTGAAAGTCGGAAGGACGGTCACGCGGACGGACCCCCCGTCGACGTCGACGCGCTCGATCATTCCCATGTCCACTACCGAAACCGCCGGGATCTCCGGGTCGGGGACGCTGGCCAGCGCCTCCCAAATCGAGAGCTCGATGGTGGCCGACGCGTCCATCACCAGCTCGCCTCCGGGTCGGTGCGGTAGGTCTTGGTCATCTCGCTCCACAGCTGCTCGAAGTCCTCGGTGTGAGTCCCGCCCCGGCCACCCACTCCCGATGC
>JBOGWU010000169.1:0-24858 GCA_050693935.1 Actinomycetota bacterium | reverse complement strand
CACCCGGGTTCGCGCGGTCGCAATTGCGCCAAGGGACCGGCCACGCTGAACCAGATCACCGACCCGGATCGGATCCTGCATCCGCTCAAGCGCGCGGGAGCGCGCGGCGAGGGCCGGTGGGAACAGGTCTCATGGGACGAGGCTCTCGACGACATTGCGGCTCGTCTCAGAAAGGCGATCGTCGAGCGGCGGCACAACGAGATCATGTATCACGTCGGCCGCCCCGGCGAGGATGGCTTCACGGAACGCGTGCTGGCGTCGTGGGGAGTGGACGGCCACAACTCTCACACCAACGTGTGCTCGAGTGGGGCGCGCGCCGGCTACCACTTCTGGATGGGAATCGACCGGCCCAGCCCCGATCACGCCAACGCCGACGTCATCTTCCTGATCAGCTCGCACCTCGAGACCGGTCACTACTTCAACCCGCACGCGCAACGGGTGATAGACGCAAAGGAGCGCGGGGCCAAGCTCATCGTGTTCGACACCCGGCTGTCCAACACCGCGACGCACGCCGACTACTGGGTCTCGCCGTGGCCGGGCTCCGAGGCGGCGATTCTCCTCGCCATCGCCAACTACTTGATTCAGAACGATCGTTACGATCGCGACTTCGTGAGCCGATGGTGGAACTGGGAGGAGTTCCTGGCGATCGAGCATCCGCAATCCGAGCGCTCGTTCGAGACCTTCGAGGCCATCCTCAAAGACACCTACTCGACCTATACCTTCGATTTCGCAGCCGAAGAGTCCGGAGTCGATGCTTCCGTCGTGGCCGAGCTTGCCGAGGTGGTCGCGGGGGCCGGCACGCGTCTGTCCACGCACAACTGGCGCTCGGCGGCGGCTGGCAACTACGGAGGCTGGGCCGTCGCGCGCGCGCTGTTCTTTCTCAACTGTTTGATGGGAGCGGTGGCATCGGAGGGCGGGACGTTTCCGAATGCATGGAACAAGTTCGTACCCAAGCCCATGCACATACCACCGCACCCGCAGGTTTGGAACGAGCTGACGTGGCCACTCGAGTACCCGCTCGCGTTGAACGAGATGTCGTTCCTGCTTCCGCACTTTCTCATCGAGGGACGCGGCAAGCTCGACGTCTATTTCTCGCGCGTGTACAACCCCGTGTGGACCAATCCGGACGGGTATTCGTGGATCGAGGCCCTGTCCGATGAAGACCTGGTCGGCTGCCACGTGGCGCTGACGCCAACGTGGAACGAGACCGCCTATTTCGCCGACTACATCCTTCCTATGGGCCACGGTTCCGAGCGGCACGATCTTCATTCCTACGAGCAGTACGACGCCCAGTGGGTGGCCTTTCGCCAACCGGTTCTGCGAACCGCGCGCGAGCGCTCCGGCGAGGACGTCGGCGATACCCGTGCCACCAACCCGGGCGAGGTGTGGGAGGAGAACCAGTTCTGGATCGAGATGTCCTGGCGGATCGATCCCGACGGATCACTCGGCATCCGACGATTTCACGAGTCCAAGCGCGAGCCCGGGACCAAGCTCTCGGTTGACGAGTACTACGAGTGGATCTTCGAGAACTCGATCCCCGGCCTGCCCGAGGCCGCGGAGTCTGAAGGACTCACACCGCTCGAGTACATGCGCCGTTACGGCGCCTTCGAGGTCGCCAAGAAGATCGGCGCGGTGCACGAGCGCGAGATCCCCGACGACGAGCTGACCGGCGCGGTGTCCAACGAATTCGGCCGGGTGTACGCGCCCACGCCCAGGCCCGACGCAACCAACATCGTTCCTCAGGGTGAACCCGAGCCCGACGCCCAGGGGCGAAGGCCCGTCGGCGTGAGGGTGGCCGACGGCGGTGTTCGCCAGGGCTTCCCGACCCCCAGCGGAAAGCTCGAGTTCTACTCCCGCACGCTCGCCGAATGGGGCTGGGGCGAGTACGCGCTGCCGACCTACATCGAGAGCCATGTCCACCCCCGGCACCTCGACCCCGGACAGATGGTGCTGATGTCCACGTTCAGACTGCCGGTGCAGGTGCACACGCGCAGCGCCAACGCCAAGTGGCTGGACGAGATCGCGCACACCAATCCTCTGTGGATCCATCCGGGAGACGCGGCCGAGCGCGGGATCGGACAGGGATCGCTCGTGCGGGTCGCGACCGAGATCGGCTACTTCGTCGTCAAGGCGTGGGTCACCGAATCGATCCGTCCCGGCGTTGTCGCCTGCAGCCACCACATGGGTCGCTGGAAGCTCACCGACGTGGGGCAGTCTCAGATGATGGCCTCGGTGGCGCTCGACCGCGAGGGGTCATCTTGGAGCATGCGTCAGAGGAGGGGTGTGACTCCCTACGAGTCCGCCGATCCCGACACCATGAGGATCTGGTGGACGGACGTCGGCGTGCACCAGAACCTCACCTTCTCGGTGCACCCCGATCCGATCTCGGGCCAGCATTGCTGGCACCAGATCGTCGGAGTCACTCCCGCGCAGACCGACGACGCCTACGGTGACATCTTCGTCGACACGGAGAAAGCGCGCGACGTCTACCGGAACTGGCTCGAGTTGACGCGCGGCGCCGCGGGCCACTCACCCAACGCGACGCGGCGGCCCTATTGGATGATGCGACCGCTCAAGCCCGCCAAAGAGGTCTTCGAACTCGGAGAGGTGCGTTGATGAGCGGCACCGCAGAGATCGTGCGGGCGCTCGGCGCCCTGTGCGAACCACCTACCCCCCACTACTCGGTGCTCGCGGATGCGCTGGGGCTCGACCGCGCGCCGGGGCAAGACGAGTTCGTCGAGAGCTTCGTGCTGCAGCTTTATCCCTATTCCTCTGTCTACCTGGGGGTCGAGGGCATGCTCGGGGGCGAGGCCCGCGACCGCGTGGCGGGCTTCTGGCGGGCGCTGGGGCTGACTCCACCACCGGAACCCGATCATCTCGCCGCGTTGCTCGGCCTCTATGCGTCGCTGATCGAGGCGATCCACGACGAGCCCGACCCGGCGCGGGCCGCGCTGCTCGAGCGGGCGCGCGCGGCACTGCTTTGGGAACACCTCTCGAGCTGGCTTGCTCCCTATCTTCACAAGATGGAGGGCGCGCCGGCTCCCTGCGCCGGCTGGGCCAAGGTGTTGCGCGCCGTGCTTGCGGAGGAGGAGGCGGCGACACCACCGTCGTCGGAGCTGCCACTGGCGCTGCGGGAAGCCCCCGGTCTGCCGGACGACGACGCGGCTTCACGAGAGTGGACTCAGGCACTCCTGGCTCCGGTTCGCAGTGGCATGATTCTGACGCGTGCCGATCTGGCACGAGGGGCCAAGCAGATCGGAGTTGGCGTGCGACTTGGAGAGCGGGCCTTCATTCTTCGCTCGATGCTGGAGCAGGACGCCTACACGGTCATGGACTGGCTCGCATCAGAGGCGACCGCGTGGATCGATGTCCACGAGACCGCTCAGACAGGGCGAGGCGACGTCGCGCGCTGGTGGGCAGAACGGGCGCGGCACACGGCGACTGTGCTGAGGAACCTCACACGAGGACCCGCCACCCCCGATGCCGCGTCGGGATAGACCGGGCCGCGCGCCGCCGAGGTGGGCACGACTAGAAAGGCGTGTCTCCCCAGCCGGAATCGGCCGGCCCCAAATGGGCGACGTCGTAGCGGGAGTCAGCGTTGCCTTCGTCCTCGTACCTCAGGGGATGGCCTACGCGGGCCTTGCTGGGCTCCCTCCCAGCCTCGGCCTCTACGCCGCGGCGGTCGCACCTCTAGTGGCCTTCGTCTTCGCATCGTCGCGCTATCTCCAAACGGGCCCGACCGCGGTCGCGTCCCTGTTGACGTTTGGAGCACTCAGTTCAGTGGCAGCTCCCTTTTCGAGCGACTACGTGGCCCTGGCCGCGTTGCTCGCACTTGTAGTTGGGGTCGTGCGCGTCGCGATAGGGCTGGTGAGAGCCGGCGCGATCGCTTACCTCATGTCGCAACCGGTGATCATTGGTTTCACATCCGCCGCCGGGGCGCTGATCATCGCGTCTCAGATTCCTGGAGCTCTGGGAGTCGACGCCGAGGGAACCAACTCCATCGTCGCGGCGCTGCGCGCGCTCGCGGATCCCTCGGCGTGGAATCTCGGCGCACTTGGGTTCGTGTTGATTGCGGGGGCATGCATTGGTGTTGGAAGGAAGGTGCACTCGCTGTTCCCAGGGGTGCTGGTGGCGGTGGTGGTATGCACGCTCGCGAGCGCTCTAACGGGCTACGGCGGTCCGGTGGTGGGAGACGTCGCGTTGGGGCTGCCCGGGTCGCCACTGGATCTTCCCTGGAGCTCGCTGCCGTCGCTCTTGGTTGCAGGCGTGGTGATCGCGGTGGTTGGGTTCGCGGAGCCGACCGCCATCGCTCGCCGCTACGCAATCGAGGATCGTGAGTTGTGGGAACCCAACCGAGAGTTCGTCAGCCAGGGCCTGGCCAACGTCGCGTCCGGGCTTGCGGGTGGCTACACGGTCGGTGCCTCGTTCTCTCGCAGCGCTCTCAACCGCGTTGCGGGAGCTCGTACGCGCTGGAGCCAGGCGATCACCGGTGCGCTCGCACTGGCGGCCCTGCCTGCGTTGAGTCTGCTTGCGGGGCTGCCAACCGCGACGCTCGCGGCCATTGTCATTCTGGCGAGCATCTCGTTGATAGACGTTCACTTGCTGCAGCAGTACAGCAAGGTCGCCAGAGTTCAGTTCTATGTCGCGCTCCTCACCCTAGGACTGACTCTGGTGCTGGCCCCCCACATCGAAATCGCGGTGGTCGTCGGCATCGCCCTGGCGATCGCCGCCCACCTGTGGCGTGAGATGCGCATCTCGATTCCCTCTTGGGTCGACGAGGACGGCGATCTGCACGTCCGTCCCAGCGGAGTCCTGTACTTCGCGTCGGCGCCGGGCCTGGACGAGGAGGTCGGTCGATTGCTCGCCCATCACCCCGAGGCCCGCTCGCTGGTGGTTCACCTCGACGGTTTCGGCCGGATCGATCTTTCGGGTGCACTCGCGCTGCGGGATCTGATCGGTGAGATCAGGGAGGCCGGTCTGCAGGTTCGAGTTGTCGATGTGCCTCCGCCTGCCGCCAAGATCATTCGCCGCGTGATTCTGCACGACGATGGGACGAGCTAGCCGTGTGGATCCTTTACGGAAGGGTCACTCCTCCTCGACGTGATAGGGGACGCTGACCACAACGATTCCCTTGGCGAAGAGCAGGTGGCGTTTGACGACCAGCCCCGTCTGTCCGTGCAGAATCTGATGACGCCTCTTGCTCACGACGAACTCCGGGAGAACGACTGTGACGATGCGATGGAAGCCGTCCGCCTGGAACTGCTCTAGGTAGCCGGTGAGCGAACGGCCGATGTCCCGGTAGGGCGAGTCCTCGATCTCAAGCGGGTGCGGGATCTGTGCTGCGAGCCAGTCGTTGCCCAGCTTCTCGCCGGCCTCGGGCTCGAGCCCGATGTTCACTGCACGGATCTCGAAAGCCTGCAGAGTCTCGGCGTACTCGAGAGCTTGAAGCGACGCGTTGTTCACCGCCGAGAGCAACACGCAGACGACATTGCGTCCCGGCTCCTGGGTTTCGTCGAAGCTCGGATCCATGTCCTCGACGAGGATCGGCACGTCGAGCACCTGCACGCCGGGCTCGGTCAGCATCGCGGCCTTTAGCCGGTGGAGGCGGGGGTGCTTGATGATCTCGTACAAGCTGCGCGTGGCGATGGTCTCCGGCACCATGAGCGTGAGGAAGTCGTCGTCGGTCAGGGTCCTGCGCTTCTCTCTGATGAACCTCTTGAGCGTGCGTGTGCGCGTCCCCGCGGGTTCGAGCAGTTGAATGGGGATATCGGGGGCGATCTGTTCCCAGGGCGTGAGGTTCGAGGCCTCGGTCGTCACCGCGAAGGCCTCGGCCGGTCGTATGGATCGGGCGAGGCCCACCGCGCGCGCCGCCGCGGGGTCGACCTGTGTCACCAGAATCATCACGTGTTGGTTTCCCGCGCGCCGGTCCACCGGCTTGCGGTCGGGGTGCGCCAGCTGTGCCTGCAGGCTCGTGTAGTGGTCGTGCACCGACTTCATGAAGAACATCAGGATGGGGATCATCAGAAGAACGATCCACGCACCCCTGCTGAACTTCGTGTAGATGACAACGATCAGAACGATGCCGGTGATGGTGCCGCCGAACCCACTGATCCCGACCGTCTTGTGCCAACCCTCGGGCCGCAGCCTCAGCGAACGAATCACCATGCCCGTCTGCGAAAGCGTGAACGAGATGAACACGCCCACCAGATAGAGCTGGATGAGCCGGTTGAGCTCGGCGTCGAAGTACCACACGAGCAGCGACGCGGCCATCGCCAGGATCACGATCCCGTTGGAAAACACGAGACGGTCTCCACGGTTCTTGAACTGGCGAGGCATGAAGTGATCGGAGGCCAGGATCGAAGACAGCCGCGGGAAGTCCTGGTAGGCGGTGTTGGCGGCGAGGATCAGGATCGCGGCCGACATGAACTGCACGACGAAGAACATCGGACCTTCGCCGAAGACGGCGGCCGCAATCTGCGCCACCACCGTTCGGGTGTGCTCTTCACCTTCGACGAACACGACCCCGGTGCGATCTGCGAGAAACGAGATCCCCAGGAACATCGATGTCGATAGCGCGGCCATGATCGCCAGCGTCTTGGCGGCGTTGCGTGATTGCGGGAAGCGAAACGCCGGAACTCCGTCGGCAATTGCCTCGACGCCGGTAAGAGCGGTGGTGCCCGCCGCGAAGGCGCGGAGAACGAGCGCGAAGGTGATGGCGGTCTCTGGACTCAAGGTGTCCCCGGCGGTCTCGGCGGCAGGGCACCCGCCGAGACACTTAACAGCACCGGTTGCGATCATGAGGTAGATCGCAATGACGAAGCCATAGGTCGGTACCGCGAACAGGACTCCGGACTCCTTGGAGCCGCGCAGGTTGGCAAGCGTCACGAGCGCAATGAAGCCGATGGCGAGCTCGATCTCGATTGGAGCCAGCGAAGGAAACGCCGAGACGATGGCGTCCACGCCGGCCGTCATCGACACCGCAACGGTGAGCACGTAGTCGATGAGCAGAGCGGAGCCCGCCGCCAGCCCCGGATACATCCCGAGATTTTCGCGCGCCACGCGATAGGCGCCTCCGCCCTGCGGATAGGCCTTCACCGTCTGGCGATACGAGGTCACGACGATCCATAGGAGGCACGCAACCGCGATCGAGATCGGAACGACCAGAGAGAGAGCCGCAGTCCCGGCAAGAGCAAGCACGAGCATGGCCTCTTGCGTCGCGTAGGCGTTCGACGAGAGGGGGTCGGACGAGAATACGGGCAGCGCGATGAGCTTGGGCAGGAGCGTGTGCTCCATTTCGCCCGAAGACATTGGTTTGCCCAGGACGGCGCGTTTTAGAGCGGCCCGCGTTCGGCTCACTCGTGGAGCATAGTCACTAAGCGGTCTGTCCTACGGAGTCCTCCGGCACGCCTAGATGATAGGGAACACTAGCCACGACGACTCCGGGTTCGAACAACAGGTGCCGCTTGACCAGCAAGGCCGTCTGTCCGTGCAGGAGTTGGTGGCGCCTCTTATCGACTACGAACTCCGGAATGACGACGGTGACGACTTTCTTAACGCCGTCCGGTTGGAACTGACGAACGTAGTCTCGCAGTGAGGTACCCATGTCCCGGTAGGGGGAGGCCTCGATCTCCAGCGGGTGCGGGATGTTCGCCGTCAGCCACCGGTTACCGAGCTTTTCGGTCTCCTCTGGAACCAGGCCTATGGACACCGCTCGGAGATCGGTGGGGTCGAGAGTCTCGGCAAACTCGATCGCCTGTCGTGTGGGGTTGTGAACCCCTGAGACGAGAACGACAGCGATGTTGCGCCCCGGTTCTTGAGCTTGGTCACCGCCCGCCCGCAGCGTCGACTTGAGTACGGGGATATCGAGAACCTGGACCCCCGGCTCCCGTAAAAGCGCCGCCTTGAGTTGAGGCATGCGAGGACGCGTGAGGATCTCGTAGAGTCCCTTGCCCTCGATTACCTCCGGGATCACCACCGTGAGGAAGTCCTCGCTGTGCAGTTGTTCCCGCCGGGCCCTGAGGTATGACTTGAGCGACGCCCGCCGCCCGCCCTTGTCCTCGATCACGGTAAGGGGGATATCCGGAGCGAGGCGATCCCAGGCGCCGTGAACGGAGGGATCGAGCGCGACGGCCACGACGTCCGAGGTACGCAGGGCCCGGACGTAACCGACTGCGCGCGCAGCGGCGGCGTCGACGCGTGTCACAAAGACGACGATGTGCTGGTTCATAGAGCGACGGTCGACTGGAATACGAGCCTCGTCGGACAATGCCTTCGCCACGGCGCGGTAGTGAGAGTGAACCGAGATCATCATGTACATCAGGATCGGGGTCGCGGCCACGACGATCCACGCTCCCAACAGGAACTTCGTTGCCACGACCACGCACAGGACGATTCCCGTAGCGGTGGCTCCGAAAGCGTTGATGGCCGCACGGTGCTTCCATCCCCGCTCACGCAAGTTGCGCCAGTGAACGACCATGCCTGTCTGCGACAAGGTGAACGACACGAATACGCCGACCAGGTAGAGCTGTATCAGGCGAGTCAGGTTCGCGTTGAAGACGACGATGAGCAACGAGGCGAGGACGGCCAGGATCACGATCCCGTTGGAGAACACCAGCCGGTCTCCTCGGTTCATGAACTGTCGTGGCATGAAGCGGTCCGTGGCCAGGATGGAGGTAAGGCGAGGAAAGTCGGCGTACGCGGTGTTGGCCGCGAGGATAAGGATCGCGGCGGTCATGATCTGGATTACGAAGAACATGAAGCCCCCGTTGAACACCGCGTCGGCGACCTGCGCCACCACTGTGCGCTGTCCGTCGAGGTGCTCGGAGTAGCGAACCCCCGTGTAGTGGGTGAGCGCCGAGATGCCGAGGAACATCGAGATCGAAATCGCCCCCATTACCGCCAGAGTCGTCGCTGCGTTTCGCGACTGCGGAAAACGGAACGCGGGCACGCCGTTGGAAATGGCCTCCACTCCGGTGAGGGCCGTGGTACCGGCCGCGAAGGCCCGCAGCATCAAGAATGGAGTCAGCATGTGCTCGGGCTCGAGGGGGAGATCGGCGCTCTCCGCAGCCGGACATCCGCCGAGGCACTTGAGCCCGCCGGTAATTAGCAACACCGCGATCGACAGCACGAATCCATACGTCGGGATGGCGAACAACACCCCGGATTCCTTGGTGCCGCGCAGGTTCATCAACATGACGAAGACGATGAATCCGATCGCGATCTCGACCTTGAGGGAGTTGAGCCCCGGGGCAGCCGAGGTGATCGCATCGGCTCCCGCAGTGATGGAGACCGAAACCGTCAGCACGTAGTCGATCAGCAGTGCGGCGCCGGCGAGCAACCCCGGGTACTGCCCGAGGTTCTCGTGCGCCACGATGTAGGCGCCTCCACCGCTCGGGTAGGCGCGCACGGTCTGGCGATAGGAGATGACGACGATGCCGAGCAGAGTCGCCACCGCGACCGACAAGGGAAGAATGCGGCCGAGTACCGCTGCGCCGGCAAGCCCCAAGACGATGAGGATCTCCTGCGACGCGTAGGCGACCGACGACAGGGCGTCAGAGGAGAAAACCGGAAGGGCGAGGCTCTTGGGCAGGAGGGTGTGTTCCATTTCGCCCGAGGACATCGGGCGACCAACCACGAGGCGCTTGAGCGCCGCCTGGGTCCTGCTCACGAATGACTAGCCGTGTTCGGGACCCGGAACGAGGGTGTACTCGGGATTCAGGACGACGAGCTCGTCCTCACGGCTGGTTCCCGCGATTCCCTGAATGATCAGACCCATCCCGAGCCTGACGCCTTGCAACGACGAACGACCCAGCCACTTGGCGACCAGTTGACCGGTCCCGTCGATGAGAGTCGCCTCGATGGAGCCGCTTCCCTCACGCGGATCGATGCGGATGTTCTGAACCACCCCGGCCGCCTTGCACCCACACCGCGGTTCGACCTCGGATATTGGGATGGCTCCCTCGATAGTCGATACCCACGCTCTGAGGTTCTCTGCTCGGGCCTCGTCGGGCGGCCGGCCCAGATTGTCGACGAACCGAGTGAAACGTGCCATAGCTATGAAGTATGGCAGTATCGCCGCGCTGAAACGAGAGATTGAATCGTCGATCGCAGGCACTACCAAGGAGCAGGGTCAGGTGCACGTCATCATCGCCGGTTGCGGAAGAGTGGGGTCGGAGCTCGCCGCGAATCTCGAACGTCTCGGCCACAGCACCGCGATCATCGACAAGAATCCGAAGGCCTTCGAGAGACTGCGGCCGGATACCAAAGGCAAGAAGCTGGTGGGCTTTGTCTTCGATCGGGACGTGCTAGAGGGCGCCGGTGTTAAAGAGGCGCACGCCTTTGCCTCGGTGACCAACGGTGACAACTCCAACATCGTTTCGGCCCGGATGGCCAAGGAGCACTACAGGGTCGACCAGGTCGTGGCTCGCATCTACGACCCCCGTCGCGCGCAGATCTACCAGCGACTCGGAATCCAGACGGTCGCCACCGTTCGGTGGACCACCGATCAGATCTTGCGTCAGATGCTCCCGGACGACATTCCGGTCGAGTACACGATCGACAACGGCGAGGTCGTCGTTGCGGCGTTACCTGCACCTGCAGAGACGGTCGGTAAGAGGGTGACCGAACTCGACCTCGAAGGGGCGCGCAGGCTCATAGCAGTTAGTCGTTTCGGCGTCCCGCGTGTCCCCGAGCGCTCTCTGGCCGTTCAGGACGGGGACATCCTTCACTTCTCGATAATCAGGGGCGAGGTCGCCGGCCTCTCCGACGACCTGAAAAAGGTGGGGCGACCAGAGTGAGCCCGAAGACGATGCGCATCGCGATTGCGGGGGCCGGCAACGTCGGCACCTTCGTCGCCGCGGACCTGCGCACCCGGGGAAACGACGTCGTCGTGATCGAACAGAGCAAGGACCAGGTCGAGAAGGTACAGCACGACTCCGACCTCGATGTGAACTGGGTGATTGGTGACGCCTGCGAGATCCACACTCTCGACGCGGCCGTGCTGTCGTCGTGCGAGGTCGTCGTCGCGGCCACGGGGGATGACGAGGACAACCTCGTGATCTCCCTGCTGGCGAAGCAGGAGTTTGCGGTGCCGCGTGTGATCGCTCGGGTGAACCACCCCGACAACGAGTGGTTATTCACGGAGTCGTGGGGTGTCGACATAGCGGTGAGCACACCTCATCTCCTCACCTCACTCGTGGAGGAAGCGGTCAGCGTGGGTGACCTCGTCAAGCTTCTACGGCTTGAACAGGGCAAGGTCGCGCTGCTCGAGGTGACGCTCGCCGAGGGCTCACCCGCGGACGGGACCACGGTGGGCGCGCTCTCGCTGCCGGCCGATTGTTCTCTGGTAGCGGTGGTTCGCGACGGTCACGTCATCGCGCCCCGCGGCGAGACGCCATTGCACGCCGGCGACGAGGTTCTTGCGCTCGCAGGCGCCCAGGCCGAGAACGACCTGCGCCGGGTCCTGACGGGGGAGTGACCCGCTAGGTCGGTCCCGAGGTCTTCTGGCGCGCCTGCTCGACCTCGACCGACCGGCGCTGCTTCCTGCGCCGGTAGTACCAGTAGCCGGCGGCGATCAGAATCACCGAGCCGATGATCAGGGTCGGGATGTCGAAGTAGGCGAGCACCCGCTCCCAGTTATCCTCCACGATCACACCCAGATAGGTGAGCGCGTAGGTCCACGGGATGACCCCCAGAAAGGTGTAGAGGGTGAACTTCCCGAATGGCATCTTGGCGATCCCGGCCGGCAGTGAGATGAAGGTTCGAATCACCGGAAGCAGCCGGGAGAAGAAGGTGGCCGCCTCGCCGTATCGCTCCCACCAGACCTCGGCCTTGTCGATGTCGTGACTGCGGATAAGCACGTAGCGACCGTAGTGATCGAGCACCCCCCTTCCCATGGTGCGCCCCACCCCGTAGGCGATCCACGATCCGACCAGATTGCCGAGCACCCCTGCGGCGCCCACCCAGAAGAAGTTCAGGTCGCCGGTCGCGGCGTACCACCCGCCGACGAGCATCGTGACCTCAGAGGGGAAGGGGATGCAGGCCGATTCCGCGAGCATCAGCAAGAAGATCGCGAGGTAGCCGTATTCGGTGACCCAGGTCTTCATCAGCTCGATGATCGCTTCCATGGCGGATCACTCTATGGGGCTCGGAGAAGAGCGAGGGCCGGGGTGAGCCGGGAACCGGAACCAAACCGCAAGACCAAACCAGAAAACCAAAACCAGGCATCGAAGGGGGAAATCCGGGGTGGCGGGGTTTGGGGAGGCCCGCTCAAATGGGTCCTGCCGGGCTTTTTGGTACTGGGGGGTCGTCATGTGACTCTGATGTGCCAGAAACCCATTTCCTGGGCCCGGGGCACGCCAAATCCCGAACTTTGGAGGATTACCTTCGCTGAGTGGGGCTGTAGGTCGAAAGATCGTGGTTCCGATGCCGGCACCCACCCGAAGCAGCCCCCGAAGGCCGATCCACTACCAATTCGTCCCTTCGATGCCGGTTTTCACGCCCTGCCAACTTGAGCGGCCCCCCGGAGGCGACCCAGCACCCAATCACCCTCCCAGGGCACTCCCATCGGAGTGTTCCACTCGGCGGGCGGGAACAGCCGGGCGTTTGGCCGGGTTCAGAGTTGACAGAGGCGGTCACTGGATGCGAATAATCGCCCTCCCGCCTGGAAGTGGCCCAAACCGGTAGCCGCGAGCCATCCCTGGGAACGAATACGGGTTGAACGGTGTTCCGTCAGCGACAATCGCTGAGCGCAAGGACAAGTCAAGTTAGGAGTTTCGTGGCCAAGAACCTCGTCATCGTCGAGTCGCCCGCCAAGGCCAAGACGATCGAGAAATACCTGGGCAAGGACTACAAGGTCGTTGCCTCGCTCGGCCATGTCCGCGATCTGCCGAAGAGTGACTTCGGCATCGAGGTCAACGGCGGAGTGAACATCAAATACGTCAACAGCCGCACGGCCAACGCTCGCAAGGCGATGACCGCCATAAAGAAGGAGTCGGCGAACGCCGAGACGGTATGGCTCGCCACGGACCCCGACCGCGAGGGCGAGGCCATCGCCTGGCACGTCGCGGAGGCGGCCAAGTTGAGCGCGAACACGACTCGGAGGGTGACCTTCAACGAGATCACGCAGCGAGCCGTGACCGAGGCCTTCCAGCAGCCGCGCGAGGTCGACATGAACCTGGTGGATGCGCAGCAGGCGCGTCGCGCCATCGACCGCATCCTGGGTTACAAGCTGTCCCCATTGTTGTGGCGCAACGTCGGCCCGAACCTGTCGGCCGGCCGAGTCCAGAGCCCCACCCTCTGGCTCGTCGTTCAGCGCGAGAAGGAGATTCGTGAGTTCAAGCCCGAGGAATACTGGGATGTGCTTGCGTCACTTGCAACCGGCGAGGACGAGTTCACCGCCAAGTACCCGGTCGGATCGAAGAACCAGTTCGCTCTGCCCAACGAACAGAGCGCAAACTCACTGGTCGACCAGGTGCGACCGGGCCCGTGGACCGTCGCCGATGTGCGTAAGACCGAGCGAACCAAGAAGCCTCCCGCACCGTTCAAGACTTCGACGCTGCAGCAGGCCGCATCATCCAAGCTCGGGTTCCCGACGTGGAAGACGATGCAGGTTGCGCAGGGCCTTTACGAGGCCGGTCATATCACCTACATGCGTACCGACTCGTCGAACCTTTCCAACGACGCGCTCGGGGCGCTGGGGACTTTCGTCGAGACGACCTACGGCAAGCAGTACCACCAGGTCCGTAAGTTCGCGGCCAAGACCAAGGGAGCCCAAGAGGCTCATGAGGCGATCCGCCCAAGCGACGTGAACGTGACTCCGTCCGACGTCCAGGGTGGGCTCGACCGCGACGCCAACCGGCTGTACGAGCTGATCTGGCAGCGCACCGTGGCCTGTCAGATGGCGGAGGCGGTCTACGACGCAACATCGGTGGACGTGGAGTCCAACGGTGTGACCTTCCGGGCGACCGGACAGATCCTGAAGTTCGACGGCTTCCTACGCGTCTACCTAGACGTCTCCGACGACCAGACCGAAGAGGTCGAGGGCCTGTTGCCCGAACTCGAGCCCGGTCAGGTGCTGGAACTCAGGAATCTCGAAGCCGACCAACACTTCACCCAACCTCCACCCCGTTACACCGAGGCGACGCTGGTCAAGAAGATGGAGGAGGTCGGCATCGGCCGCCCTTCGACCTACGCGCCGACGGTACGAACGCTTAACGATCGTGAGTACCTCCGTACCGAGAGCCGCAGGCTGTTCCTGGTGACGCGCGGCGAGGTGGTCACCGATCTCATGGAGGCGCACTTTCCCGATGTGGTGGACGTGGACTTCACGGCCCGCATGGAGGAGGACCTCGACGACATAGCTACCGGCGACAAGACCATGGTTCCGCTGGTCAAGAATTTCTTCGACGCGTTCACCAAGCGCGTCACCGAGCAGCAGGACAAGATGACCCGGCCCGAGCGGCCGACCGACCAGACCTGCCCCGAGTGCGGTCGGCCAGTCGTCAAGAAGTTCGGCAAGCATGGCCTGTGGTTTCTGTCGTGTTCGGGCTGGCCCGAGTGCAAGTGGTCGCAGCAACTGGACGAAGACGGCAACCCGCTGCCCGATCCCGAGGGCACGGGCGAGAAGTGCCCGAAATGCGGTCACGAGCTGGTCGCCAAGACCGGGCGATTCGGTCCCTTCGTGGGCTGCTCGAACTATCCGGAATGCAAGTACATCAAGAAGGAGCCGCCCAAGGAGACGGGCGAGAGCTGCCCCGAGTGCGGCAACCCGCTGGTCGAGAAGCGCGGCCGCTTCGGTCCCTTCGTCGGCTGCTCGAACTACCCGGAATGCAAGTACATCAAGAAGGACAAGAAGCCCGGATCGAAGCCCAAGAAAAAGGCCACGAGGAAGAAGTCGACTTCGAAGCGCAAGGCGACGACCTAAAACTCTTCTCTCCAACTCGGCCTGATGTCCGTTTGGTTGGCTAGGCTGAGTGGCGTCGACGCGCTAATCAGGGAGGAGTGACATCCAGCACGCGCAACAGCCGCGCCTGCAGGTGCTGAACGGGTCGGAGGAACCTGAGCAGGTCTCTTACTGGACCCTCTTGAAGAACCGCAACTTCCTGCGGTTCTTCAGCGCCCAGTGCATATCGAGCCTGGGTGACTGGATCGGGGTCATCGCGATTGCGGTCTTCGCCGAGGGGCTGGCCGGAAACGCGGGCGTCGGGCTGGTCATGACGGCGCGCGTGCTACCCGGCTTCGTCGTTGGTCCCATCGCAGGTGTCTTCGCGGACCGATACAACCGCAAGAAGCTGATGGTCGGAGCCGACATCGCGCGCGCGGCGCTCATCTTCTCGGTTCCCTTCTTCCAGAGCCTTGCGTACCTACTGGTCATCTCGGCGATCCTGGAGAGCCTGACGCTGGTGTGGGGACCCGCCAAGGATGCGTCGCTCCCACACTTCGTGAAAAGGGGCGAGCTGCAGCACGCCAACTCGCTGTCTCTGATCGGCGTCTACGGGCCCTGGCCGCTCGCGTCGGTGCTGTTCGCTTCGCTCATACCGCTGGCAGATTTCGTCGGCAACAACGTTTCCGTTCTGGCCGGGCTCGCGGACAACAACCAGGAGGCACTGGCGCTATGGCTGGATGCCCTCACCTTTGCGGTGTCGGGCCTGATCATCGCGACACTGGTGATTCCGTCATCGACTCATCGAGACAGCAGGTTCGACCTGCAGGCCGCGAAGCGCGATCTGGTCGAGGGGTTCAGCTTCGTGGCCAAGCACCGTCAGGTTCGTCCCTGGCTCCTGGGAATCGGTTGCACCTTCACCGCCGCCGGAGGCGTGTTCTCGCTCGGCCCTGGATTTGTCGACGACATCCTGGGTGGGGGCAAGTCGGGATTCGGGTTCCTAATCGGATTTCTGGGGACGGGAATGATCATCGGGCTGCTGGCCTCCGGAGCGCTGACCAGGCACGTGAAGAAGGACGTGTTGTTCTCATCGTGCCTGCTGCTGCTCGGCGGGAGCCTCATCGCGCTGTCCTCGATGGGCAGCCTGAACACCGCCATACCAATGGCCAGCGCTCTCGGTTTCTTCGGCGGGGCCGCCTACTCGACGGCGTACTCGCTCATGCAGGAGCACACCAGCGACGACCTGCGGGGGCGGACCTTCTCGGCGGCCTACACCATCATTCGCGTAGGCACGCTGGTGGGGCTCGCCCTGTTCCCGTTTCTCGCCGGAGGCTTCGAAGGGCTTGCCAGCGGGCGAGACATTGGTGGCTATCCGATCTCGGGTACCCGCATCACGCTGTGGGTTGCCGGCTTGGTCGTGATCGGCGGAGGCGTTCTCTCGATGCGCGCGATCAAGGCGGGCCGTGTGGGCCGCGTGCAGCCGGCTTCGCGCAGCGGCTTCTTCGTTGTGTTCGAGGGCGGGGAGGGAGCCGGGAAGTCGACGCAGATCGAGGCCTTTGTGGAATGGTTGAAGGCGCGCGGAGATGAAGTGGTGATCACGCGCGAGCCCGGCGGCACCAGCATCGGGTCGCGCATCCGCGAGGTCCTACTCGACACTCAACACGATGACATGGACGCTCATACGGAGGCCTTGCTATACGCGGCCGACCGGGCGCAGCACGTCGCCGAAGTCATCAAGCCGGCACTCGATGCAGGCAAGGTCGTTGTGTCCGACCGCTTCGTCGATTCGTCCCTCGCCTACCAGGGGCTGGCGCGCGGACTCGGCCTCGATGAGATCTACGAGATCTCGAAGTGGGCGATCGACAACACCCTTCCCGATGTCGTCCTGTACCTCAAGCTCGATCCCCAAACCGGACTAAGGCGCAAGACCACCCGGCCCGATCGCATCGAGCTCGAGGAGGCCGGCTTCCACGACAAGGTTGCGGCCGCGTACGCCGAGCTAGCCTCCAAGTTTCCCGAGCGGTTCGTGGTCCTCGACGGCGCGCTGCCTGCGGCCGAGGTTCATAGAGCTGCCGTGGCGGCGTTCGAGGAACGAGTCGAGCAGCGCTCGACGGGGGTCCGACCGGACCCGATGGGAGGGGTCACCAGGTGAGGAGCGCGATCGAGGAGGTGGTCTCAGTGGCCCGCCCCATAAATACACATGCGTTCTGGCGGCGAAAAAGCTGCGCCTGGCGGCGTATGGCTCCGCCAAGAACGGAATTGGGATTCCCTCTTCGCTCCGTCACGTACCTCAATCGGTACGCTCCTCCGCTGCGGCCTTGCCAGGCTTGTTTTTCACTCGCCAGAACATCACTTTACTTATGAGGCGGACCACGGCGTGAGCGTCTGGGACATGGTCTACGAGTCTGCCTCTACGAGCTCCCTCCGCAGCCAGATCGCGGCCGGCGAGGTGCCGCACTCGTGGTTGCTCCTCGGACCCAGCGGGTCGGGCAAGGCCTCGGCGGCGGTGGCGATGGCCGCCGCCCTCAACTGCAGGGTGAGTCCGGGCGAGGGTTGTGGTGAGTGCAACACTTGCGCGCGCATCTGCAGGCGTCGCCATCCGGACGTTCATCACATCGCGCCGGAGGGACCGATCATTCCCGTCGACCTGATCCGGGAGTCCGTGATTCCCGAGGCGGCGCGCTCACCCTTCGAGGCGGAGCGCAAGGTCTTCATTGTCGAAGAGGCTGAACGGATGCACCCGTACGCGCAGAACGCACTGCTGAAAACGCTCGAGGAACCACAGCCCGATACGACCTTCATCCTCATCTCCGATCGCGAGGAGGAGCTGCTCGACACCATCCGGTCGCGCTGCCGGATCGTGCGCCTCGACTCGGTCCCCGAAGACCAGATCATCGGGCTTCTCGTGAGAGAGGGTGCGTCGGAAGAGACGTCGAGACTTGCAGCCAGGCTTTCAGACGGCGACGTCGAACGAGCGCGCTCCCTGGCCCTCGATGAGGCTGCGATCGCGCGCCGCTGGCTGTTCCGAGGCATTCCCGGCAGGCTGCGGGAGGTCCGTGATGCCTTCGACGCGGCCATCGAGGTTGTCGCCGAGTCAAAGGACGCGGTGAAGGCCAGAGAGAAGACCCAGAAGGTCGAGGTTGGTGAGCTCGCCGAGGCCATGGGCGAGGGACGCGGCACGGCGGCGGCTAGGAATGCCTTGGCGAAACGCCACAAGCGGGAGTTACGCCGCCTCGAGGACGAGGTTCTGGGCGAGGCGCTTCGATCGCTGGCGTCGTTCTACCGGGACGTCCTCGCCGCCCGGCATGGAGGAAGCTCGGCGATCGCCAACCTCGACATGTCGGACGAGATCGAGGGGTGGGCAAGCGCCGACGTAAGAGACGCCAGCCTGGTGGCGGCGGTGGAGCGCTGCATCGACGCCCGATCGGATCTGCTCCGCAACGCCAACCCTCAACTCGCCATCGAGGCCGCCTTCGTCGAGTTGGTGCGCCTCGTGCCCGCTCCCAGCCTCGAGGCTGCCTGGTAGGACTCTTTGTGCCACCTTTTCTTCACATCGGCACCGTTGCTGCCGATGTGACTAGGGATGTTTTCGAGGTCCAGGGGACTCAGGGTGGACGCATCGTCTGCGTGGCGGCTGTGGACGGTGGGCGTCGGCGCGTTCGCGATCGTCTATTACCTCGTTCCCCCGTGGTTGAGTGGTTGGATGTTGCTTGCCGTCAACCTCGCCTCGGGCGCAGCGGTCCTGCTCGCGGTCAGGATGTGGACCCCCGCCCACCCGCTTCCCTGGCAGCTGATCGGAACGGGCTTGCTGACCTACGGGACCGGCAACGCGGTGTGGTTCTCGTACAACCTGTTGCTCGATGCAGGCTCATCGGTCATCTCGCTGGCCAACCTGTTCTACGCGGCCGGGTACGGCCTGGTCGCCGCCGGTCTGGTGTTGGCACTGCGGAGGCGCGACGCGGCCGGTTTCTCCGCCCGGCTTCTCGACGGACTCATCGTCATCACCGGCAGCGCGGCCTGGTGGTGGACGGTACTCGTTCAACCCATCGCCACGTCACCGAGCATCGATTTCTTCGAGCGCGTCACGTCTGCTGCCTATCCGGTTTCGGATCTGGCGCTCCTTACGATGTTCGGAGCGTTCATCGTCGCTCCGGTGCGAGCGTCATTCTCCGACAAGCTCGTTATTGCCGCGGTTGGATCGGCCCTCGTCGCCGATTTCATTTATTCCGGACAGGCCTTGTCGAACTCGTATGAGGTCGGCGGCGTGGTGGACCTTCCCTGGTTGATCGGGTTCGCTTGCTTCGGAGCGGCCGCGCTTCATCCTTCGATGATCGAAGCGCTCGGCCCTGCACCCCACGCTCGACCGATGGGGCGTCGTCGCGTGGGAGTCTTCGTCGTGGCTTCCCTCGTCGGCCCGCTGACGCTCGCGGCTCGCACGCTCAACGGATATCCGGTGAGCATGACCGTGCTCGTGGGATCCTCCGTGCTGCTGTTCCTTCTCGTCGTCACGCGCATGGCCGGCCTTCTGAAGAACGTGGAGGAGCAGATGCAGGAACTCGACGCGCAGGGCCAGGCCTTGGCGGAGGCCGAGGAACGCTTTAGAACGCTTGCCGAGCAGATTCCCGCGGTGACCTACATAGGCTCGCGTAAACCCTACGTCCCGAGCATCTACATCAGCCCGCGCCTCGAGGGCCTGCTGGGCTTTACTCCGGCCGAATGGCTGCTCGATTCAGACAATTGGAGGAACCACCTGCATCCCGACGATGCCAGCGAGACGATCGAGGCGCTGGCCCGCGCCAATACAGAGGGGGCCGACTTCTGCCTCGAGTACCGCATGAGCAGGCGCGACGGAGCGCTGGTATGGGTTAGGGACGAGGCGGTGTTGGTTCACGACGCCGAGGGACGGCCAACCCTCTGGCAGGGTCAGCTCACCGACATCACCGAGCACAAGCACCTGGAGGCGCAGCTGACCCATCAGGCGTTTCACGATCCGCTCACCAAGCTCCCCAACCGCGCCTTGTTCTCCGATCGCGTCGATCATGCTGTGCGACGCATCGAGAGGATCGAGGAGTGCGTCGCCGTCATGTTCATCGACCTCGACAACTTCAAGGTCGTGAACGACACTCTCGGCCACGCCGTCGGCGACGAGGTTCTGAGCCTCACCGCCAAGCGCCTAAACGAATCCCTGCGCGGAGCCGACACCGCGGCCCGGCTTGGGGGCGATGAGTTCGCCGTCTTGCTCGAAGCCACCAGTGAAATCGACGCTCGTCGCATCGCGACGCGCATCCTCTCCTCGCTTCGTAGGGAATTCTGGGTGCATGACAAAGAGGTCATGCTCGCAGGCAGCATCGGCATCGCGATGGGCTCGGGGCAGGAGGACTCCGACCAGCTTCTGCGAAACGCCGATACCGCGATGTACGCGGCCAAGAACGCGGGCCGAAACCGTTTCGTGATATTCGAGCAGAGCATGCGCTCGAGTTTGGTGACGCGGCGAGCCCTACAGGATGACCTGAAGCAGGCGGTCGAAAACGGAGAGCTAACGGTTCACTATCAGCCAATCTTCCAGCTCGAGCGCATGGAGATGATTGGCGTCGAGGCGCTGGTTCGCTGGGATCACCCCGAGCGGGGGCCGATTTCGCCGGCCGACTTCATCCCTCTTGCAGAGGAGGATGGGCTCATCGTTCCGCTCGGTCAGTTCGTTCTCGACACGGCGTGCGCCCAGGCCCGCGCGTGGGAGCTTACGCTCCACCGGGAGCATCCCCTCACAATGGGCGTCAACTTCTCCGTGCGGCAGCTTCAGTTGCCCCGCTTCACCTCCGACGTGATCGCAACACTCGATCGTCATTCTCTGAGCCCCGACCGGTTGGTGCTCGAGATCACGGAGACCGTGTTCATGTCGGATCCGGAGGACATCGCGCACCGGTTGCGCTTGCTTGCGGACTCCGGGGTCCCACTTGCCATCGACGACTTTGGAGCGGGCTACTCATCGCTCGGCTATCTGCGCGACCTGCCCGCGAGGGTCCTGAAGATCGACCGGGGGTTCGTGCGCGGTATCGATTCCGGCGGAAGTGAACATGCTTTCGCCGAGGCGATCACTACCCTTGGACGTCATCTCGGGCTCGATGTGGTGGCCGAGGGCATCGAGACCACCGGCGAACTAGAGGCGATGCGTAGGTTTAGTTGCAACTACGGCCAGGGCTTTTTGATGTGCAGACCGCTGCCCGTCGGCGAGCTCGAGAACTGGATGGGGTCATCGAGCCGGCCGGCTCTGGAGACCCTTGCCGACCGCCCTCAGCCGGCTCTCTCGGGTGGGCTCTCCAACCGCTAAATAGAGAAAGCGGGGTGTCATGGTGACCACCCCGCTTCCTTTGGATCTTGGTTCGATTTTGACCTGACTCACGAATCGAGTCGTCGGTCAGCTCCAGGAATTAGGCCTCGGCGGTGACGTTGGTCGCCTCGGGACCCTTCTCGCCCGCGCGCTGGTCGAACTCGACCTTTGCGCCTTCGGCGAGACTCTTGTAGCCGTCGCCGGCGATGCTGCTGTGGTGCACGAAAAGGTCTTTCGTGCCGTCGTCAGGGGTGATGAAGCCGTACCCCTTTGCGTCGTTGAACCACTTGACAGTTCCAGATGCCATAAAAAAACACCTCCCTTACCTCACTCACGAACGGGTTAGGGATAGGTGTTGAATACCGAAACCGCACGCACGTTCTAACTGAAGTTTCCACGCTAACACGCTGATTCTCGCTTTCGTAACGGTCTCGTGACGAGGCGATCTCACAATGCCTATGGGCACCTGGACCGAGCGGCTTGGCTGTGGCATGGAAGGAAACGGAAAGCCATGATGAGCATCCGCAGGATCGCGGCCGGCGCCGTCGGACTCGTCGTGGTCGGCTCCTTGAGTGTCTCGACACTGGCCCTGGGTCAGATCGATACCGTCGGGACAACGGCCGTCAAGACCAGACGAGTCAGCGTCGCCACGGATGGGTCTCAGGTGGGCCGTGCAAGCGAGATGCCCCGCCTGAGCACAGATGGGCGTTTCGTAGCGTTCGCCTCGAAGTCGCCCAAGCTGGTTGCCGGAGACGACAACAAGAGCACCGACGTCTTCGTGAGGGACCGGCTGACTCGGACCACCGAGATGGTCAGCGTGAGCTCGACCGGAGTCTTGGGGAACGGCCCCAGTTTCCCCAACGCCATCTCGGGAGATGGACGCTTCGTCGTGTTTACCTCCGTGGCTTCGACCTTCGCCGAGGACGACGTCGAGCCGGGCCTCGAGGAGGCCCTCGATGTCTTTCTCCACGATCGCCAGACGGGAGTGACCGAGCGGATTAGCGTGAACTCGGATGGCGAGGCGGCGTTGGGTCCGAGCTTTGACTCCGACGTCTCTGACGACGGCCGCTTCGTGACCTTCGAGTCGGGTGCAGCCAACCTGGCCGACAACGACGGCGACCAGACCTTTGACATCTTCGTGCGTGACCGAGAGCTCGAGACCACCGAACTAGTGAGCGTCAACTCGGACAACGAGGGCGGCAACCTCTCGAGCCTGGCCCCCTCGATCTCCGGGGACGGACGCTTCGTGGCCTTCGACTCCGACGCCGACAACCTCGTTGAGGGCGACACCAACCTTGCGGCCGACGTGTTCGTGCGCGATCGCGAGCTCGGGACGACCGAGCTGGCGAGCGTCGGGTCGACGGGCGAACTCGGACGTTTGGGTGGCGTGGATCCTGAGATCACGAAGGACGGCCGCCTGGTTCTCTTCTTCTCGGTATCTGACTTCGTCGCACGTGACACCAACAGGGTCGGTGACGCCTATGTCCACGACCTTCAGACGGGCCGGACGACCAGGGTGAGCCGGAGCTCGACCGGTCGCCAGGGCAACAAGGAGAGCTTCTCTTCCGGGATATCGGACGACGGACGCTTCGTGACCTTCGTTTCGTTGTCCTCCAACCTAGTGCCTCACGACACCAATGGGGAGTACGACCATTTCAGGTTCGATCGCGTCACGAAGAAGACGATCAGAGTCAACCTCAACTCGCGAGGTAAGCAGGCGAGAGGTGACAGGGGTTTCTTCCTGAGTAACCGGATCTCCGGTGATGGCCGCTTCATCGCCTTCGAGTCATCGGCATCGAATCTGGTGAAAAACGACACCAACAACGCGTATGACATCTTCATTAGGGGTCCTTACGTGGTGCCGCCGGGCTCCTGACGAAGGTCGGTCGGAATGGCCTCGCCACGCCGGGCGTTTCTCGGAACATGAAGGCATCTGTCGGTCAGGCCATCGGGCCCTTCGTTGAGCAGCTCTTGGGGGAAGACCTGCCTATTGGCATCCATGGTTGGGACGGCAGCCGACTCGGCCCGCCGGATGCCGAAGCGACCATCGTCCTCAACTCACCCAACGCCTTACGACGCATCCTCTACTCCCCCAACGAGCTCGGATTCGGCCGCGCCTACGTCTCGGGAGACATCGACATTCGAGGAAGCATCTTCTCCGCGCTCGAGGTGCGCGAGCGGCTCGTCGGAGCACACCGAGATCTCCGTCTCGATCGGGCGACCCGAGCTGCATTGATTCGAGCCGCCCGCGCCACCGGGGCGCTTGGCTTGCCCCTTCGACGTCCCAGCGAGGAAGCGCGTCTTTCAGGCAAGCTTCACTCGCAC
The DNA here is from genome assembly GCA_050693935.1 of Actinomycetota bacterium. Classification (GTDB taxonomy): domain Bacteria; phylum Actinomycetota; class CADDZG01; order CADDZG01; family WHSQ01; genus WHSV01. The sequence goes on along the minus strand of JBOGWU010000169.1, from coordinate 1,324 downwards.
CGGCGCGACCGCGCCGCGATCGCCCATCACTACAACGTCTCGAACGCTTTCTACCGGCTGGTTCTTGGTTCGAGCATGACCTACTCGTGCGCGGTCTTCACCGTGCCCACCGCGACGTTGGAGGAAGCACAGAGCTCAAAGCACGATCTCGTGGCCCGCAAGTTGGGGCTCAAGCCGGGGATGCGTGTTCTCGATGTCGGTTGTGGCTGGGGCGGCTTCCTTGTTCACGCTGCCTCGACGTACGGCGTCTCGGGCGTCGGCATTACGCTGTCGGAGCCTCAGGCGGACGTGGCCGAAAAGCGCATCGCGGAGGCCGGCTTAGCCGGCCAGGTCCAGATCCGAGTGCAGGACTATCGTGACGTGCGCGAGGGCCCGTTCGACGCCATCTCGAGCGTCGGCATGTTCGAACACGTTGGTCTGGCGCGTTTGAACGACTACTTTGCGAACCTGTATGGGCTGCTCTCACCCAAGGGACGTCTTCTCAATCACGCCATCTCACGACCCCCTGGGCCTCCGGGCCTCAACAAGAAGTCGTTCGTGAGTCGCTATGTCTTTCCCGACGGCGAGCTTCATGAGGTCGGCTCGGTGGTGAGCGCGATGCAGACTCACGGTTTCGAGGTGCGTGACGTGGAGTCGTTGCGAGAGCACTACGCGTTGACGCTAAGAGCATGGGTGGCGAACCTCGAGGACAACTTCGAGGAGGCCGTCGCCCTGGTTGGACAACCAAGAGCACGCATCTGGCGCTTATACATGGCCGGTTCCGCCGTCAACTTCGAGGACGGCGGTATCAACGTGCACCAGGTTCTGGGCGTCAAACCAGGGCTCGGGGGGTCGAGCGGTATGCCTTCAACCCGCCGAGAGTTTTCGATGCCCTCGCGTTAGAGCTGCCGGCTCGACTCTGTCAGCGCCCGGTCACCGCGAACCACGCGCCCCCCGGTGAGGTGACGAAGACGATCGGAGCGAAACAAGGGGTGGGCAAAGACACGCCCGCCCTGATCCTCGCGTCTCCCGTCGGTGTGGCAGGAACCGGGTTGGTCGAGATGTTTACCGTCTGCGCGATACCTCCACTCGACGTGAGGCAGCTGACGATCGCCATGAACTCCGGGACCGGGTTCGTCCCTCTCAGGTCTTCGGGGACAGGAGCCCTGCGCGCAAGCACCAGACCCTCGACCTCGACCCTGAGCCGGCCGTTCTCTCTTAGCTCACCGACTCCCTCATCGATTTCCCATGGGAGTCCCCCACCGTTGACACCACGGATGGGGTTGGCGGCACCCGTGAACGGCTCGCTTACCCCCGCCATCACGTCGAATTCGAGGATGTCGTG
>JBOGWU010000168.1:0-5249 GCA_050693935.1 Actinomycetota bacterium | reverse complement strand
TCGTTCTCGAGCTCGATGCCGTCCTCCAACGTGACGCCGTAGGTCGCGTCGATGGATTTCTTGGCCTCTCGCACCGCAACCGGTGAGCAGCCACAGATGTCGCGCGCTACGTCCAGGGCGGACTCCTCGAGCGCGTAGTCGGGCACGACCTTGGCGATCAAACCCATCTGGTGGGCCTCCTCGGCCGAGAAGTGACGACCGCGCAGGATCAACTCCTTGGCGCGAGCCAAGCCGACCTTACGAGTGAGCAGCTGAGTTCCGCCACCGGCCGGGAGCAGCCCCACGCGCGCCTCGGGAAGGCCGAACATGGTGTTCTCGGCGGCGACCACGATGTCGCAGGACAGCACGAGCTCCATGCCCCCGCCCAGCGCGAACCCGAACGGTGCGCAGACGACCGGCTGCGGGACGGCCCGCAGCGCCTCGAACAGGCCCCGGATCTGCTTGCGGTTGGCCTGAAAGTCATCGATCGTGAACGCGGCTCGTTCCTTGAGGTCCGCCCCCACACAGAAAGCCTTGTCCCCGTTGGCGCGCAGAATCACCACCCATACGTCGTCGTCGGCCGAGATCACACGAAATCTCTCCGCGAGCTCGTCGGCCATTGCGCCGGATAACGCATTGCGAGCCTCCGCTCGATTGAGCGACACGATGCCGACGCGCCCATCGCGGTTCACCTCGACGAAGCCGTTCTCGGCAGCGGCGGTCATTAGACCGGCGGAACGCCGTGTCGCCGGGTCGAGAAGTGACGCTCCTTGAGCCCCGTCGCATCGAGTCTGCGGATCAGCTCCGCTCGCAGGTCGTCGGGTAGCACCACCACATCGACCACGTTCTCGGACGCGAGATGCACCAGGTCGATGTCCTCTTCGTACTCACGGCGTTTGGTCGCCACGAAGGACTCGCGCTCGGCAGGGTCAGACAGTGCCTGGATCTTGTTGAAGTACACCGCGTTGATGGCCGGCTCCGGGCCCATGACCGCGATGCGCGCGGTGGGCAGCGCGATGGTCGCATCGGGCTCGAACCCGGGTCCGGCCATGGCATAGAGGCCGGCGCCATAAGCCTTGCGCACGACCACGCAAAACTTTGGCACGGTGGCCTCGGACACGGCGGTAATCAGCTTGGCTCCATGACGGATTATCCCCTGGCGTTCGACCGCGGTTCCGATCATGAATCCCGGCACGTCGCTGAGGAACACCAGCGGGATATTGAAGGCGTCGCAGAGCCAGACGAAACGGGCCGCCTTGTCGGCGGAGTCGACGAACAGCACGCCGCCCTTCGCGGCAGGTTGATTGGCGACGATGCCGACGGCGCGTCCGTCGAGACGGCCCAGACCGGTGATCAGCTCCTTCGCGAAGTCGGGCTTGATCTCGAAGAACGATGCCTCGTCGACGAGTCCGGCGATCAGCGCGTACATGTCGAACTCGCGGCTCTCGTCCGCCGGCACCAACTTCTCGAGTGAACCCGTGTGCGCCTGGCGCCTGCCCACCACGCGCGGTGGGTCGTCGCGGAAGCTCTGGCCGAAGAAACCGAGATAGCCGCGCGCCGCCTCGATGGCCGCCTTGTCGTCGGACACCAAAAGGTCGCCGCAACCAGAGACCTCGCAGTGCATGCGGGCCCCGCCCATCTCCTCGAGCGTGACCTTCTCTCCGATGACCTCTTCCGCCATGCGCGGCGAGCCCAGGTACATGGACGCGTTCCCATCGACCATGAACACGACGTCGCAGAACGCCGGGATGTAGGCACCCCCGGCCGCCGACGGGCCGAACAGGCAGCAGACCTGTGGGATCCTCCCCGATGCCTTGACCTGGTTGTAGAAGATCTTCCCCGCGCCCCGGCGCCCGGGGAAGAGGTCGACCTGGTCGGTGATGCGGGCCCCGGCCGAGTCGACCAGGTAGACGAGCGGGTGCTCGTGGCGCTGCGCCAGCTCGATGATGCGGATGATCTTCTCTACGGTTCGGGCCCCCCAGGACCCCGCCTTGACGGTGGCATCGTTGGCCATGACCGCCACGGGCCGTCCCTCGATGGTTCCGACTCCCGTAACGACGCCGTCGGCGGGAAGGTCACCGGCCAAGGCGTTTACCAGAAGCCCGTCCTCCACGAACGAGTCGGCATCGTCGAGCAGCAACGCAAGGCGATCCCGTACGAACAGCTTCTGTTGCTGGGCGAGCTTCTCGTGATACTTAGGAGCGCCGCCCGAGCGCGCGCTAGCGATGGCTCGAGCGAGATCCGCCTCTCGCTTCCCTGACTCGGTCATGGCCTGAGATTAGTTGACTTCGGGTTTGCGCTGCGGTCGGCCGATGATTCAAGAACCTCAAAACCGGCATCGAAGGGAGGAATCCGGGGCGGTGGGGCTTGGCAGGGCCCGTTCCAGTGGGGTGCGGTCCATCTCTGACCACCAGAAGGGGGCCATGCACCCACTTCAGGGTCAGAAAACCCACCGACACCTTCTTGGACCATGAAGGGTGCGTCTAGCGACACCTCAGGGTCAAGAAACCCCAAAACCGGCAGCGAAGGGAGGAATCCAGGGGTGGTGGGCCTGGCAGGCCCCGCTCGAATCGACTGCGCGGACCCCTGTGCAACATGAGTACCGCAGAGCGGTAGCCATGTTGCAAGCCCCTCTCTCAAACCCAGGCTCGCGACCCTTTCCGGTACACCAGGGCCGCTCAGCGACCGCCCCGTACTAAATAGCCCCTTCGCGCCGAGGCCGGTGCGCCGCCCACTCGTCCCGTGACTGCCCTTTAGGTCCGACGTACCCCAATCGCCCCTTCGCGCTGTGCCCACCAGCCGCCCAATCGTCCCCTTAGTGCCTTTGAGAGCCCGGCGAACCCCAACCGCCACCCGCTCGTCCCCTAACTGCCCTTGCCGGAGGCGCGGCGCAGGGCCTTGAACTCCCTGACGAGGTCGTCGATCTGATAGTGGGCGTTGAGCCCGCTGGGGTTGGGGAGCACCCACACCGGGATTCCGCCCAGCGCGTCCGGCTGGGGGCCCACCTTGGCCTTGGGATCATCGAATGCAAGCCGGACGGCCGTGACACCGAGGATGGCCACGACCCGAGGCTCGAACTCCCTCAGCTTCTCGATCAGCCTTGCTCCCCCGGCGCGGAGCTCTCCGGCGTCCAGGTCGGAGGCCCTGGCCGTCGCCCGCTCGACGATGTTCGTGATCCCCAACGCGTGGTCGAGCAGCTCGCGCTCCTCTGAGGGAGCCAGCCGGCGCGGCGTGAAGCCCGAGCGATGCAGAGTCGGCCAGAAGCGGTTACCGGGGCGGGAGAAATGATGACCCGTCGCGCCGGAGTACAGACCCGGGTTGAAGCCGCAGAACAACACGCTCAGGCCCGGAGCGATGACATCGGGGACCGTCTTGTCGCGCGCGGCCGCGATCTCCGCCGGGCTCGGTCGCTCGGTCACATCAACTCGGCGATGGATTGCTCGAGGGCGCTCCGCAGCTCGGGTGGGTCGACGATCTCGAGCGCGACGGAGTCCGCCCCGACCCAGGTCGCGGCCTCCGCCAGCGCCGCAGCCATCGCCCCGACGTAACGAGGCTCGACGGTGAGCTTGTTGGCCACGAGCGTCGAGCCCTTGCGCGACGGGTCCATTCGCCCGACCAGCTTGCCCTTGGCGAGAAGCGGCATCGCGAAGTAGCCGTGGACACGCTTCGGGCGCGGCACGTAAGCCTCGAGGCGGTGATGAAAATCGAAGACGCGAAAGGTGCGATTGCGATCCCACACCAGCGAGTCGAAGGGGCTGAGCAGCGTGGTGCGGTGGCGGCCGCGGATGCCCTGCTCGAGCCACCCGAGCGATTCGGGATGGGCCCACGCATTTGTTCTGCGGTCCGGCCGAGCCCGCCCCGCGTTTGTTCTGCGGTCCGGCCGAGCCCGCCCCGCGTTTGCTCTGCGGTCCGGCCGAGCCCGCCCCGCGTCCTTCCAGCCCTTGACCTCGACGGGAACCAGGCCCGCGGGCTCGAGCGCGGCGGCGACGTCGGCGACCTTGAGCCTGAAGTAATCCGCAAGGTCCAGGCGCGTGGCCACTCCCAATCGTCTGGCGGCGGCCTCGACGAGAAAGGCGAAACACTGATGATCGTCGGGTACATGGTCGAGTATCCGGCTCGGAAGGGCGCGCTCGGGAAGGTCGTAGACGCGCCGCCAGCCGCGCCGCTCGACACAGACCACGCGGCCCTGCGCCAGCATGATCTCGAGCGCCTCCTTGGTGTCCGACCAGTCCCACCAGATTCCGCCCCTCTTGGCACCACCGAGATCGGTTGCGGTGAGCGGTCCCTCGCCGCGCAGGCGCGCCAGCACCTCCTTGCCCGCCTTCTGGTAGCCGTTGTCGGCGTGGCGCACCTGGGAACGCCGGCGTCTGAACTCGAAATAGGGCCAGACCTCGAGAGGAAGGATGCAGGCGGCGTGGGCCCAGTATTCGAAGGCGTCCTCGCTGTTCCAGTAGGTGTTCTCCACCCTCTTCCTTGAAACCGCCCCAAGACGCGCGTACGTCACGAGCTCGTGACTTCGGGCGAGAACCGAGATGGTGTCCAGCTGGACCGCTCCCAGCGAGCGCAGCACTCCTGCCACCCCAGCCCTGCGGTCGGGCGCGCCGATGAAGCCTTGAGCCTTGAGGAGGGCTCGCCGCGCATCATGACGAGACAGTTGAACCGCGGTCATCTCACTCGCTTTCTCACTCGCTTTCGTGCCGCTCCCGATAAGCGCGGGTCTTGGCCCGGTTGCCGCAGACACGCATCGTGCACCACTTCCCCGAGTGGTTCTTCGAGTGGTCGTAAAACGCGGCCCGGCAGTCCTCTGAGGGACAGATCTTGAGTCGCTCCCACGTTCCGTCGCCCTGGGCCGTGACGATCGCGGCGAAGATCGGACCGAGGACGCTACCTACTCCCGCATTGGTGGGGGCGAAACTCGCAGCCCCGTCGTCTTCCCATCTGACGCCGACTCGAGCCGCGGCTCCGGCACGGTTTAGCGTTCTCAGCACCCCGCGATCGAGTCGTTCGGCACCGTGCGAGTCGAGTACCTCGCGTAGCGCTTCTCGAACGCGAACCGCCTCGCCCCAGTCGTCCTCATCCAGCGCGCGAACGCGGACGTTCATTCGCTTCAGAGTCCAAGCCCGCAGAGCGCGCGGCGAGTCGATGGTGTCGGACCCATCCTCCAGGTCGCGAGTGTTGACGAAGTCCGCGACGAGCGCGACGGACTCGGGAGTGCTTTGGTTCATGCAACCACTGTAACCGCTTTGCTGGTTCAGGCCTTTGAGGCGACG
>JBOGWU010000167.1:0-3426 GCA_050693935.1 Actinomycetota bacterium | reverse complement strand
CGTTTGGCACCGTGCGCCAGCAGACGGTCGAGCTCGGGAGGGTCGTCCATCAGCCCGAGATAGCGATCCCTGATGGGCCGAAGGTGCTCCACCACGCACTCGGCCAGGGCCCCCTTGAAGGGGGCGTAGTCGGCCCCCTCGAACCGCTGGACGAGCTCCTGGACTGGGGTGCCCTCGAGGATCGAGTAGATCGTCAAGAGGTTGGTGAGGGCGGGCTTGTCCTCGCCCACAGTCACCTCCCGGCCCGAGTCGGTCACGGCCGAGCGGATCTTCTTGGCGACCACCTCCGGCGGGTCGGACACCGAGATGAACGAGCCGGGCCTCGTCGACGACTTGCTCATCTTCTCGCCGGGATCGTCGAGGGCGAGGATCTTGGCCCCCTCCTCGGCGATCCAGGGTTCCGGGATCACGAAGGTCCTGCCCAGGGTCTTGTTGAAACGAGTCCCCAGGTCCCGCATCAGCTCGATGTGCTGGCGCTGGTCCTCGCCGACGGGGACCCCGTGCGCCTGGTACAGCAGCACGTCGGCCGCCTGTAGCACTGGGTAGGTGAGGATCCCCGCCCCCACCGCCTCCGTCTCCCCCTTGGATTTCTCCTTGAACTGCACCATCCGGCGAAGCTCGCCCATCCGCGCCACGCAGGTGAGGATCCAGGCGAGTTCGGTGTGCTGAGCGACCTGCGATTGGCGGAACAGGACGGCCTTGTCGGGGTCGATGCCGCAGCCGAGTAACACGGCCCCCGTAAGCCGGCTCTGGTCGTTCAACCGCTTCGGGTCCCAGGGCATCGTCATGGCGTGCAGATCCACGATGCAGAAGAACGATTCGAACTCGTCCTGCAGCGCGACCCACCGCCTGAAGGCTCCTATGTAATTGCCCAGATGGGGCTCGCCGGTGGGTTGCACACCGCTGAAGACCCGCCTGCGAGAGCTCTCAATAAGGTTCACGTTTAGCTTTATCCTTCCGCGTGCCATGACACTTACGTGGCTCGAGGCCGCCTACAATACCGGGCCCATGAGCACACCTCTCGATCTACTCCGCAGCGACCCGCTGGCCTTCGTGCTGCTCGCGGTGTCCATCATCTTCGCCATCGCGCTTCACGAGTTCGCCCACGCGTGGGCCGCCGACATGCAGGGCGACCGGCTCCCCCGCGCCATGGGCCGGCTGAGCCTCAACCCCACCCGCCACCTCGATCCGCTGGGGACCATCTTCATAGTCCTGGTCGGCTTCGGCTGGGGGAAGCCCGTGGAGTTCCGGCCCACCGCGCTGCGCTCCAAGCGCTTCGGTGGAGCCATCGTTGCGCTGGCCGGACCCGCCATGAACCTGGTGCTCGCCTTCGTGGGAGCCATCGGAGCCCGCCTGTCGGGGGTGAACCTGATAACGGGCATCCCGACCGGATTGGCCGGCCAGGTCGCCACCTTCTTTCTGACGTTCTCCTCGATCAACGTCATCCTGGCGGTCTTCAACCTCATTCCCCTGCCACCGCTGGACGGCTCGCGTCTCCTGACGATCTTTCTGCCGCCGAGCAAGCAGAAGATCATCTACTTCCTCGATCGCTACGGATTCATCATCCTGTTGGGCCTGGTCTTCTTCGGAGGCTTCACCGTCCTCCAGCCCCTCATCATCGACATCCAGGAGTTCGTCCTCCGAACCGTCCTGTGACGTCCGGCCGGCACTTGCCTAACCCTCCACTTTTGCTTTATAGTCGCGACATCATGACCTTACGCCCACACTCGCCTGCTCGATCGGCCCTTCTCCGCGCCCGCGTGGCGGTCGCCTTGTCTTCTTCTCGACAAGTTGATAAGGAGACGAATAGACCGCCTCTCGGCGGCATCGGCGCAGGTGGTCGTCCACATCGATTTGGCACCTAGTCCTCTTCTCACCAAGTTCCTATGTTGCTATAGAGACATGTGGACATCTCCACAAGCCGATCTGTAGATTAGTCACCGCGCCTCGACGCCTCTGGTCTATTTTCCCGACCCTTCGATGACTCCGGGGCCGGCCGTCACTAAAGTTTCAGTAGAGCGTTATAGGACGCGCAAGGGGCCGGCCCCACTTGCGGCCGGCCCTCTTGTGTGTGAGTGCTTGGATCGAGGTTCAGTTGTTGAGCTTGCGGAGCAGCACCGAGTCCTCTCCCCGCGCGCTGAAGTCCTCGAGCACGTAGGACAGCGCGGCCCGGACGATCCTTCCGCGGTCGGCCGCGGTTCCGTACTTGGCTCGGAGCTCGAGCCGGGTCTGCTCGATCGCCATCAGGTCGTCGGAGGTGCAGTAGAACGTGATCTTCTCGTCGTGCTTCGGCGCCTTGGGCGTCGTGGCGGGCTGAGCCGGGGCCTCCTCTGCTGGAGTAGCGACTTGTAGCTTTGTCGACTTAGCGTCTTGCTGATTTGTTTCCGAGCTGGGACGCGCTTCGCGGGGTCGGTCCGAGGTCCTGCGAAACAGCTCCTCAGCTCCCGGCAAACTGGCTCGTCGAGACACGCTCCATCACCTCCTTGGCTAGCCTTCTGTAAGCGGATGCCCCGTTTGAGGTCGGGGCGTAGGACAGGATCGGCTGCCCCGCGACCGGGGCCTCCGCGAACCGGATCGTCTTGCGCACCACCGTCTCGAACAGCTTCTTCCCGAACGCATCCTCGACCGTGGTCAACACCTCACGGCTGTGGAGTGTGCGACGGTCGTACATGGTCGCGACGATTCCGTCAACGTGAAGTCGAGGGTTAAGCCTTTCCTGCACGATCCCTATCGAGTCCATCAGCTGGGCCATCCCCCGCAGGGCGTAGTACTCGCACTCGAGCGGGATGATGACGCCGTCGGCGGCCGTGAGAGCGTTGACCGTCAGCAGACCAAGCGACGGCATGCAGTCGATCAGCATGAAGTCGTAATCGGGGCGCAGCGGTGCGAGCACCCTCAATAGCGACTGCTCCCTGGCCACCTCGCCCGACAGCATGAGCTCGGCCGCGGACAGGTCGATGTTGGAGGGAAGCAGTTCGAGGTTCTCGATTTGCGTCTTGATGATGGCCTCGTCGGGCGTGGTGTCGCGGTCGAGCAGGCAGTTGTAGATGGTGACCTCGAGCTCGTCGGGCTGAATCCCGAGCCCGATGGCGCAACCGCCCTGAGGGTCGAAGTCCACCAGCAACACCCGCTGCCCCAGTTCCGCGAGCGCGGCCCCCAAGTTGATGGCCGAGGTCGTCTTGCCGACTCCACCCTTCTGATTGGCCAGAGCGATTATCCGGGCGTTGCGACCGGGCTCGTCGAGGGGTTCGAGCACCCCCCGGTCGGAGGGGCGATCGTCGTCGTGGCGGGGCCGCTCCTCGAGCTCGGAGACGCGCTCGCTCAGAACCTGCGTGGTGCCGTTGTAACGGTGAGATTCCTCCATGCAGCCTCCCTAACCGTCGCCATGACTACTTGTCGACAAATCGCTATATGGGCTGCGGACAG
>JBOGWU010000166.1:0-7024 GCA_050693935.1 Actinomycetota bacterium | reverse complement strand
CGCCGCCGAAGGATCCGAGGTCTCCTCCTCGCTCATGTAGAAGGCGATGTTGTGCTCGACCGAGTCCTGGTTGTCCAGCGTGCCGCTGACCGTACCGCCGGCCTCGCCCGTGAGCTCGTCGGTCTCGAAGGACACGTCCGCCGCCACGATGGTGTTGGGTCCGCCACCACCCTCTGGTGCCCCCTCCGCCGCCGGCGGAGCGCCCTCCTCCGCCGTCCCGCTCTCCTCGTTGCCGTTGACAATCAGGAAGCCGATGACCAGCAGCGGCACCAGGAGATAGAGGATCGCGAGCGCGCCCGAGTTGGAACGATCCCGCTCGGCCGCCGCGGCGGCGGGAACGCCGGTCTTGATGACCTCGTCGATGAGCCGGCGGCGCTCGTACATCGCGGCTTGCCCGTCGAGTTGAGCCGGACTCGCGACGCCGTCCTCGGGACGCATGCGGTTTCCGGTGGCGGTGCCGTGGCTGACGCCCGTGGTGGGGACCGGGCTCGGGGTCGCGGTGGCGGTCGCCGCCGGGGCCGCGGCCGGCTGGGCCGCGGGAGCGGTTTCCGTCGCTAGGGCGGCGGGTGCGGTCTCTGTTTCCGGAGCGGTTTCTGTTTCCGGAGCGGGCTCGGGTGCGGGGGCCGCCTCCGCGGCGGCCGGCTCCGCGGCGGGTTCCTCGGCTGCCGGCTCTTCCGCTACGGGTTCCTCGGCTGCCGGCTCTTCCGCTATGGGCTCCTCGGCCGCCGCCTCTTCGGCGGGCTCCTCGGCCGCCTCACCGCCCTCGAGGTGTGGCTGGGCTCCGGGCCACCACTTCGGCTCCTTGGGGTGAGGCGAACCCGCCTCGGCTCGGGCCCGCGCCGACTTGGCGCGCCCCTCCGCAACGGGGGCTGAACTACCCTTCTGCTGCTCTTCCTGTAGCACTTCCTGGTAGATCTGTTCGGGATCCAATACTGCTCCTAGTTAGGCACGGCAAATGAAACGAATTGTCGTGAAGCCCAAATCTACATGCTTGCCACGCGGGGTCGGCTCGGCGAGACCGCAAAAACAGATTGGCCTGCCTTCACTCGATCACACCAATCGGTTGATCGCGAGGTCGGCCAACGACAGCAGCGCGGCGCGCGCCTCCGGCTCGATCGGCGCCTCTTTCAGATGCGCACGAGCGAGCTCGGCAAGCTCGAAGGTCAGGGCTTCCACTTCGGCGCGCGCGCCCGAGGCCTCGATCAACGTCCGCAGACGACCGACCTCGCCCTCGGTCAACAATCCTCCGCCACCCCACTTCTCGACGAAGAAGGCGCGCTCGTCGCCCGACAGCGACGCTAGGGTTCGCGCGTAGAGCAAGTTCCGCTTGCCCTCTCGGATGTCGGAGTCCACTGGTTTGCCGGTGGCCGCGCGCTCGCCGAAAGAGCCGAGCAGGTCATCGCGAAACTGAAAGGCCTCTCCCAATGGCTCCCCCGCGGCGGCGAGATGAGAGACCACCTCGTCGGTAGCGCCGGCCAGACAGGCGCCGATGACCAGAGGCTTCTCGATCGAGTAGCGGCCGCTCTTGAGCACTGCGATTCGCCGCGCTTCCTCTTCGGTGATCGAGGTCCTTACCTCGGCCCGCACGTCGAGGTACTGCCCCGCGATCACTTCCTGTCGCATCATCTGGTAGGCGTGCATAGCCCGGCTCATCTGCTCGGCGTCGAATCCCGACTCGAACAAGCAGGAATCGGCCAGCACCAACGCAAGGTCTCCGGCGAGAACCGCCACCGGGATGCCGTGCAGGGCATGTACGGTCGGCTGCCCCCGGCGCTCGTCCGAGGTGTCCATGATGTCGTCGTGTACCAGCGCGAAGGTGTGAAGGAGCTCCAGCCCTCCCGCCGCCCTGACGATTTGCGTTGTGTGCTCGCCACCTCCGGCCCGGTAGCCCCAGTAACAGAACGCCGGTCTGAGCCTCTTGCCGCCCGCGGAGATCATGCGCCACAGCTCGTCGATCAACTCCAAGTTTTCGGGGAGCTCTGCGGCGTGACGGCGCAGGAACGCGTGAAGATCTTCGTCGACCGCGCTGCGAAGGTCGTCGAGAGTGGGATCAAAGGATCGTGATGTAACCGACATCGCGCCGCTACCCTAGACCGATGCGATCTCGCTCTTCGCGCCTGTTGTTGATCCCGCGGGTCTTACTGCTCGCCGGCATGCTCGTTTTCTCCGCGTGTGGTGATGACTCCGTCGCGGATGGTGGCGCTGGACGGGACGAGGTCACCGGCCCTGTGGTCAAGGTCGATGCGAAGTCTCTAGGAGATGTGGAAAGTATCGAGATCAAGCAAGGAGACGAGACCTTCGAGATCCTCATCGACCCCGAGGTCGACTACGACTACAACCTCGGCCACATCAGCGAGCACCTGTCGTCCGGTGCGCCACTAAGAGTAGAGGTCGAAGAACGCGACGGTGAGCTGTTCGCCACCTCGATCAGCGACGCCGACGGAGACCACTGAACCGTTCAACGGCTACTCACCATCCCCCGGCGACCCCGCCGAAACAGCACCTCACGTTCACGTTCGTGGGCGACGGCGTCACGTCTGCAATCGACCAGGCGAAGGCGGCCGCCGGAGACAGGACGGTTCAGGTGATAGGGGGCCCCAGCCTCAGGTTCCGCGACCAGAGGTAGCCCACCACAGCTAGTTGAGCGAGCTCAGGTCCTTGCGCAGCTCGTCCGCGCTGAGCACTCCCTCGTACTTCGCAAGCAGCTTGCCGCCGGCGTCGACGACGAACACCCACGGCTCGCTCGGCAACCCCCATTCGCCGACCGCGGGGATCGGCTTGAGCTTGTCGGGCTTATCCAGGTTGTCGTACGGCTCGACGTGCAGGAAGTTGACCTCGGGGAAGTCACCGGCCACACCCTTCACGATGTCGAGAGTCGGGCCGCAGGTGGCGCTGGCGCAGAACTTGGGAGTCGCGAACGCGACGACGAACGGCCGCTTGGCCTTCACCGCCTCGGCGATGGAGAGCCTGTAGAAGTCGGGATCAGGCTTGGTGTCGGTGGAGATCACCGACAGGTTCTTGGCGTCCGCCGCGGTCAGCGTGTCCGACGGGGGGACCGCCTCGCCCAGCGATGGAGTCGACGAGTCCTCCTTCACGTCGAAGCTCCCGCGCAGGCTCTCGTCCACGCCACCTCCGCTGAGATGAACCTCCGCCCCCCACTTGCCGGGAGCGTCGAACTCGACGGTGCTGACGTATACGCCTCGCTTGCCCGGCACCGACTCGACGTAGTTGAAATCGGCCGAGCCCGACGGTCTGGCTTCGGGCTCCTTCAGGTCGTAGAAGTCGACGGTGACGTCGATATCGGGATCGTTCACTGGCGCATCGTTGCTGTCGAGCAGCCCGATGATGAAGCGGTTGCTTCCGACGGTCAGCTCGGAGCTGACGAACACGGGATAGACTTCGGCGTCTCCGAAGGGCTCGGAGAAGTCCTTGGGCGAGGAATCCGACGTCTCGTCGCTGGGTTCCTCTGCTCCTCCGGAACAAGCCGCCATCAGCAGGGCGGCAAGCACGACGAGCGCAAAGGTACGTGATCTTGTTCTCATGTCTGACCCAGGGTAGCCCGCGTTGGTACCTAGGAAAGCGGCTAACATTGCGCTCGCATGACTCGCTTCCGCAGACTCTCGATCATCTCGCTATTCGCGACCTTCATCCTGGTGGCCATCGGTGGTTTGGTGCGCGCCACACAATCCGGACTCGGTTGTGGCGACGACTGGCCCGCGTGCAACGGTCGCCTGGCGCCCGCGCTCGAGACCCGCGCAGAGATCATCGAGTTCTCCCACCGCTTCGTGGCAATGATCGTCGGCTTCATGATCCTCGGCCTGGCGATTCTCGCCCTGCGTCACTTCCGTGACAACCCCCGAGTGCTGCGGCCCACCCTCGCCGCCCTGGCTTTGGTGATCCTTCAGGCGCTGCTGGGAGCCCTGGTCGTGATTCAGGAGCTGAAGGCCGAGACGGTGGTGATCCATCTCGTGGGCTCGATGAGCCTGCTGGCGCTGCTCATCTACATCGTGACCAAGGTGAGTGCCGACCAGGGCACGCTGCGGGTCGAGGCCGACGCCTCGCTTAGCCGGCAGGCGCTGGGCGTTGCGCTCGCGGTGCTGGTTCTGCTCATGGTGGGCTCCTACCTCAGCTCGTACCCCGACCGCCCACCAGCATGGCCGCTCATCGACGGCCGGCTCATCCCGGATCTCGGCAGCGAGGTCTTTCTGGTTCATTTCGTTCATCGGGCCCTGGCAGCGGTTGTCGGGGTGCTGCTGTTGGTCTTCTGCCTGAGAGTCATCAGACGCAGGGCCGGGCTCGGCGCGAGGCTCGCGCGGGCCGCGCTCGGGCTGTTTGCCCTCGAGACGATAATCGGGGCGGCCAACGTGTGGACCGACCTCAACCCTGTCGTCGTCACCCTTCATCTCCTGAGTGGCGGAGGCATCTGGGCGAGCCTCGTCGGGCTCGCGGTCGTCACCCACCCGTCGCTCGAACGCGTCGCAGAGCGCCGTCCGGCGCCGGCTTCGCGGGTTGCGCTGGAGGGGACGGGCAGATGAGCCGCGCGGAGTCGCTGCCGGTCGAAGTTGCTCGCCCCAGAGCGCGTCGAGATGAGCCCGAGGGACCGGACCCTCTCGTCCGGCCCCGCGCCAAGGACCTCGTGTTCGCCTACATCGCACTCACCAAGCCGCGCATCATCGAGCTGCTGCTCGTCACCACGGTGCCGTCGATGGTGCTCGCCGCGGAGGGATGGCCATCGACGCTGCTCGTGCTCTACACGCTCATCGGAGGAACGCTCGCCGCCGGCGGCGCCAACGCCATCAACTGCTACGTCGATCGCGACATCGATCAAGTGATGGGGCGCACGCGCAAGCGACCGCTTCCGATGCACAAGGTGCCCGCTCGCAGCGCATTGCTCTTCGGCATCGGTCTGGGGGTGACGGCGTTCAGCTTCCTTGCCGTGACGGTCAACACCATCTCCGCGGTGCTTGCGATCTGCGCGCTGCTCTTCTACGTCTTCGTGTACACGCTCGGAATGAAACGAACCACGCCGCAGAACATCGTCATCGGTGGTGCCGCGGGAGCGGTCCCGGCGCTAGTGGGTTGGTCGGCGGTCACGGGCACCATTGACCTCGCAGCGCTTGTGATGTTCGGAATCATCTTCTACTGGACGCCGCCCCACTTCTGGGCTCTTGCTCTCAAGTACGAGAAGGACTACGCCGCGGCAAAGGTGCCGATGATGCCGGTCGTCTACGGGGTCAGGGAGACGACGCGCCACATCCTGCTCTATAGCTTCCTGCTCTTTGCGATGTGCCTGGCGTTGTTCTCGGTTGCGCGACTCGGGCTCTTCTATCTGGGGGCGGCTCTGGTCCTGAACGGCGCGTTCATCACGATGGCGGTCAAGCTCTACCGCAAGCCGGACACCAAGAATGCGTGGCGGCTGTTCCGGCTCTCGATCTACTATCTCGCGCTGCTGTTCGCGGCCATCGCCGTCGACGTCATCGTCTTCTGACTCTTCCTTCAGGAGTCGAGGCTCTTCACGGCTTCAACCCATCGCCGGTGGCCATTCCTTCGGCTAGGTCGAGACGGCGGTCCAGATGCTCGGTCGCGCGCCGTTCGTGTCGCATCCAGGCCAGCACGACCAAGGCCAGCGCGCCGATGAACAGGAAGTCACCAGCGACCCACATCAGAGTTCCCGCGAGCCGTTGATCTGCGAGTGGGGTGGGTCCCCACGGTCTCGCCAGCGTCTCGTAGTGCGCGTACAGCGGCGAGCTTGCTTGATGAATCGCGACCCCGAGGAAGCTCTGCTGTGGCATTGCCAGCAGGACGTAAACGATGCGCCCGGGCCAGCCGAGGCGCGCCCGAGATGGTTCGAGGCCGATCACCGGCCACCAGAACAGGCAAGCCGCGCCCAGGTAGGCGGCGTGCTCTCCTATGTGAGCGGGCTCGTTCTCGACGGCGAGGTCGTAGAGCGGCGTGAAATGGGTGACCCACATGACCAGCGCGAACGCACACCAGGTCACCACCGGATGCGTGAGTGTCCGCGCCGGATGCGAGTGCAGCACGCGCAGCACCCCCCTTCGCTTGGCCGGTGGCGCCGACCGCAACCACAGGGTCACCGGAGCTCCCAGAAGCAGCAAGGGCGCCACGACCATGGTGAGAAGGAGATGCTGCACCATGTGCACCCAGAACAGCGAGCCCTCGTAGACCGCGATCGGACTTGCAAGCGCCACGCCCATCGCGCCGAGGCCGGCCAGGAAATGCTTGCGCCGCACCGCGGGGTAGGCGGGGACGCGTGCGTAGGCTCGCAGGTACCACCACGCCGCGGTTCCGATGCCGAGCCACACCAATGGCTCGAACGGCCACGCGCCCAGCACTGCAGTGATTCCGGGTTGGGGAGCGGCCGTGCCGTGCGCGAGCAGCATCACGGCGGGGCCGGTCTAGCCCCCACCTCCTCCTTCGGAGCCTTCGCCGCCAGATCCGCCGCCCCCGCCCTCGACGGTCAGCGTGCCGGTCATGGTCGTGGGGTGGAAGTCACAGACGAACGGGTAGTCGCCCGGCTCCTTGGGGGCGTCGAACTCGAAGTCGACGCTCGAGCCCGCGGTGGCGGTTTCGCTGGTGAAGAACGCCGCCGAAGGATCCGAGGTCTCCTCTTCGCTCATGTAGAAGGCGATGTTGTGCTCGACCGAGTCCTGGTTGTCGAGCGTGCCGCTGACGGGAGCGCCGGCCTCGCCGGTGAGCTCGTCGGTCTCGAAGGATACGTCGGCCGCCACGATGGTGTTGGGTCCGCCGCCACCGGCTGGTTGGCCTTCCTCTGCCGCCGGCGGAGCGCCCTCCTCCGCCGTGCCGCTCTCGTCGTTGCCGTTGACTATCAGGAACCCGATGACCAACAGCGGCACCAGGAGATAGAGGATCGCTAGCGCGCCCGAGTTGGAGCGATCCCGCTCGGCCGCCGCGGCGGCGGGGACGCCGGTCTTGATGACCTCGTCGATGAGCCGGCGGCGCTCGTACATCGCGGCCTGCCCGTCGAGTTGAGCCGGGCTGACAA